>JAZRVP010000277.1:0-8061 GCA_045599245.1 Myxococcota bacterium
GGCGGGGGGCCGAGGATTTTCGCCATCCAGTGAATGGCGAAAACCACAGAGCCCAGTGAGCAAATGAAATGAACGAGTTGGAGAGACGACAGGCTCGGGAAATGAAGTTCATTTCATATTGCGAACTGAGGACGGGGGCAGAGCCCCGACTGCTATATAGTAACCTAAAACCATTTCTTCCGGCGTTTCATGCGGGACAACATCGGATTGATTCGTATCTTCCTGCGAATCGCCCGACTTCGATAATGCCATACAAACAAAACGACAATCCAGACACATGAAACAATCAGCCCCACATCGATCCACACCGTTTTTTCCGGATTAAACAAAACCAGAACAATCACAATCCCGATGATCATCAGACTCATACTCAATCGCGTCGCAAGCCCGTTGATCGCGTCTTCCAGCGGTTTTGTGTATTCCGACGACTGGCGTATCGCGATCCCGTCATGCTCTAAATCCTGCATGATCTGCGTCACCTGCGACGGCACCGAATGACCAAACTCCAACGCATTCAGGCCCGCCTGCAACAACTGATTCTTCAAATCCTTCTGGTTCATGCAGTCCGACATCAGCTTGCCGGAAAACAACGACAACGTCTCATAAATATCCAAATGCGGATTCAGGTACTGGATGATGCCTTCGATATTGATGAGTGCTCGTATGGCATCCGTAAATTCCGACGGTATCTGGACCGCAAACTTTTGTCCCGCAGAAACAAAATCCGTCGCAAACGACGCCAAATCCACATCCTGGAGTGAACTCAGTTTATATTTCTGCAAAATACACGCAATCTCATTCTCCAAATCGCTCAAAATCACGCGTTTTGTCGGATGCCCGAGGCTCAACAAAGACCGCGCAATCACGGCACAGTCTCCCACGTGAACCGCCAGTACAATGCGCGTAAAAACCGACCTCTGCCGCTCTGAAAATCGTCCAACCAGGCCAAAATCAAGCAGTCCAATCCGATTATCCGGCGTCGCAAATACGTTTCCAGGATGTGGATCCGCGTGAAACACGCCCTCTCTAAAAACCATATCAAACGCCATATCGAGAATGGCATCCGACATCTTGTGTGCTTCCGGCGTATCCGGCTCGATCGTCGTAATCTTTTTTCCCTCGATTTCTTTCATCACGAGAATGTTGTCTCGCGTCAATTCCTTGCTAGGCGTCGGAAATACGACCATGTCATGATGCGAATATTTCTGCTCAAAATACTCAATATTCGCCTGTTCATGATGAAAATTCAGTTCTGACACGACTGACTGTTCGAACTCCCGGATGAGAGACGGCAGATTGAAATACGAGATTTCTTCAATCGTTCGATCGAGTGCACGCGCGCCCATATACAAAATATCGATATCGCTGCGGATCAGGGGCAGAAGGTTCGGTCTCTGAACCTTGATGACCACATGGGTTCCGTCTTTGAGAACCGCACGATGTGCCTGTGCAATCGACGCCGCGCCAATCGGTTCCTCCACGATCGACTCGAAATAATCGTGATAATCGCCATACGCCTCGTTCAATATCGCCTCGACGGTATCAAACGGAATATGCGGCGACGAATCCTGGAGCTTTTCGAGTTCCCGAATGATGTTCATCGGCAGCAAATCGTATCGCGTCGATAGCATCTGTCCCAATTTGATGTATGTCGTCCCGAGCTCTTCGATGGCCGCCCTCAGATTGACAGCCAAATCATCCGACTGTTCGCGCATCGTCTCCAGAATCTCTCGCGACGAGTCAAAATCCGAGGCCAGACTGTATCGAATGGCGCGAACCAGATTGCCAAATCCAAATTTCCGCAGCACATTCGCAATCACAGCCATCCGCTGTACATCGTGAACAACCACGCCCAATGTCGATATCGATTCTTTTTTCATAAATTTAATACGGCAAATGGAGTCCCAACACGTCGAGAGCCCGGCTAAAATCGGCCGGTATCGGCGAGATAAATGTCATATTTTCATGCGTCATCGGGTGTTCAAAGACAAGTTTTCCGGCGTGAAGTGCCAGCCGCGACATTGCCTTATGATGGGCAAGAGGCGACGGTGCATACAGCGGATCGCTCAATATCGGCGAATGATGATCGCTCAAATGCACGCGGACCTGATGCGTTCGCCCCGTGTGAAGCCGACACGTCACGAGTGCAAATCCTTTTTCGGTCCGTTCGATCACGCGATAATCTGTCACAGCCCTTTTCTCCGACTCAAACTTCGACGAATACTTGATTCTCTGCGTCGGATGACGTCCGTATGGCGTATCAAACCGGCCGGAATCCGGGAGTTTGGGTGCCAAACAAATCGCCCAGTACTGCCGGTGCACGTCGTGTCTTGCGAACATTTCCGTCAATTTTTCGTAAGCATCCTGGCGTTTTGCGACGAGCAGAAGGCCGCTCGTCTCGGCATCAAGGCGGTGCACAATCCCCGGCCTGTCGGGTTCCCCGACCTTTGCCAAATCGGGATATCGCGCCAGAAGCCCATTCACAAGAGTGCCCTCGAGATGTCCCGCACCGGGGTGTACGACCAGTCCCGCAGGCTTGTCGATGACATACAGATATTCGTCTTCAAAAAGAATCGTGAATGCGATTCCTTCCTCCCCCGCAGGATGGCTTAAATCAACGCTTTGAGGCAGTTCCCATTCAATCGAGTCACCAGCCTTAACCTTCAAACTCGCTTTCGTACAAACCGCCCCATTGACAGAAATCAGGCCCTCGTCAATGGCTCGTTTTATCTGTGCCCGGCTTCTGTCCGTCACAAACGCGGCAATCACGGCATCGAGCCGTCCTTCTTCACTCACTATCATGGGCTTTATCCGTCAACAAACAGGGCATCCAGCTTGTCATTGATTTGGCGTGTGACATCCTCCGGTGCCCGGGTCGCATCGATTTCAATCACGCATTCGTGCCCTTTGACGACGCGTTCAAATGCGGCGGCAACGCGCTCCAGATTGCGTCTGTTTTCAAACGGATCGAGGCTTTCGCGGCCACATCGCATGCGTTCCAATGCCTTGTCAACATCCAGCCTGAAATAAATCAAGACATCGGCTTCCGGCGCAAATTGGCGGTGTTCATCGTGTATGGCAGCCTGCAGTCCGGCCAGGTCGTCGTCTGTCGGCGCATGGTCAAACGCATCGTCACGCGTCCCCTGATACGCCATTGAGCTGTAAAAATACCGGTCAGTAATGACGATTTCACCGCGCTGCATTGCGGGTTTCATGCATTCGTCGAGGTGCTGTTTCCGGTCCTGGACAAAAAGTTCCCGTTCGCGCACCGGCGTGAGCCTGACGGGCGACGTCCTAATCTGCAGCCCTATTGGACCCCGCGTCGGTTCATACGTCTCGCACGTCCGGAAACCGTGCCGCTCAAACCACGCCGAAATATGCGGTATCTGCGTCGATTTTCCTGCCCCGTCGATCCCTTCCACGGCGACAATCATCGGTCTTAACTTCATGTTTTTTCCTGTCTGGTTATAGAAAACGGGCCTATCCTGACGGATACGGCCCGTCTGCCCTGCTATTGTCATACGCAGGGCAATCTTTTTATGTGAGCGGCCAAAACCGCCGCCAATCCGTCAGCTTTCGGCAATTTCACGAGCGGTTTTGGCAAACACATCCCCGCGCTGGCCATAGCTTTTGAACATATCATAGCTCGAACATCCCGGCGAGAGCATCACGACCCGGCAGCCATCCCTCCGGGCCAGCTCGTAACCTTCTCTGACCGCATTTTCCAGCGTATCAATGCAGTGGAGCAAATCGCCAAGTCCGCGCTGACGCGCCTCCCGGCAAAAACGTTCCGTCAACGCGCCAATCACCATGATGTGACGCACATTTTTCTTCATCAAATCGATCCATTCGGTCAGTGACAGGCCCTTGTCGACGCCCCCCACGATCAAAACCGTCGGTTCATCAATCGTGTGAAGTGCCGCAATTCCGGCATGCGGATTTGTTGCTTTTGAATCATCGATAAATTCAACGCCTTCATGCGAACAAATCGTCTGAATTCTGTGCGCCGGCGGCACATAACTGGGGAGCGCAGCTGATACGGCCTCGAAATCACACCCCATGCAAAGACACGACAGAACGGCCCCCATCACATTCATCATGTTGTGTTCGCCGCGAAGGCCAATCTGTGAACGCATGAGTTTATATGTTTTTCCGCCAAAGCAGAACACGAGTCGATCGCCATCGACATAAGCAAAATGCGTCGCTTCTTCAGGAATATCGGCCTTTTTCGCACCATACCAAACCGGTTTGGCTTTCGTATATCGATCCCATGTGCGCATCTCCGGATCGGAGGCATTCAAGAGCGCAAAATCATCCGCCGACATATTCGCGAGCGGTTTTCTCTTCGTCTCGACGTAAGCCCCCCAGTCCCCTTTGAAATACTCGCTGTGGTCTTCAGCGATGTTGGTTGCAATGAGGACATGAGCCCCGAATTTCGGGCAAAAACAAAGCTGAAATGCGCTTGTTTCGACGACGAAGCAGTCGTCATCATCGTGATCCATGACGACCGAAGAAAGGGGAATGCCGACGTTGCCGCCGGTATGATTCTTCACGCCGCAGGCATTGAGAAGATGGGAGGTAAGTGTCGTCGTGGTGGTTTTTCCATCGGTGCCGGTAATGGCAACAATCGGGCGTTCTGTAGCGAGAAAAGCGAGTTCAAGTTCAGCAATAACGGGGACATTGCGGGCTTTAGCCTCGGCAAAGATGGGGGTTGAAGGCTCGAGACCGGGGCTTGTTACGATGATATCGGCCGTTCCAATTTCATTCTTTCCGAGGACGAGTTCGGTATTTGGCGGGAGTTTGTCGAGAAATTCCTGTCGCTTTGATTCATCGGCGGAATCGGAGGCGTATATGGATTTGTTGAAAGAAGCGAGGAGTCTGGCTGCGGCCAGACCGGAACCACCGAGTCCAAAGACGGCGGCATGATGAAAAGCGGATAAAGGATCGTGCATGATAACTGCTGCTGACGGCCGTGTCGCGCTGCGGCTTAACATCGATATAAATAAAAGGCCGGCCGTATCGCGCTGCGGCGGCCAGAAACGCTCTTCTCTTTATGCCTGCTTTAACAAATGTCAAAAAAAGGCTTTTCTTCACCAAATATTCCTCGCCGGCCCCCCGGCTCTCGACAATTACTTCCTTAAATTATCATTTTGTTCAGAAGGTCCCTGGGTGAGCCAGTAACTGCCCTTATCCTTATTTTTCTCTTTTTCTTTATTAACCTGCATTTTTTATGGTATTGATGAAAAGTGTATTCTCGAGATGAGAATTTTTTCTTTTTTAAGGAGGCTGTAATAATGACGTTCGGAATCGTTGTAATTCTTTTCCTTGTCGCTGTTTTTATTGGTTATTTTATCAAGGGTGTTTGCATTGTACCGCAGGCACAGCGCTGGGTTGTCGAACATTTAGGCCGCTATGACAGAACCCTCGACAGCGGTTTTCATTTTGTTGCCCCTATTTTCAATTCAGTTCGCAAAAAAGTCCCCATCTGCGAATTGAGCTATGACGTTCCGCCACAAAACGTCATCACAAAAGATAACGTTCAGATTACAGCCGATTCCTTTATTTTCTTCAGTGTATTTGATCCGCAAAAATACACATACGGTATCAACGATGCAGCGGCCGGTATGACGGCACTTTGCATTTCAACGCTTCGCGACATCATCGGCAAAATGGAACTTCAGGAATGTCTGAGCAGCCGCGACTCCATCAACAAACAGATGACGCGTTCACTGGACGAAGCGACGGACAAATGGGGCATCAAAGTGACCCGAGTTGAGATTAAAAACTTCACGCCGCCTCGCAATATTATGGACGCCATGGAACGCCAGATGAAAGCCGATCGCGAAAAACGCGAAATGCTTATCCGTGCTGAAGCCGAAAAGCAGTCAGCCATTATGGACGCCGAAAAGAACAAAGCGGTTCAGTGCCTCAATGCCGAAGCCGCCCGTGATGCCGCGACGCTCAAAGCCGAAGCGACTCGCATTGCCCTCGTCAAACAAGCCGAAGCCGAACGCGAAGCTGCGCTTCTTCGTGCTGATGCCGAAAAAGCCGTCCGCATTAAAGCTGCCGAAGCTGAAGCCGAAGCCATTCGCGTGATTAATGCCGCACAGCCGAGCGAAGCCATTCTCAAAATGAAAGCTTACGATGCCCTCGTCCAGGCCTCCAACGGCCAGGCCACCAAGATCATTATTCCGTCGGATCTCCAGGGTATTGCCGGCATAACAAGTGCCGTTCACAGCCTTCTGAAATAATCGGAGCTTATCATGGAATTTATCATGGCCAATCTGCCGGCAATTATCTGGTTTGGAGTGGCTATTATTTTCCTCGTTATTGAATTGGTCACCGTGGCAACAGTCAGCATTTGGGCTGTTGCCGGTTGCATTGTTGCGTGTTTGATAGCCTGCGTCGGAGCTCCGGTATGGCTTCAGCTCATCGTTGCCGTTGTTGTCACGGGCGGACTCTTTGGTGCCACGTACAAAAAAATACGTGCCGATAAAAATGACCCGAAAAAACTCCTGCAGGAAAATATCAGTGAGGGTGTTGAGGGCAAAGTCGGAACCGTGACATCGATCATTGAACCGGGGGAACGCGGCCAAGTCCTCGTTGACGGCATTCAATGGTCAGCAAAGTGCATAAATGAAGACGAACGTATCGAAGAAAAGGCGCATGTCATTATTTGTCGTCTTGACGGTACCTGTTGTATCGTCGATCGATATGAACTGCAATAAGCCCTATTGAGGGGGGAGCGTCGTATTGGCTTTGCCAATAGACGCGCGGGGGGACACATCCCCCCGCCAAAATCCCTCAAAAAACACAATCAATCAATGTCGTCTTCTTCAATGACGAGTTCCGGGATTTGATCGAGAGGACCTTTTCCCTGACGGATGAGTCGAGGTGTATCGGTTGTGAGATCGATAATGGTCGAGGGTTCGGGTGCAATCAGACCGCAGTCGATAATGGCATCGAGGTAAGGAAGGCGATGAGCAATTTCTTCGGGATCGCTAAACTGCATGTCTTCCGGCGAGGGAACCGACGTCGTAATGATGGGATTTTCGAGGCAGTCAACGAGCATTTTAGTGACGGGATGAGCCGGAACACGGATGCCGACGGTTGCGGTTTTGCTGATCATGAGGCGCGGAACATCCCGTGAAGCCGGCAGAATGATCGTGTATGCGCCGGGCAGTATGCGCTTCATGAGGCGATAAGCGACATTCGATACAACGGCATAGCGCGCGATATTTTTCAAATCCGGGCAAATAAACGAGAGGGGATGTTTTCGATTTTTACCCTTCATTTGATAGACGCGCTCGACGGATTTTTTCTGCATCATATCGCAGCCGAGACCGTAGATTGTATCGGTTGGATAGACGACGAGTCCGCCTTCACGAATGATGTCGGCAACGCGCTGAATCTGGCGTGCATTCGGCCACTGTTCATCCACACAAATTCGAAGCATTTCAGGCCTCTTTTGCGGGATTGAGGGAGATTTTGGGTTCGTCAGGATTTGCTTTATAGAAGAGAAGAATGTGTCCGATCTGCTGAACGCATGCGCTCTCGGTGCATTTTGTCAGTTCAATGGCAGCATCTTCAATGGTTCCTTCGTAGGTGTTATTGATTTTGACTTTGACGAGTTCGTGGTCAAAAAGGGCAATATTGAGCTGGTTGATGACCATATCGGTGACGCCCTGCTGTCCCACTTGAACGATGGGCTTTAGGGAATGAGCGAGTCCGCGAAGATGACGGCGCTGAGCCCCTTTGAGCCTGGGACTGAGTTTTTGTATCAAACCTGTCTGCATATTCTGTTTCCTGTTGGAATTAAAAGGACAAAAGGCCGAATTTTAGCGGCCAAAAAACCGTCTTTTTACGCCATGAACAGGAATGAAGCAAGTTTTCTCAATGCATTGTGGATGCGATTTGTTACAGTCGGGGCTCTGCCCCGAACCCCGCTTAAGGGCTGAGCCCTTAAGAATCCGCAATATTTTAGGTTGGTATTAGCATTTGGGGCTGCCTTACAATTGTTCCCCCGCCGGGGCCCCACCGCCCGGCTCTCTGCATTTTCTG
>JAZRVP010000278.1:0-45394 GCA_045599245.1 Myxococcota bacterium
ATCGCAGAGCCCAGTGAGCAAATGAAATGAACGAGTTGGAGAGCCGACAGGCTCGGGAAACGAAGTGCATTTCATATTGCGAACTGAGGACAGGGGCAAAGCCCCAGCGGGGTTCGGGGCAGAGCCCCGGTGAGTAGTAACGGTGCATCTCTCTTGAATAGTCAACCGCAACAGTACGCAGCTGTAATCGTGACTTTTTTGTTCAAATTTGACCTTTTTAAACTGACAAATACAAGCGCTTGTTTTATGCATCTGTTAGGTTTTGGTCTCAATGTACCGGCCATAATATTATGGAAAGCTTTTCCTTGTGCTCTTCTCAAATATTTGGGACGGGATTGATTGGACTATTGTGAGATATGTCCACTGCAATATTATGTTTTGGGGAGCTTAAAGAAGGTTGAAACGCCTCTTTTGGGCTTGATAGGGAGTTTTGGAATGACAAATAATTTATTATTGGCGGGGATGGCCTTTGTTTCTTTCACATTTGTCAGTTGTGCCGGTTCTCAAAAGACTGCCGTAGAAGCGCCTTCTGCTCAGATTCAGTATCCCGATGTCACTGTCGTTTCCTGGAGTGATTTCCATTCCAGCATTTATGAAGCCGTTCAAAAAGACGGATCAGCTCTTGGTGGCCTTCCCGTGTTCATGGCAGCTGTTGAAAATGCAAAAGGTGACGGGTTGTCCCTTCTCGTTGACGGCGGCGATATGTTTCAAGGTGCCATGTCCTTTAATGAAGCCAAGGGGATGGGCATGGTTGATGTGATGAATTCTCTCGGCATTGATGTCGCCACATACGGCAATCACGAGTTCGATTACGGTGCCGGAAAGAATTATTCTGATGTTCGAGGCGCTCTTCGTGAAGTCGTTGAAGCCAGCCAGTTTAATTGGGTCAATGCCAATGTCGTCGCTGCTCCTGACGCTGTTGATGCATCATGGCCTTTTGACGCCGTAAAGCCATATACCATCATCCGGAAAGGCCCCTATCGGATTGCTGTCATCGGCCTTTTGACACCGGAAACTGTCGTCGCGACACTGGCTTCTCATGTCGTCGGGCTTGAATTCAGATCGCCCGCGGAAACGCTTAAAACTGTCATTCCCGAAGTCGTTTCTCAAAATCCGGATTTCATCATCGTCGATGCTCATATCAATGGCCTTCCGGAACAGAAATTTGAGTTCGGCGCTGTCTTTACCGATGTTCCTTTTACAGAAGAAGTCGCCGAAATCCTTGCGCTTCCCGATGATATTCTCAAACACGTCGGTCTTTTTATCACCGGGCATTCGCATACCAATTTTACGGCTGTTCAAAACGGATTGCCTGTCATTCAGTCCGCATCCAATGGCCGGGTTGTGACTTCGCTCACGCTCCATGGTGACAAGGACGGACTTCATGTCGATATCGATTCGATTAAAAAACATGTTCTTTCTCATGAGCCCTTGGATGTCGCCTGCGGCCAGACGAGACCGGAACTCAAGCCGATTGATGTCGGCGGCGTTACCCTCATGCCGAGTCAGAAAGGCATCGATATCATTGAAAAATATGAAAGTGCCATGACGAATAACCGGTGTGAACGCGTTGGTTGCGTCGCTGAAATGATGAAACGCGTTTCGGTCGGCGAGAGTGCTCTCGGAAATCTTATGACCGATTCAATGCGAGCTTATTATGAGCAGGCTGATATAGCGGTTATCAATACCGGCGGCATTCGCATTGATGTTCCCAAAGGCGATTTATACCGCGAAACACTCAATGCTTTGATGCCTTTCGATAATTACCTGCAGCTCGTTGAGCTTTCCGGGGCTGATGTCGTTCGTATGCTTAAACTGGCTTCGACCATGAAACATGGAACAACTCAGGTCGCAGGCATCCAGTACGCTGTTGAGGAAAATTGCAAGAATCCCGATGACATCAATGGCGATGGAAACATCGAAAATTGGGAGAATAACTGTCTCTGCGAGGGCACTCTTATCAACGGTTCGCCCATCGATTACGACAAAAAATACAAACTGGCGATAAGTGATTTTATGCTTAAAGGCGGTGACGATCATGCCGGTTGCTTTAACTCAGCTCAGCTCCTTGACGCAGGCCCGATCGTCAAAGAAGTCATCCTTGAGTACGTCAAAAAACAACAGGCCTGTTTCTCAGCAGAGGCTCTTGTCAATCCTCAGGCTCCTCGCATAACGATGACTTCCTGCGGCGGAAAGTTCGCTAAATAACCATCTGTAAATTGCTGTCACCCACCCCGGCTTTCGGCCGGGGCGGCGAGTTTTGATTCAATGCTTTTTCTGGTCTTTGAGCTTAATATGTCAAAACGATTTTGCCGTTTTATTTTGGCGGGAATGCTTTGCATTCCCCTTTGCTTTTCCGTTACCGAGGCCATGGCCGATGAACATGAAGATGAATTCACGCATCTCATGAACGAGGGCATTGCATATTACAAGGCCGGTGCATCAGACCCGTCTCAGTACCAGAAGGCTATTGTCGCTTTTGAAAAGGCCAAACTTATTCAGGCTCATCCTGACATCACGTATAACATCGCTCGATGCTATCACATGATGGGAAACTGCAATCTCGCACTCGTTTATTACCGAGAATACGCAATCGGTTCGGTTGAAAATGCAGAAAAAGTCAAAGATAAAATCGATGAACTCGTCGAAATTTGCGGTCGCCGTAAGGCTAAACTCGATATCAAGTGCATCCCTGAAAATGCCATGGTTTCTATCGATCGCGCCGAAATAGTGCCTTGTAACGATGTCTTTGAAGTCAATGCCGGCGAACATATTGTGACTGTGACCGCCGATAATTACAGTGCAGAAACCCGGACAATTGATGCAAAAACGGGTAAAAATCCGACATCCGTCGTATTCGACCTCCATGCCGCGAGTGGGGCAGGTGCATCATCGAAGCAATCTGTCGTTGTCCCTGATGACTCATCTGACAGGCTGACAGCTTCCTCACAGGTTCAAAATGTCACAACACAGACATCTTCTCGCGTCATGACACAGGATGCACCGGATAATTCCGTTCGTCTGGATAATGTAGGCCCCCTTTTTTGGACTGGCGTCGGCGCGGCAGGCGGCGGTCTCCTGTTTTCAATTATTGGCATCAGTCTCGTCGGTACTGCACACAAAGCCGTCGTATTCAACGATTTTGATGCTTACGAACGAAATGATTCCAAACTTGCCGCAGGCGGCGTTCTTACAGGCCTCGGGATTACTGCACTTGCTGGCGGGGCAACGCTGCTCATCCTTGAACGCCTCGGTATCATCGGACATAATGGCAACAGTCAGGCTTCTCTCGTCGTGCCCGCCGTCTCTGTTTCTTCCCAGGATGTTTCCGCTTCCCTCTCTTTTTCTTTCTAGTTTCGCTTTTCCCTTTTGGTTCAATACTACTTTTGAGTCCCAGACATGAAAAAATTGATTTGCTTTGCCGGCCTTGTTTCGATCTTTTTGCCGGCTCTCGCAGCCGCTCAAACTCCCGACAATCCGCCTTCGACACCTGCTCAGGACGATGTAACGGCTATTCAGATTAATCAGCCTTTTGTTTCCAAAAATCTCGGTGAATTTACACTTCCTTTCCTCTGGGAAGTTCAGGAACAAGACCAAAGACTTGTCGTGACTGAAACAAGAAATCCAAGACCGGCTGTCATCAATATCGATCTCTTTAAACTCAATAAAAATCTTGATGAAAAAAACGTCTCAGATGAAATCATTCAGTCCGTGGCTCAAAATTTGGGCACTTCCGCTCAAATGGTTCAGTCCTCTGAAAAAGCTAAATGTGGCAAGTCAAAATGCCCTGCGCTTCATTTCTATCGCGCCTCTTTTGCCGGAATGGAAGATGGGGTTGAACGAAAATGTGCCCTCGAAATTCTTCCTGCTTCAGGCAAACTTCTCGTTTTTTCCATTTGCGCCGATGCGGCTAGAAAATATGATCCCGACCTGCCTGACCTCATTCATCAGGTCTTTGAACACATGAAATAAAATGAAGAAATTTATACAAAACGCTTTGATTTTGTTGATGTTTATTGTCGGCTGTGCCTCTCCTCAGCCCCCGGCTCCCGCCCCTGAACCCGATAAACCTGCCGCGCCTGTGCTCGATCTCATCCCTCAGGATACCGTCTCTTTTGTCAAACTGTTCCCCGGCTCGGCTCAAAAAAATGTCTATGCCGAATGGAAACACTTTAGCAATCCTCAGTCCGGCGAAAAATCTTGGCAGATCAACCACAAACCGGTCTCAAATGAGACAGCGCTTGCTTTAGACGAACTCTTTGCGGCCATCTCCGATGAACTCATTCCTTCGGATGGAATGTACGCTTGTCGTTTTCGCGACGATATGCCGCTCTTTAAACTCGAATTCGAACACCTTCAGAAAAAATATGTGATTGTATCGGCATCCGACTGCCTTCATGCCGCACCTTTTAATGTTATCGTCGACGGAAAATCCTACCTCCAGATCAACGGAAAAATCGGTACGGCTCTCGAGAATTTGCTCTCATCATCCAGACGCTCTCTCAAAATCGGTGAAAATGCTGCAATGCTCATGTTTGACAAACCTGTCACTCTTCCAAACATGACATTTGACCCCGTCGAATCCCCCCTCGTTTCCATCGATAAAAAATTCCGGGAAGATGCTCTGTTCGGTGCGTCTCTCGCTCATATCGAGTCCCTTTTTGGCAAACTCGAACTGCCGGAAGTCGCTTGCAATCAGGCCAAAAGCAATGACTGTCGTGACCTTTCGGCCCGATACACGTTCAAAATTGGAAACAGTTTTATATACAAGTTCTCGATTCGATTTGAAAATGGTCAGGTCCATCATTCTCTTCCACCCAATGATGCCTTTGACGCACTCGCCAATGCCCTTAAAACCCCTGTACTAACGGCTTTTGACGAGGCCTGGACCCGCGAAAATCCACTCGCAATATCTTGGGTTCAGGAAGCCAACTGCGCCATGGTTCGCGGCCTGGCCGAACACTTTGAGCTTAAAAATGATATCTCGTGTTCAGCCTGGAACTTCACTTCCAAAGACCTTCCGTCCGCAATCTTTTATCAGGGGCTTCAGGCCCTCTGGTTTAAGCCGGACAGTGACTTGAAGCCTTATTTTGAAAAACTCAAATCCACTCTTCCGCCCAAAAAAACGAAGTCATTCAATTATAAAAAATTCATGACGCCTCCTGCCGAAATGAATCTTTTCATTCGTATGGACGGTTCTCCCATTGCCTTTGTAACCAAAGACGGAAAAACAACCATTGAACAGTAAGGTGTTTCAAGGAGGGTTCGAGATGAAAAAGGTTTTGACCTGTATTCTGACACTTGTCATTTCGTGCATGTTTTCTGTCAGTGCAATGGCCCAGACATCGCTTGAGGCCTTTTTTGACAAAGTCATTGCCGCTTCACAGCTTCCGAGCTGTGATGAAACACTTCAGGCTCTCAATAAGATTTCAGATGCCGAGTTTGAACAGGTCGCAAATGACGCAAAGCTTCTCCGAAATCAGGAGGATTTGAAGGCATTTGAACTGAAATTTCAGCAGTTTAAGACGCTTTCGTCGAAATGTCCCGCTGTTCAGGATGCATTTGCAAACCGGCTTTCTCTTCTTTCTCTTCATGCAAGCCTAAATAAAAATAAAGAAGCCACCCCGGAGGCGCTGGCCGGTCTTCAGGCTTTTGGCGCGGAATGTTCGGCAGTTGCTGCCGTAGAATCGTGTGCTGCGGCGGCAGAAAAAATGCGCCAGGTGCCTCGAAAACTGTGTGACGATGCCATTGTTGGATTTCAGACCGTAGAACCGGCTCGACTTCCTGAAAAAACGTATGCCTCGATTGCGCACGGTATCGAGGCGGTCATGAATCGTGCTGATTCATGCCCCGAACTCATGCAGGCGTATCGAAAATGCCTCATGCCGTCGGATGCCGAGCCGAGCTATTTGCCGGAGTCTCGGATTTTGCCGCTGTTTAACTGGCTCAATGAGGTGAAACGTGTCTTTTTGACGGCATCGTGTGAAGAAATTGCCTCGGGACGTATTGTGATGGCTCATGAACCGGCAGCCGTGAGAGCTGTTTCGGGACTCAAACCCTCTCAATTTTCACCTCAGGTTCGCGAAAAACTCCTCGCACTTGTGCGCGAAGTCCATCAGGCTGCCGATCGCTGTCCAGGGGCCGATAAATGGTTTGACGCCCGTATTGATGCCATTTTTGCCAAATGAAACGAGTCGAATTCATGCACGAACTGCGCTTTTTGTTGGCATTTTTTTTCATAGGACTCGCTTTTTGCGGCTGCGAACGCCACATGTCCGGCAACGAGCCGCCTTTGCGGCCTCTCATCTATACCGAACTGCCTCCCGAGGAAGCCGTCGAACCTGAACAGGAACCCCTTCCGATCCACAATATCGCTCCCGAAGACCTCGGATATGCTCTTTTTCATGCCCTCATCGATCACGATCGCCAGACCTACGAGGATATGTTTATTTCCGGCAGTGAACTCTCGACCCTCATTCACATGAAACTCGATGCGGCTGAAAAACAGTCGGCGGATATTCGGAAAAAAAGTGAGCCGCTCTGGACTTATTTTGCGCCGTCTCTCGAGGCGGAAGAACCGATTGGCGGTCTGTCTTCTCGTTTCAGGCTCTCTGAATTCAGGCTGGGAAAAGGACGCAATCTGGCCGGAAAAATTGCCGATCCCGAACTTGATGAACTCGTACAGCACTGGGGTAATGAACTCCGCATCGAACTCATCGACACGGACAAAATATTCACAATCCGCATTCCCAAAATCGTGAAAACGCCACAGGGGTGGCGCATTGCGCAGCCAATCGAGCTGGACAAAACTCTGCAGCTCTTTCTTCAGGCCGGCATGCATCTCAAAACCGATCTCCTCACAAGCGAGCATTATCCAATGCCGCTTGAAGTCGGGAATTTCTGGACATATCGCGTCGAAAAGTCGCTCGGTGAGGAAGCAGCCGCACCGGATGAGGCAAGTGAAGTAACCGTGACGGATATGATAACCGATATCGTTCATCGCCAGGGGTTCTGGGTCGTGACTTTTGAAAGAACCCTGACCGATCCCGTGAAACAGGGGGCTGACGGTCCGGATGTGTCGCGTTTTGGCTGGCTGGTGACACCTCACATGATCGTGCCTTGCCTTCGTGACTGTCGAAACAATGCCGACAACATTGGGTACCTTCTCGGCTATATTTCAAAGCAGACGCCGATTTTTCTGTTCCCCATCGAAACCGGACAGAAGTGGAGCACGGCCGGCCTTCCTGATAACTATTTCCGCTACGAGGTGCGCAAACGTCATGAGGAACCGGTTGTCGTTCCCGGCGGCGCATTTGGCGGTGCCTACGAAATCTTTGGATCGATTGAAGAGGGCCGTGAAACGCGATTCTTTGTCCCGGGAACCGGCGTCGTCATGCGAAGTGTCAGAAGCGGGGCAGGGATGAAGCGCGAAGTTCTGCTCAAACACCGCCTTATCTTTTAGGCGTTTTGGCGTGTAAGTGGGCGCGCCTAGCTTTGCTACGGCGTGCCTGGCGGCCTATGGCAAAGCCATACAGCCGCCAATGATTTGTATTTTGGGCGCGGCAGGACATGCAGGGCCTGCACGCGGCTTTTTATTCAGCCCAAATCATGGCCAGACGAACGATAACTTCCGCCGATTTGAGCATGTCCTGAACACTCACCCATTCATAGCGCGAATGATAGTTCTGTTCGCCCGCAAAAATATTGGGCGTCGGAAGGCCGTTGAGTGAAAGCTGAGAACCGTCCGTACCGCCACGAACAGCCATTTTCTTCACGGTAAGACCGGCTTCGCGAATGGCGCGTTCCGCATTTTCGGATACCTGAGGGAACCTGGCCAAAACAGAACTCATATTGCGGTATTGTTCGCGGTGTTCATACGTAAAGGCGGCACCCGGATGGTTTTCAACCGTTTTACGGGCTGTTTCGAGGAGAAGTTCGCGCTGTGTGACGAGATTGTCGGCATTGAAGTCGCGAAGAATAAACTGGACGGATGCCGTATCGACACCCGCTTTCACATCGGTCGGATGCACAAAGCCTTCGCGATCACGCGTCGTTTCCGGAGAAAGCGTGTCTTTGGGAAGGGCTTCAATGAACTCGGCAAGCAGCTTTATCGCATTGATCATTTTGTGATAGGCGTCGCCGGGATGCGTGTTGAGGCCTTCAAACGTAATCGTCATGGCGTCAGCACTGAAGGTCTCGGTGTCAAGCATGCCTCGTGACGACGAATCGATCGTGTACGCACAGTAGCAGTCGAATTTCTTGATGTCGAAATACTCCGTCCCGCCGCCGATTTCTTCGTCCGGGGTAAAGGCAACGCGGATGTCGCCGTGTTTAATTTCGGGATGCGCAATGAGATAGGACATTGCTGTCATGATGGCTGCAACACCGGATTTGTTGTCGGCGCCAAGAAGCGTCGTTCCGGATGCTGTAACAATGTCATTGCCGATTTGTTCGGCCAGTTCCGGGTTCTCGGCAAACTTGATAATGATGTCGTTTCGGTCGGGAAGGACGATGTCCTGACCCTGATAATTCTTATGGACTATCGGCTTGACGTTGGCTCCGCTCACTTCAGGAGATGTGTCGACATGGGCAATAAAGCCGACCGGCTTGATGTCGCGATCGGTATTGGATGGCAGTGTCGCTGTTACGTAGCCATATTGATCGATGTCGACTCGGGAGAGCCCCATGGCTTCGCATTCGTCTTTGAGAAGACGAAGCAGATCGAACTGTTTTGAAGTCGATGGATATGACTGGCTTTCGGGATCGGACTGGGTATCGATTTTTACATATCGTAGAAAACGCTCAAGAAGGGCATCGTAACAACTGCTCAGCATGCTCAAATTCCTTTTTAATTGAATAGCATCCCCGACGTGAAGACGCTGAGGGCCGGCTTTTTATTGCATCATGACGGTTTTGGGAATACC
The DNA here is from genome assembly GCA_045599245.1 of Myxococcota bacterium. GTDB lineage: Bacteria > Myxococcota_A > Bradymonadia > UBA4248 > UBA4248 > UBA4248. Next base: position 8,925 of record JAZRVP010000278.1, read on the forward strand.
AAATCACGTTTTCTTTGCGGAAAAAGGCGGTTTTTCACATGAAAATGTCAGCAAAGTTCTGAAATTTCTGAAAAAAAGTGAAATACTTAAATTTCTGTACATTTTAGGCATAAAATGTGAATTTTAAAACAACGAATGAGACGAACAGTCAGTTCATAAATTGGCTGTCTAACCAAGGAGGAAATGATGAAGAGATTATCCCGTATTTTTACATCAGCATTGTTGGCTGGATGTGCGGCCCTGGCATTTTGCAGCACGGCGTCAGCCGAACTTCCTGCTAGTATGGACGAATACATGGCAAAATATGAGCAGACGGCCACAACGCCCGAGGGCGCCGCAAAACTCTGGCTCGAAGCCGCTTTTTTATATCAGGATTCATCAACGAGAGCGCTTGGCCGTGACATTCTCGTTCACTTGATGAAAGGCCTTCCGAAAGATTTTGAACGCAATGCAGCCCATTCCACAATGGTCGATCGCATTAAAAATCAGCCCGAAATTCAGCGCTCTTTCTGCGCAGGCTCTTCTCCTGAAAACAATTACAAAGCCGACCTCAACAACTGTGAAATCACGGTTGATCGTTCCAAAGAAGGTTTGGACAACACCTGGAACCTCTGGCTCAAGAGCTCCGGTTCGGATTCCTCGCGACAGATTACGCTTGTCAAGGTCGGAGATCACTGGAAAGTCTGGAGCTGCCCGGGTCTCTATATGGGCATTCGTCCGGCGGTCAAGGAATAGTTGATGTGATGTAGGCGCCTGTTGGCGCCTGCTTTTTTCGCGGCGTATGGCTCTGCCATAGCCGCGAAGGCCGTGCGTATTGCCAAAAGGCAATAGCATGGCCCTCACACAAAAATGACTTCAATGGAACTTCGTCTTTTTTTTACGCAGCTGCCCTCTGAGGCAATGCTCATTGCTTTGGACAGGCGGCTTTCTTCTTTGGCTGGAAATCAGGAAGCTCTGGATAACGGCAAGAGACTCTGGATAACCCACGTTCCGGAGACGGCCTCGCGTCCTTTTCTTCATGCCAAGCCCTTTGATATGTTTGTGCATCCTGTTCGCTTTTCCGCTTCACAGGCGGAGGAATTTCGCGTCGGTCTGGGATGCGTGCCAAAACGGTGTATGTTTTGCTGCAGTCCTGACGACAGTTCAGATGCGCAGGAGGTTCTGTTCGCCATCGTCATGGAGGTTATGGCTCTTTGCCCGGCTCTCATGGCCATCGATGAACGGCTTGGCCGGACGATGTTTCATGTCGATGAACGTGAACTTGAGTTCTCTTCGCAATATCTCGACGAATTTCCAGGGGGTGTTTACGAAGTGGCTCACGAAAAAGAGAATGGCGAACTCGGCGTGGAATGGCTTGTCAATTCCGTCTGGCTGGGAGCCTGGCGCTCCAAATCGTTCCGTCATTGCAGACAGAGTGCCGATCATTCACGGTTTTCTTCACTGGATTATTTATAGTTCCGACATACTCGGAAAAGGAAGGTTGATATGCATATTAAGCTTGCATTGAACAATATCTATCTGATTTTGGATGAAGACGATCCGGCTAAACATGCGAGCAGACTTCGCCATCAGCTTGAAGGCATGAAACGCGGCATAAATCGCAGCGGCCTTGATGATGAAGTGATTGACCTGGTCAATGAATATATTGAAACATGGCTCGTCGAGGATGCCATTGAGGAAGATATCGATTCCTTTGTCGAAGAAACCAATGACATTTATAACGAAGTCGTTGGCGACGAGGAGGAAGATGAGGATGACGAGGACGACGAGGACGATGACGGAATGGATGATGAATACTGATGTTCATCGTCTGTTTTACGTGAGTTTTTGTGTCATCTGATGAAGCTTTTCGAGGGTTTCGTCGGTTATGACCGTATCGTCGAAAGCTGCCGCACTGATGCAGCGGCAAAATTCATCCAGCATCACTCGCTGATTGTCCGGGAGGTCTTTTGTCAGGGCCTTCCGGAAAAATTCCTGGGGGGTCTCGCGGCCCCACGGAATGTTTTCTCCGATTTGCTGTTCGCAGACGGCTGAAAAACAGTCGATCGCATATTGTCTGCGGCTCGTCAGATCGATGGTGTACTGCCGGTTTGGTGCGAGTTTTCCCGACCAGGATATATAGTCGGGATGCGATATCCGAAGCTGTGTTCGACTGGCAACGCGAAGAGGCCAGCGATCGGCTTGTAACGGTTCTCTGTTTATTTCAAAGGTCAGCGTGCCGGGGGGAAGCGGCCGTTTCGTTTGGGCGTCGCGGCAAATGATTTCTGACAGGCTGCCCTCTGTTTTGCCGGAGGCCGGAAAAATGGGCGTCGATTTGATGCGGGTCAGCGTTTTTTGCGGGGATTGCGGAAGCTTTTTTCGTTTGAGAGCTCGCAAAAAGAAGAGAAATGATGCGCCGGAAAGAAGTAAGGCAATGCCGGCAATGGGCCATTTGAACGATATCCCGTGGCGGACCGTGCAGATTTGTGTCCTGTAAGGGGTGTATCCGGAAAGTTCATCGGCACGATCGAGTTCAATGTCAAGGCATTCGGATTTGAGCGACGGAAGCTCAAAAATGAGACGGCCGTCTTCATCGGAGGTCGTCGTCAGTTTCATCGATGTGCCGTCAGCGTCAGAAAATGAGAGCTGGACCGGGATGTTTTCCATCGGGTGTGAAAGCGTCGCACTGATCGTCTGTTTGGGCCAGCCTGTGGCATATCGGAGGTCGTCATCAAGGAGGTTTTCGTAAAAAACAATATCACTTTGAAGCGATTCCGGTGTGAGATATCGTTCGTTGACGAGGTGAATGTGAAGGGGATAGGCGCCGGGGGAAAAAGAATCGACAGGAACGGAGACGTGCGCCGAGTGTTTGGCGGGGGCAAACTGAATGTTGAAAGATTTTGGGCCAATTTCGGCCAAAAAATTGGCGGATTGTTTGATGCAGTCAGTTCGGGTCAGGTCAAATTCCAGGGGTGCGCCGAGTGGTCGGAAATCTTTTTCTGGAAGAGACAATTTTGTATGCTGCGAGCATTTTCGAACCTCGATCTGAACATCGGTTTGGGCCTTTTGATAGTAATCTTTGCCTTGGAATGTCAGCGTTCCTGAATAGGTTCCATCGTCCAGTTCGAGCCGAAAAACGGCATGTCCGTCTGCATCCGTGGTTTGTTGTAATTGCTTCTCCTGTTTTGTGTCGGTGTTTTCAAGGTCAAGCGAGACGATTTGGTTTGAAATGCCGTGATTGAGGTCATCCAGGAGCGAAATATTGATGCTTCCGCCTTCATAACCGTTGTTTTTGGTGAGAATCTGTGTTTCGGATTCGATCACGATGGTTTCGGCATGAGCATCAGGCGCCGGGAAGGCTGAAAAGCTCCAGATACCGGAGACCAAAATTGGCAGAACGTGAGCGGATGGCGAAAATTTCATGATAAACGAAGCCAAAAGACGGGAAAGCGCGTACTCAGACCGTGAGATTATATCATACCGAAAGGTGTGTGCGGATGTTTTCGGGTGGCGAATCTATGCGCCGAGTCGGCGCATACGATTCGCGCTGGCCGGTCTATCGGCTAGCCGATACGCCCGGCCGCATTTTTTCGGTTTCCAGGGGCATGATGATATGATTTGTTCTGTGTTTGTTTGAAAGGGAGAATAAAAATGACGAAATTAGGTGGAATTTTATTATGTGCCGGATATGGTTCCCGGCTGGCGCCGCTCACGGATGTCATTCCCAAACCGGCAATTCCTTTTTGCGGCATTCCGATGGCGCACTATGCTTTGCATTCTCTGGAAGAGGCTGGAATCGATGAACTTGGGATGAATGTTCATCATCTGCCGGACAGAATGGTTGAAGCCATGAATGATGGCCGGTGGATGCATGGAACCCGAGAAATCGTTATTTCGCGGGAGTCGGATGAAATATTGGGAACAGGCGGCGGAGCCGCTCGGGTTGCGCGGCTTATGCCGCCTTGTGATCGATATATTATTTATCACGGCGACGTCCTTTGTGCGGCTGATCTTCGAAAAGCTCTTGCTGAACACGAGGCATCCGGTTCTGATGTGACGCTTGTCGTTTTGCCAAGACCTCGACAAATTCAGGAGAACGTTCGTCAGTCACTCGGCATGATTGGAGTGGTCGAACATGAGATCGTCTGCATTCGAGACTGGTGGAAGAATAATCAACCGCTGGAGGGTTTTGAACCGCGTTGTTTTAGTGGAATTCATATCGTTGAAAGACGTATTTTGGAAGCAATTGAACCTGGAAAAAATGTGTGTCTTGTGACGCAGATTTATCGTGAAATGCTGGATCGCGGTGTGCGTATTCATGCTTATGAACCTGACCAGGAGGTTTTCTTTGCCGATGTCGGAACGCCTGCGACCTATCTGGATGCACAAAAGAGGTGTCTTCAGGACAGACTGACGAATGATGCGGGCAATCAAAAACTTGCTTCGTTGTCGATGGGAAAAAAGGTGAATGACACGGCCTGGGTCTTTGGCGATTTGGACATGTCACGAGGGTGTCAAATCGGCGGGAACGTGTGTATTCATGCGGGAAACGAGGCGTTTGAAAACAATGCACTCGAGAATGAAATGAGATGTCCCGAAGGGGGAATAAAGCTGTCCGGAGCCTGGATTTGCAGTCATTGAAAAGGGCAAAAAAGCCTCGCAGCTTATGGCTGTGAGGCTTTTTTGGTTAGGCGGTTTGATTACTGAGATTACTGAATGGGCATATCCAGCAAGACGTGGCTGAAGTCGCGGGCACGAAGGTCTTTTCTTGAAATGAAGAAGTGAACGATGTTGCCGCCGCCCCAGTCAAAGCCTTCAAATGACGGCAGCTGGAGGAGCAGAACGTTCGGAACGCGGATTCCCGGGAAGTTTGGATCTTCGGATCTGGGATCGGGACGATTGAAGGTTGGGAAACCGCCCATCTGGATGACGGAATCATTGGCATGTCCCGGTTTAAATTGATTTTTAAGATAATTTCGAGTGGTTTCGCGAGCCGCGCGAAGGATTGCAATATCGTCCGGACCGGGATTTTCGGGCATTAAATCTGAACAATAGCGGTTGAGCATGGCATTGAACGGGAAGTCTTCCCAGCTGCATTGCTGCATGCAATCGTTTGGGAACAGCGGCAGATAGCGTTCAATGGAGAAGGGAAGGGTTGTAATTCCGTTAGGCGTTCCGGGAAGGTGACCTTTTTTGTCAAATCCATCGTAACATATCGTTTCATAATAACGAATGCACCAGCTGATCTGATTGGTTGGATGGAAACCGGAACGGAACGAGAGAGGTTCCGGATCGAAGAAAATTTGGAGAAGACCCGTTTCGGGGAAATCGCGGAGTTTTGGGAGCTGATTAAAATTGATTTGAGCGAGGAGGAAAAGCTCACGATACGTCTGAGGATTGCGAGGCGGTTCCTGGCCGGCAGGAATGTAGTAGGGGCCGCCGATTTTGGAATCGAGAAGGCCGTGATTTCGATCGATCGGATTCATTCGAATACACGGTTCGTAACGGCAGTTCATAAGACGTCCGATCATTGCGTTGGATAAAGCTTCTGGGGTCATGTCGATTCCTGATTTTGTTTTGTTGTGGTTAATAGGAGCAGGCTTTTCCTGGATTAGACCGGGAATATGACATTCACTGGGACAGCAGCCGATGTTTTCAAAGAGGGAGTCCGCCGGTTCGTTAGCCGAAGGTTCTGGAATTTGCGTCTCAGCGTGTGTGCTTTGTTGATCGATTGCGGCAAGAAATGGTCGTGAAGTTTGGGAATTGATATCCTTCACAGGCGTTTCATGTTTGATTGGTGCGTTCAAGCGAGGTTCAGATAATGTTGCCGTTGTATCCGTCTCAGATTCCTTCGATTCGACGACATCCGATGGAAGACTGGATTCAACCGGAACGTCCAAGACAGGTTTTGATGCGGTGTCCGGTACAGGCTGTGTCGATGGAACAGGTTGTTCTGAACTTGGCATGGATTGCTGTGAATCGGAATGAGCATCTTTCTCATCACGGTTTGAATTGTCACATTCAAGCGGCTGTGTGCAGGCTCCTCCATCGGTGATGGGGCACTCGCTGGCATCGATAATATCGCTCGTGTCACTGAATGTGATTTCAATGGATTTTAAGGGGTCTTCCGAGGTGTCATTGTTTTCGATTGGCGTCGACTGGAGACGATTTCGTCTTTGTTCGAGCGTGACTTCCTCAAAGGAGCAGCTGTTTTCTGAGATGCAATCAGAGATAAAAGACGCAGCCTCGGTAATCTGCATGGCGGGAGGCTGAGCGGAGTTTGATGTATTGGGGGATTCGGCAACAAGAATCTGACCGGGAAGAATGGAATAATTGTGGGGATCAAAGGGGATATTGTCCAGTCTGAGGTCCTTGATGAGGCGATCGGCGTTTGGTGAATGTGTACTGAGCTGAAGGAGGGTTTCGAACCATTCGTCGAAATTTTCGTCGTTGGTGAGTAAAGTTTTGGAATTATCGAGAACGGAATAGAGCCAGACTGTTTTCTCGTTGGCGTCGTTGATATTCCAGATGATGAGGTCACCGATGACGGTTACGGCGAAGACGATGTTATCGAGAATGGAGAGATCGATATCGTAGAGGACGGGAATAAATTCGTGAGGGTTGACGAATTGATAGAGCCCATTTTCGGCGTAACCGAATCCGAGAAACTGCCAGATATCGATGAGAGAAGCGGGCATATTGGCGTAAGCTTCAAAGCAACGGTCAGAAACTTTGGAATGTCTGTATGTTTTATTTCGATTGACGAAATCGACGAGGACATTGTTGTTCATGCGGCCTCCGAGGGAGAGGAAAGGGAGAAGCGAGAGAAGAGAAAACGGGAACGAATGATCGTTGAAACGGAGTAAAACGAAAAGCTGAAAATGAAAAAAAGCGTCGTATGGCGAACGCCATAGACGCTAAGGGGGAGGCGCGTATTGAGCCGAAGGCGAGGAGCGCCGCGGGGGCCGGAGCCCCCGAAGAATCAAATAGAAACGTCGATTTGTTTCAGAGCGTTCATGACATCGATGCAGGAAGAGAAGCGATCATCCGGGCATTTTTGCATCATTTTGAGGATCATGTCTTCGAGCTGAGGATTGATTTTGGCATTGACGGAACTTGGCAAGGGAGGAGGCTCATGGACGTGTTTGTATGGGAGGTCACCTTTAGTGAATGGGAGCGTTCCGGTAGCGAGTTCGAATATCGTAACGCCGAGAGAGTAGATATCGGAGCGAGCGTCAATTTCGTGACCGAGAACTTGTTCCGGGCTCATGTAGTAGGGGGTCCCGATGGCCTGAGTAGACTCTTGAATATTGTCAGTAACGACTTTAGCGAGGCCGAGATCGAGGATTTTGAGGACTTTATCGCGTTTTGCGATCATCATATTTGAAGATTTGACGTCGCGATGAATGATGCCGTTATCATGAGCGAATTGAAGGCCTCTGCAGGCGTGCATCATGAGCTGGACGATAAGTTTGGTTGGGAGGATTCCGGCCTGTTGAATGATTTGTTTAAGGGTTTTTCCGTTAACGTATTCCATGGCCATGTAGATGTTTCCATCGCTCAGAGCGCCGATATCGTAAACGGTAACGATGTTTGGATGTTGAAGCTGAGCGGAAGCGCGAGCTTCGCGCATGAAATACTCGAGGGCGACTTCATTTTCTTTGAGATTCTGGCTGAGAACTTTGAGGACGACAGTTCTCATGAGGATGGTATCGGTAGCCTTATAAACGATGCCCATGCCGCCGCGAGCGATTTCTTCGATGATATTGTAGCGGTTGTTACCGACGGGCACGGCAGTGGGGCCGATATTAACGGTTGCCGGTACCTGATTTATCATCATATCGGAGATGGTTTTTCTGCGTGTACGAGTGGCAACGCGAGGTGTGGAAGTGTGTGATACTTCATTAAGCTGCTGGCTGATAGAGCTGACTTTGGCTTTGACATCTTCGTAATTTGGATTGATGTTGTAAACGAGTCTGAAGAAGCTCTGAGCTTTTTTGAGGTCACCGAATTCGTCGGCGCAGCGGGCGGCTTTGTAGGCGATGCGGCAAACGAGAGTATCATTATTATCTGAATTATTTAACAGAATGGCTTCGAAGCAGGAGATGGAAGCGGCGAGTTTTTGGGTATCATGAAGGAGGTCGCCGAGTTTTTCGAGAGCGGCAATGGAGTTAGGGTCATCGGCTTCAATTTTTTGGAGAACCTCGATGGCGGCGTCAACATTTCCAATTCTTTCGTAGTAGCAGCCGAGCTGATAGGAATTTTGAGTTTGTTTGTAGAATTCGGGTTCGAGTTCAGGCTTTTTGATTTTGAGGCAGAGGGCTCTGGCGGCATCGTATTCAGCGGCCTGAAAATAGGCATGAATTGCCTCTTCGAATTTTCCGGCGGCCTCGTAGCAGAGCGCGGCGGGGACGAAAGCGTCAATTTGAGCCAGATTGGAGGCGGATTCTTCGAGGGCGTTTGCCTTTTTGAGGATATCCAGTGCGCGTTCGACTTTTTGAGGGATAGAGAGATAAGCTCTGGCGGCGTAAATAGCCATGGTTCGGCTGACGTTAATGGCTGAAAGATCGCCGTCGGCGATATTGTAATCGTATTCGAAGGCTTTGAGCTGAGCCTCAGTCTGTTTCATGGTGTTACCTGCTTTCTGGTAACACATGACGGCGTTCAAATACTGATGAATTTTTTCATACTGCTCGCCGGCCTTATCGAACTGGTTGCAATTGAAGTAGATTTTAGCAGCTTTTTCGTATTGTTGAGACTGGGCCAAAAGGTTTGCGGCTTTTTGCTGGTCCCCTTTCAGGATGAGAACGTCAATCAGCTTTTCCTGTTTTTTGTATTCAACACAGAGCTTCTCTGCCTTATCGAACATTTTTTGTTCAATTGCGACTTCAATAGCTCGATCGGGTTCTTGAATGATGCGACAGAATTCAATGGCTTCTTCGACGCGTTCAATGCCTGTTAACAATGCAACAGCTTGAGAAATATTGTTTTGAGAGACGGCATATTCCCATCTGGAACGCAGCTCAGAAGGAATATTTTGCTTTATGTCATTTATGTTCATGAAATTTCCTAAGCCAATGATAGTGGCAAGAACAATCCAATGTTATTTTTTATCATAATTAAGAATATTTGCAATGACGCCAAATAAATAAAGTGTGTTAAGCACGAATGGATACAAAAGACGTGCAGACTTAGCAAAAGTGAATAAAAAAGCGGTATATAAAAAGGGTATTTTGGACGAATTGTGAAATGAAATTGTGAAAATCCGTGTGTGAAACGATAAAGTACTGCCTAAACTTTTGATTAATATGAACAACTTGGATGGTTGCCAGACGCTTCCGTTGGAAGGCGGGTGTAAAATTTTTGGAGAAAGTGCGATTGGAGAGAGGACGGTAAGCCGGGTTTTGTCGCGGATAAAGAATCCGGTGCAGTCATTCATCTAGGGTGTCAGTTGCCTGACATCTCGAGCGATCATACCCAAAGGACACGGGCGAGGAGTCCCGGCCTGAAAGGCGCCTTTTGTTCGATCTTGCTCCGAATGGGGTTTGCCATGCGGTTCATGTCACCATGCCCCCGGTGAGCTCTTGCCTCGCCGTTTCACCCTTACCGCAGCACGCTGCGGCGGTTTGTTTTCTGTGGCACTTTCCCTAAGGTTGCCCTCGGTCGCCGTTAGCGATCATTCTCCCTCGTGGAGCCCGGACTTTCCTCTCCATGGCCGATTCCAGCCATGCAGCGACTGCATGTCCACCTCCAATCGCGGGCGCCTTCTACCGTTTTGAGAGCAATTGTCAAGAAAGAATGTGTAAGGTTTGATTTTGGCTCGTCTAAAAGCAAGAACTCTCTTGAGACAAAACTCATTTGTGTGTAGTGTGCGCCGTCAATTTGTGCCCGTATGTCGGACGCCTTGTGAGGAGCTTTTTTTTGAAGAAATTATTCAGAGCCGTTGGCTTTGCATGGATAGCATTGGTTTGCATGGCTTCCGGCTGTGCAACAGATTTGGTCGGTAATCCCGCAGAACTGGACAAGGTTGAGTCTCCTTCCGGTATTGCCATTCATCCCAATGGCCGTTATGCCTATGTGACCGGTTCCAATTTTGATCTCGATTACCGAGCAACCGATGGCGGTGCCATTTATGTCGTTGATCTTGAGACCAATACAGTTCTCGGTTCGTCAAAACGGATGGGAAGTTTTGGAACAAACATTGTTTTGTCCGAAGACGGGCGTCATGGTTACACCGTGACAAGGGATGATGATGCTCTCGTCTGGTTTGAGATTTCCGAAGATGGAAGCAGCATTTCGTGCCCGAATGCAGGCAAAGATTCCAACTCACTGCTTAAATGCCGCGTCATTCTGGACGATGATCCGACCCATATTGCCATTACACGAAGCTATCGTGAAACGCAGAGCGTGGATGCATCAGGTCAGGTCGTGACGAAACGCGTTGATTTTGATTTGCTGATGATAGCGCAGCTCAAAAATGCCAGAGTGACCGCCGTCACGGTTCGCGAAGATGAGAAAGGCAAACTCAAATTCAGCCATGAAACGGCGTCATTTGTCTATACGGCAAGCGAGGTTCAGTGGTTGGGCGGGGAGCGATTTGCGGTTACGGGACGGGCGGCTAGCAGCCTCGTCGTGGTTTCCCCGGCAATCAATGCAAATGGTGAGGTCAAAGGCGTTTATGCCAGTCAGGTCGTGACGGTTCCCACAGGGTATGGAGCCTATCAGGGACGTGGCATGACAACCGATCCGCTTCGCAAGAATCTATATCTCGTCAATCAGTATCCCTTGTCTTTGCTCAAATTCGATATCACCGGACTGGCCAAGGATGATTCCGGAACGGATCGAGCCCAAATGACTCAAATGATGATGCTTCCATCCGATATGCTCAAAATTGCATGGGTTGGAAATGAGGATGATGGCGTTCTTTATGTGACGAGTGTTGTCGATAACGCGATCTACTTAATCGATCCAAATCGTATGGAAATTCTGGATACCATTGAGGTAGGTGAGGGACCTTACGATCTCGTGCAGCAAGGGACTTCACTCTATGTCGTGAATTTCCTCGGTGAAAACATCTCCAAATTTGATGTCTCCGATCCGCTTTCGCCTGTAAAAGTGGCCGATATTTTATCTTCTCCCTAGAACAGGGAATAGGCTGATTTCTGAAGGAAATATGATGCTCAGACATAAAAAGCTGTCACTTCTTGCCGCCGTGTTCTGCCTGGTTATGACAGCCTGTGATGATGACAATTCTTCGACGCTTCCCGCACTCGATATGCCGGGTGAAATGCATATCGTTGAACGCTGTGCCATTAACGGAACTTTTGTCAAAACGGATGAGGCAGCCTGTAAAGAGAGTGGCGGAACGTATTCCAGACGCGTCTATGCCGCGAATATGAGTACAGGAACCCTTTCATATATTCCGTTCTATTCGGGCAGAGCGGAGTTTGAAGTCATTGATATTACGAAAGCGGTTCCCGGTGTGACCTCCATTCCTGTCGGGCAGAGGCCGCAGTCCGTGAGCGGTGACGAACTTGGTGCATTTGTCGTTCTGACCAGTTCGATAAAAAATGACCTTTCCATCATTTCTGTGAATGATAATCGAGAAATCGCCTATCAGGAACTCGATAAGACGCCGCAGAAAATTGTGTATGAATCGAGGGAATCGGATTTTCTGGTCTTTTTCCAGGATGGCACCGTTCGCCGTCTGAAGCTGTCATTTGACTGCGGTGCGGGAGAAAATGTTCTCAAAGAAGACTGCGAACTGACCAAAGACAAGATCAAAATATCATGGGAAACTGTGACGTCACTGGCTGGATCGATCTTTGATTATGTGACGGATCCTGTGCGTTCTCAAGGTTATGTGACGTATCAGGATCGACGTTACGTCTCAGTTCTTGGCTTCTCTGAAGAGGCCGGAACCTGTCTCGATGGAGCGGGCAACTATCCGTGTGAAACGGCACGTCTTGGAGCTGGTTTTGGTTGCTCGGACGGGATTGATAACGATGGCAATGGCCTCATTGATCGCGATGATCCATCGTGTTTTTATCCCTGGAGCATGGAAGGAACCGATACATCAGTTCCGCAAACGGGTTGGTTTGGCATTGGCGAATGCAATGACGGCATAGATAACAACGGCAATGGTTTTATCGATGCTCTTGACCCCGGTTGTGTCGCGGCAAATGATGCCTCAGAAGAGCCGGGATTTCAGGCCATGACGTTAGGAACGTGCGGTGATGGAACAGATAATGACGGCGACGGTGATCTCGATCGCGACGATGTCAAATGCCGGTGGCCGTCAGGGGATGAGGCTTCGGCTTCGGAACTCGTGAGTGTGAGTGCCGGTCTGTGTCGTGACGGCATAGACAACGATGGCGACGGTAAAATCGATGCAGAGGATCTCGCCTGTTATGGCAAAAATGGCTTTGGTGAATCAGAACTGACCTCTTTAGGACGCGGAGCCGTGAGCATTGATCCTCTCGGACGGTGGCTGTATGTTCTCGATCCCGTCGACTCTCAGCTCATCGTGATCGATTTGGAAACGGGAAAAACACTGGATCGATCGGGGTGGTTCCCGAGAAATCGAGTTGTCGGAATTCCCGTTTCGAGACTGGCCCTGGATGTTGTTGGCGATACGCGTTCGGATATTATTTATAACAGAAACAGCAATACGGTTTACTCAGATCGAGCCGTCGTCTTTGTTTCCTCGTCAAGCGGTGCAGTTTCTGAATACCTGATTCATCAGAAGCTGACGCATTATAAGAAAAATGTTGAGGGTGAATCCGTCGAGGAACTCGCGCTTCGTCCAACAGACACAGATGACGATTCTTCGTATGTCGGAACGGTTCGCTGTATAGGTCGTATTTGTACAGAGCAGGATTTGCCTGTCATCGCTCTTCGCCGTCGTCCGGCCATTAGTTATTTCTCGAATTACGGTGTGTTAAGCCAGACTAATCCTGAAACAGGAAAGCCTCATTCCGTGATTTACGATTCGATCATGGCTTCAGAGACGTGGCGAATAACCTACGAGGGCACATTGGAGCGAGAGACTCGAACCGATGGCGTCTTCCCCAAAGAGGGCGTTTTCAAGACTGGTCTTGATTTATGTGCTCTTGGCGCAAGAAAAGGCGATCACCTCGTTTTGACTAAACGCGATGGCGTGAAAAAAGCTGTTGGCTGCGAAGTATTTAACCAGGACAATCTTCGGCTTGAATGGGAGATTGTCGAAGCAGGCGTCAATTCATTGACTGTTCAGCCAACGGGAGTCGATGGCGATGTTACGGCTCTTCCCAGACCCGAGTGCTTTACCTCCGGCCTGAATTACGAAATTCGAGCGAGCAATGAATGGATTATTACGAGCAAAACTACATTTGTGAACAAACGATATTCAGCTGGTATGCATTGCATTGACAATCCGATGCAGCCTTATGGTCAGACGCGTTTCAAACTCGCTCCCGAAAAGGCCGACGGCACGTATGATGCCCAGACGGCATTCTTTTCGGTTACGATGCCGGTGGGCGCTGAAAAACTCGTTCGTGGGGATGCCTTTGAATTCACGACGAGAACGGGCCAGTCGGCTTTGACGATAGGAATGAGAAGCACGCCGTCAGCGATGAAGCTTTTTAAAACGGATAACGTCCATTTCCTTTTGATATCGGATGCCGGTGGGGACATGATCGTCGTTTACGATGTCGATGATGAATCCGTTGATGATACACTCTAATTATGAAACAGCTGATTTGTCCGGTTGAATCGGGAAAGGTATTGAGTCCATGTGCAGGACGATTTATTTCGTCAGTTCATGGATTTGAACCCGTCCGAAACCGGATAGGTTTCGTGTATCGTCTTGATGAGAAAATAGAAATTGTGGTTGAAGCAAGGGAGAGCGTCCATTTGACGGTTTCGGACGGCCAATGGCTGATGGTAGGGGATGAACTTGGTGCATTGAGAGACATTCAGATTGGCGCCGAGACTGAAAAAGAAGAAAAAGTTGAAGAAATTCAAGCGCCCCTGGATGGGTTTGTTCATTTTAGTGATGAAAATGGCGAGTTGTATGTTCATCCGGGAGCGATACTTCATCCTGGGGATATTGTGGCAGTATTGGAGTGGATGAAGGTTCGGATGGAAATTGAATATAATGGGTCGCAAGAGGCTGAATTTGAAGGATATTTTGGTTGCGACAATCGCGCCGTGAGGCGCGGCGAGGTCATTGGCCGGGTGTATCGGCGAAGCCGATAGCCCGGCCCGCGAGCTGTATTGCGGCGCATGCCGCAATAGGCGAGCAGAGCCGGGCAATGTGCGCGGCTCCCTCATAATCAAATTATTGAGCGGACGTGAAGATAAAGGGGAATTCGACGACGCAGATGCCGCCATCGGGTTTATCGAAGCGCAGGCGACGGACGGTTTGCGTGAGGCATGCTTCGACGCGGGCGTTGTTCATCGTAGAGGATTTGATAGAAGCGTCGGTGACTTTTCCGTCGAGTCCGATTTTCCAGAAGACAATGATTTTACCGGAGAGATCGGGATTAGCGAGGAGCTGTTGTTCGTAGCAGTTTCTGAGCGCGTTAGAGCGTTTTTGAACGACGTCACGGATGTTTGATTCTTTGCAGAAAGCGCCTTGTTTTGGGGCATCCATGGCGAGTTTTGGTTTTTGTTTGACGCCGGATTTTTTTGGACCGGCGACTTTAGCGGAGCCGTTTCCGCCGCCGCCACCGCCGCCCATACCGCCGATGCCGGAACCGTAACCGCCGCCGCCGCCACCGCCGCCGCCGCCAAAGCCAACGCCCGTCAGGCCGGCACCAAAGCCTGCGCCTGTTCCAAAAGCATCGCCTTCAGCCGTTTCCGGCATGAAGTCGAGGGCATCACCGAGGCCCGCCGTCGAACCAAACAGACTTTCCATGTCATGAAGTTTGGCACCTCCAAGGGCGGCTTGAAGACCGACCGGCTTTTCTACCTTGTCCAGATTCACAATCGGCGTCTGCTTGTCGTCGATCTTGGGACGATCGAAGTCTTTCATGCTGTCATCAATAATGACGTCGTCGACGTCTTCAATGACGGGGAGTTCTTCCTTTTCTTCCTCGGCGTGTTCCTCGACGTCACTGAGCATCTCGACCCACCGCTTGTCCAGGCCAATGATGTTGAGCTCTTCCGTCGTTTTGGCCGTCATGCTTGCGAGAAAAATAAAGGCGGAGTGAAGAGCAAAGCTCAGGACGAGAGTTCTCGCGACGGGGCTTTCCAGAGCCTCTGTCAGAGAGAGAATAGGCGAACCGGCAACGTATGGAACAGGTTCATCCGATTTGTGGCACAGGACGAAATCGAGGCCGGGAGCAAGGTTTAGAATGAGCCAGTCATCATCTGAAAAATTGTAGATTTCCAGGTCGCCGGTTTGGCTGTCAGGCGTTCTCGTTTCACCGACATTTGTGAGGCGGCCGTGGCATGAAACACTTGCTTTCATGTCTTTTTGCAGCTGGATATGGTCCTTTTCAAAGACGACAAACGGCGTTTTAAACCGGGGAATATCCACGGAAAAGTCAGAAGTATCATCCGTTCCAATCGTAACTTTGTCACGGGTGATTTTCTTTTCGGTCAGGAAATTCTGATGAAAGACGAGTGCACCGTAAAGCTGTTTTTTCATTTTTATTCAATAAAAACAAAGACTTGGATGAAAAAGTCTTGAATGTGCAAAGAAAAGATAGAGAAATGTGTCAGGCGATTTTTTTGCGACGCATGACGAAAGCACCGCAAAATAACACAAAAATGGCTAAAAGTGGGCATTTAGTCGATGACGACGCATAAATATTATGGACGGAACAACCATCGTCTTTTTTCTTTGGCACAATTTTTTTGTTAATCCATTTGAGATGATCGGCCGGAGTCGTTGAAACGGCAAAAGAAGCACAATCGGCGTCGCCATAGGAGACGATGCCGATGAGATATTTTTGGTCATCGATGGAGATGAAAACCGGGCCGCCGGAGTCGCCGTTACACGGTCCCGACTTTTCTATATCGTACACGAGGGTTCCTTCCGGCACGATCATGTGCTCGCCATAGCCATTGGTCATCCCGCACTTTCCTTTGCCTTCATTTGCGCAGAAGAGCACGAGAGAACCCGATGCGTGAAGCCGGACGCCATCCTTGTCCTGGTCATCCAGGCCATATCCCACGAATTCAACTTCGTGATGCGAGTGGACATAAAACGGGAATCTATCGGTTGAATCGAGGATTTCAGCCGGTTTTGCAATGATTTCGGGGACATCGGGTTTGAGCCAGAGAAGGGCCAGGTCATTTTCATTCGTTGCGTGTTTGTAATCCGGATGGATCGATAGTGCCGACGGAACAAAAATGTGATCGGAGTCGGCCGCTTGGACATTTTTGCCAAAGATGACTGCAATTTTCTTTTGAGAAAACAATGAGTTAAAGTCAAAATTCTCTTCATTGAAAGTGCAATGGGCGGCTGTCAGAACGACGTTTTTTTTGATGAGAACGCCGGAGCAGTAGGGATAATAAATGCCATTGATTTGAGCCGCGATGGCCACAGTTGAGCCGTATTCCGGATCGGGAGCTTCGTGACCGTTGATAATGGCGTCCTGATGTAAAGAAAAGTCATCAAAATCAAAGTCTTCCGTGCATGAAAGGAGAAAAAGGGAAAGACATGTTACGGCCGAAAGAAGCCGAATAATTGGATGAGCCATGACTAAAACCCGTGAAAATGATGATTCCAAAACACACGTGATAAAATGAGATGAACGCGCAGCGTTCATTATCTTTTTTAACGAATTATTCAACGGCATTCATCACGATGTTGACAATATTATACGTGGCACTTGGCGGTGCCTTGGGGGCGGCAGCCCGATATGGGATATCCAAAATAACGTTCTTGACGGGACATGATTTCCCGTGGATGACATTTGCAGCCAACCTGATTGGTGCCTTGATCATTGGGTTTATTGCAGGAGCCATGATGTCGAACCACCGCCTTTCGCCGAATCAGCTGGCCTTGTTGAAAACGGGTTTCTGCGGTGGTTTGACGACATTTTCGACGTTTTCACTCGAAGCCGTGACGTTGTTTGATGCGGGGCACTGGGGGATGGCGATGATTTATCTCGTTGCGAGCACGGTTCTGTGCCTGGGAGGCGTTCTGGCCGGACGAGCCCTGGCCCTGCAGCTTCTTAGTACCTGATTCTAGAACTCGCTGTCGGTGTCGCGTGCGAGGTTTTCAAAGAGCGTATATTCGCCCCACCAGCG
This sequence comes from Myxococcota bacterium, assembly GCA_045599245.1. GTDB lineage: Bacteria > Myxococcota_A > Bradymonadia > UBA4248 > UBA4248 > UBA4248. Next base: position 26,148 of record JAZRVP010000278.1, read on the forward strand.
GAGTTTGATGGTGCCAGTTTTGCCGCTGCGCTGCTTGGCAATGATGACTTCTGAGATGTTTTTTTCGGTCGAATCCTTGTTGTAATAGTCGTCGCGGTAGATAAATGTGATGACGTCAGCGTCCTGTTCGATTGCACCGGATTCACGCAAGTCCTGGAGCATGGGGCGTTTGTCGGGACGCGATTCGACGCCTCGGTTGAGCTGAGAAAGCGCGATAATAGGAAGGGAAAGCTCTTTTGAAAGGCCTTTGAGTGAACGACTGATTTCGGAAATTTCCTGTTCACGTGATGGATTGTATGTGCTGCCGGTCATGAGCTGAAGGTAATCGACGACGATGAGCCCGAGGTTGCTTTCGGCCTTGAGTCTCCTGGCTTTTGCTGCGAGTTTTGTGATCGAGATAGCGGGAGTTTCATCGACGAAGATTGGTGCGTTGACGATGCTTTCCGTAGTCTGAATGAGGCGGTTCCATTCGGCGTCCTTAAAGTCGCCGCGCCGCATGGCGTCTCCAGTGATACGAGCGCGTGATGAGAGGAGTCGGTTTCCGAGTTCTTCTTTGGCCATTTCGAGGGAGAAGAAGGCAGAGGCGACTTTGTGATCAATGGCAGCATTGGCGAGGAAGTTGAGGGCGAGCGCGGTTTTTCCCATACCGGGTCGAGCCGCGAGGATGGTGAGCGTCCCGGGTTTAAAGCCGGCCGTCATTTTGTCATAGTCGATGAAACCGGAACTGATACCGGGCAGCGAATCCGTGCTTGAATGCAGAGCTTCGAGCTGAGCCATGGTCGATTTCATGACTTCTTCGGACGTGTAATAGGCTCGATGTGCGTCCGAAAGCGTCAGAGCAAAGACGTCCTGATTGAGGTTTGTGATGAAATCGGTGACGCTGTCCATGGGCATCTGAGCCGTGATCCGTGCTTTGTCGGAAATCTCGATGACACGTCTTAAAATCGCCGCATTTTTAATGAGTTCAGCATATCGTTTGATGTTGATCGCCGAAGGAAGGCGTTCAGTAAGGTTGGTCAGATAGCTGATGCCGCCGGCATCCTCAAGGAGCTTGAGCTGAAAGAGCTGGGCATAAAGCGTGGCCATGTCGATGGGTTTCTGCATCTGGTCGAGGGTGCACATGGCCTTGTAAATCTGGCGGTTGAGTTCGTTGTAAAAATCGTCCGTTGTGACGATTTCGGTAGCGAGAGCCAGAGTCGTATTGTCGAGCAGAACGCTGCCGAGAAGGGAGAGTTCGGCTTCAAAATTCTGAGGAACGCGGAGCTCAATTTCAGGCTTCTTTTCATTGGAATGGGGTTTGTTCTGAGCCATTATTAACCTTTATAGTGGGATCCGCGCCGTGACGCGGCTCAACTCGCCTATTGCGCGGATGCGCAATACGGCTCGCAAATGGGCCGTGCTATCGGCGATGCCGATACGCGCGGCCGTATTTTGATATATAATATTGCACCGTGCCAATGTACGGCGTGGGATGGTTGCATGATGATGGTTTTACGTTTTTTGCTTTATATCTGGCAGCTGCCACAGAATCTTCTCGGGCTGGGGCTCCTTTTGCTTTGTCGTCTGCGACATGTGCCGGTACGCAAAGACTCTGGATACTACATTCTTGAAAAGTTCTGGGCAGGCGGCGTCAGCCTCGGCAATTATATCTTTATTTTGTCATCGGATGATTCGGAAAATACGCGGCGACATGAATCGGGGCATCAGGTTCAGTCGCGTTGGCTCGGTCCATTTTATCTTCTTGTTGTCGGCCTGCCATCAGCCTGTCTGTGCCTTTTGGCCAAACGCAGTCGAGCGATCAGTCGGACCTATTTTCGTCATTTTCCGGAATCGTGGGCCGATAAAATCAGTCACATCGACAGACATTCATAAAAACAAAAAAGCGCCGCATTTGCGGCGCCTTGTCGATTCAAACGGCGTGAATTAGACGTTGAAAAGGAATTCAATGATATCGCCGTCTTTAACGATATATTCTTTTCCTTCGACGCGATAGAGGCCGCGAGCTTTGACTTCAGCCATTTTTCCGCCGCATTCCATGAGTGTGTCGAAGTTGCAGACCTGTGCACGAATGAATCCGCGTTCAAAATCGGAGTGAATTTTACCGGCGGCCTGAGGAGCTTTTGTTCCGCGTTTTATTGTCCATGCACGGCATTCTTTTTTGCCGTCAGTGAGGAATGAAATGAGGCCGAGCAGGGCATATCCGGCTTTAATGAGGCGATCGAGACCGGATTCTTTGAGCCCGAGCTCTTCCATGAACATGATTCGTTCTTCTTCATCGAGTTCGGCGAGTTCTTCTTCTGTTTTTGCGCAAATGGGAATGACCTGAGCGCCTTCGGCCTGAGCTCTGGACTGAACGATTTTGTAATAGTTATTGGCTTCAGGATCGGCGACACCGGCATCATCCATATTGCATGCATAAATGACAGGCTTGAGAGAGAGAAGTCCCATTTCCCGAAGGGCTTTTGCCTGGGCATCGTCTTTGTCATCCCAGGCAAAGGTACGGGCACTTTTGCCGTTTTCGAGATGTTTCATGAGAGGTTCCAGCCAGAGGAGTTCGGCTTTGGCTTCTTTGCCTGTACGGGCAAGTTTAGTCATTTTTGTGACGCGTGAAGTGACGACTTCGAGGTCGGAGAGGATGAGTTCGAGGTCGATGCAGTCGATGTCACCGGCGGGATCGACGGGGACGGCTTTTGTGGCATCTTCGACGACGTGCATGATTTCATCGTTGTCGAAGCAGCGGACGACGTGAACGATGGCTTCGCATTCGCGGATGTGTCCGAGGAATTTGTTGCCGAGTCCGGCGCCTTGCGAGGCGCCTTTGACGAGACCTGCGATATCGACGAATTCGACGACAGCAGGCGTTCGTTTGGCCGGATCCCAGATTTCACAAAGTTTGTCGAGGCGTTCATCGGGAACGGCAACGACGCCGACATTGGGATCGATGGTGCAGAAAGGATAATTAGCGGCTTCTGCATTGGAAGTCCCTGTAATGGCATTAAAAAGCGTGCTTTTGCCTACATTTGGAAGGCCGACAATTCCCAGTTTCATGATAGAAAATCCTTTCGGAATGAAATGTTTAAGAAAGGCGAAGGAGGGCATGGAGCCCGATAAAAAAATCCGGCGCGGGCTATAAGAGTTAGCGTCAAAAAAGACAAGCAATTTCGGCGAATAAAGCGATGAGTGGTGGTTGGAAAGCGAATCAGAGTTCGTCGAGAATCTTTTGGGCGTGTGTGAGTGAGATTCCGGCTGTTTGTGCGATTGTTTCGGGAGTCTGTTTTGAAATTTCCTTGATGCTGCCGAATTCTTTGAGCAGACGGGCTTTTCGTTTTGGTCCGATTCCTTCGATGTCATCGAGTTTGCTGTGCATTGCAGCGGCTTGACGTTGTTTTCGATGGAAGCCGATGGCTCTGGCATGCGTTTCATCGCGGATGTGAGCCATGAGAAGAATTTCAGGGCAGGACTGGTCGAGAATGAGTGGATCGGGAATATCGGGATAATAGAGTCGTTCCGGGGAATGTTCGACGTTTTGGATGTCTTTTTGTTCCTGAACACGAGCCTTTCCGATGCCAATGATGTCAAAAGCACCGAGCAGACCGGCCGTTTCGACAGCCTGAACGACGGCATTGACTTGTCCATGCCCGCCGTCGATGAGGAGGAAGTCGGGCATTTCACAAAAGCTGCGTTCATTTGCACCAGGTTCGTTGTCCTCGTTGTCACTTTTTTCGACGAGATATCGCAGACGTCTTGTGAGGACTTCGTTGAGGCTTCCGAAGTCATCCTGTCCTTGAGTCGTTTTGACTTTGAAGTTTCTGCATCGAGAGACATCGAGACGTCCTTCGATGAAAACGACCATGGCGGCGACGATTTGCCCTCCCTGCATATTTGAAATGTCGTAGCACTCGATGCGATGGGGATATCGTGTGAGATGGAGTGTTTTCTGGACGGTTTCAAGGAGGGTTTCCTCGGAAGTTCTTCTTTGAATGAACTGCTGATGAGCGTTTGCGTAAGCCGTTGCGAGGAGTTCACTCTTGATTCCGCGTACGGGAAACGTGATGCAGACTTTTTTACTCGCCAAATCAGAGAGTGCCTCATCGAGCAGGGGACCGAGTTCATTTAAAGAAGGATCGAGAACGACTTCGGAGGGGAAATTGCCGAACGACTGGTAATGATGGACGATGATTTGTGACAGAATATCGGCTTCGGACGAGAGGACGTCTCTGGCTTCATAAGTCTGCATGTGCTGCAGACGTCCGGAACGAACCATCATGACGACGACAGCTCGGAAGTCGGGTGTTCCGTCAAAAGCCCAGAAATCCTGATTTACGGGTTGTTTTTGAACGATTTTTTGAGAGGCACAGACCTCTTCAACGGCCAGCATCTGGTCGCGATAACTGGCTGCCTGTTCAAATTGAAGATTGTCGGATGCCGCCATCATTCTCTCGCGAAGAATTTCTTTGAGGGAATCGAATTTACCGCTTAAAAAGAGTTCGGCATCATGGCAATGCTGAATGTATTCGTTTCGATTGACATCGAATACACACGGTCCCGGGCAACGATGGATTTCGTACTGCAGACAAGGTCTTGAGCGATTTTCAAAGACGGCATCACGGCAAGTTCGAAGCATGAAATGCCGGTTGATGACATCGAGACTAGTTCGGCAAGCCTGTGCACTGGGAAAGGGGCCGAAGTAATGTGCGCCGTCTTTTTTTCGTCGTCTGACGATTTCGACGCGAGGCCATTCATCGCGAGGATCGATGCGTAATTGAGGCATATCCTTGTCATCTTTCAGGATGACATTGAAGCGAGGTCTGTATTGTTTGATGAGCCCTGCTTCGAGAATGAGTGCCTCTCGTTCATCACTCGTGATGATAACATCGATTCGTCCGAGCACGTCTTCGAGCATGGAAACAAAAGCTCTTGAATCATGCCCGGAGAAGTACTGAGAGACGCGTTTGTGGAGATTTTTAGCCTTTCCGACATAGACGACCTGGTCGCGTTTGTCTTTCATAATGTAGACACCAGGGTCCTGAGGAATGGTGGCGAGTGTTTTTTCAGGATCAAAAGGCATAAAAATTATTCGATACTGAGGCAATTTTTGGCGATATCGACGGCGGCATTTGGTTTTGCGTCATCGAGAGCGGCTTTTGCCATGGCTTCAACTTTTTCAGGATGTTGAATGAGGTCTTTGAGAATGTCCGGAATTTTCGTTGCGACATCGTCGTTGAGGACTTTGACAGCGGCGCCGATTTGCACCATGGCATCGGCATTTTTTTCCTGGTGATTGTGAGCTGCGAAAGGGAAAGGCACGAGAATGGCGGCTTTTGCAGAGGCTTTGATTTCGGCCAGACTTGTGGCGCCGGCGCGGCAGACGAGAAGATTGGCCCAATGATATGCGGCGCCCATGTCGTCGATAAATTCAGTCGTTTTGGCCGTGATATTTTGTTCTTTGTAAGCTTTTTCGGTTTCTTCAAGTTTATTTTTGCCGGCCTGATGCCAGATGCAGATCTTTGATTTGATGTCATCATCGAGTTTTGCAATGGCAAGCGGCATATCGGTATTGAGCTTCATTGCACCTTGGGAGCCGCCAAAAATCAGGAGATGAAGGGCATCCTTGTCGACAACAGATCCGGTACACGAGGTGTTCCAGTCGATGCTATTTTGGACGGAGTCGTTGGATGGAAGGACAGCGGCCCGGACTGGATTTCCGAGATAGTGGCACTTTTTCTGAGGAAGTTTGTCGGTGTGTTCAAATGAAATGAAAATCTTGTCGACGTGTCTCGAGAGAATGCGATTAGTGAGTCCGGGAATGGCGTTTTGTTCAAGGATAGCGGTTGGAATTTTTCGCCAGGAAGCGACGGCAACGAGTGGACCTGAAACATATCCGCCGGAGCCAATGACGAGATCAGGCTTTTCGTCGTCGAGAATTTTTCCGGCTTTTTTAGCGACGCCTGGGAGAGCAAGAACGTTTTTAATTTTTCGTCCGAGAGAAGCGCCTTTGATGAAATCGAGATCGAGCAAAATAAAACGATAACCGGCTTTTTGAACCCAGTTTGCTTCATTTCCGTGAGCGGCACCAACGAAAGCGATGTCAATTTCCGGTTTAACGAGCTTCATGGCATCAGCCACAGCGATGGCAGGAAAAACATGACCGCCGGTACCACCGGCTGCAAACAGGACTTTTTTAATTTCGGACATATTAACAAACTCGTCAGGTGTGCAAACAAGCACGAATGAATAGACTCCGGATGCAAAGCCGGACGAGATTGTTTTTATCGCGAATAGCGACGGAGTCGAATTTTCTGGCTCAAGCCTAGTGATTGACAAAAAGAGCTTGTTGAGATAGCTTAATTCAACACTTTGTTTCGCCGTGATGGCGGTTTTATTTTTCTAAATCAAAGGAAAAAAATCATGACTGAATTAAGCCGCGAAGAAATGGTTCAGGAAATAGCCAGACTTAAAGCCGAGCACGCTGCACTTGATGCAAAAGTCGAGGCGTTTAATGCTCAGGTTTGGATGTCACCGGAAGATCAAGTCGCACAGAAAGAGTGCAAAAAATTGAAACTTAAAGCCAAAGAACGCATGAGTCAACTTCAGGAACAGTTGGACAAAATGGCTTAATTCATAAGCGGCTGTCAAAAGACAGCCGCTTTTTTTGTATGTCATAGTTAATGACGGCGTGACGAGTGTGCCGTCATAATGACTATTGTCCGAGGACGATGCCTTTGGGACGGTAGCCGTTGAAGAAACTTTCAGCATCCATCTTCTTTTTGCCTTCGAGCTGGAGCTCGTGGATGGCCAGAATGCCGTCAGAGCAGGCGACGAGCATGGATTTTGTCCGGGAGTCGAAGCCGAGAATGGTTCCGGGCTTTTCGTCCGATTTTTCATCGACGGCGTGCGTCATGTGAATGGCGAGTCTTTTTCCCTGGAATGAAGTGAATGCGGTTGGCCAGTCGGCAATTCCACGGCAGAGACAGTCGAGTTTTTGAGCGTTCATGTCGAAATGAATGGCGCCAAGAGATTTTTCGAGCATGGGAGCGGAGGTTGGTTCACCGGATTGAGGCTGAGGTTCAAGTGTGCCTTTGGCGATATCGAAGATGTGATCCATAAGGATTTTTGCGGAGATACGGGAGAGTCGGTCGAAGAGTGTGGAGAGGGTTTCGTCAGATGCGATCGGTGTTTTTTCGGTGGCATAGACGGGGCCTGTATCCATACCGGCATCCATTTTCATGAGACAGACGCCGGTTTCTTTTTCGCCGTTAATGATGGACCACTGAACGGGAGCAGCACCGCGATAAGCGGGCAAAAGCGAGGCATGGAGATTGAGCGGAGCGATTTTGGGAATGTCGAGGAAAGACTGACGAAGGATTTTTCCGTAAGCAATGGTGACGAAGAAATCTGGAGCAATTTGAGTCAAAGCGTTGAACATTTCTTCGGTCTTTAGTTTGACGGGTTGATAGCAGGTAATGCCGTGCTCCATGGCGCAGAGTTTGACAGGAGGGGGTGTGAGCTGTTTTCCGCGTCCGGCAGGTTTGTCAGGCTGAGTGACGACGGCACAGACTTCGATATCGGGATGTGCAATGAGGGCTTCGAGCGTAGGAACGGCAAATGCCGGGGAGCCCATGAAAACGACTTTGAGCATGATTTTTCACCATTTTCCGCGTAGCGGTGCAAGAGGATGAGGGGGATTGGCACCTGGAACGGTGCCCCTGAAAAGAAAGCCGGGGTGTATGGCCCTGGCCATAGCCCCGGCAAAGGTCTGCGTATGCAGAGCATAGCAGACCCACTTACGAAAAAAACATAACCAGAAATGAGGGGTTGAAAAAATCGTGAGGAGATTTACGGTTTTGGCATGAGTCCGATGATGCTTTTGACGTCATTATCAGTAAATCTGAAGCCGACTCCGAAGAAATAGTCAAAGATTTTTGTATTGAACGGATTGTCGAAACCGGCCGAAATGTAGAATGATTTTGACCATTTCCAAGCGTCGGGCATGAAGAGTGAGAGATAGAGCAAAGTGACGCCTCTGAGGCGCGGGAATTCGTTGTCATTAAATGCAAAGAGGTCGAAACTGAAGCGCCAGTCGTCATCAAAGAGCAAGATGTCGCCGCCGAGACCGCCGGTATTTTCGATGATGCCGAAACGTCCGGCAAACCATTTCCATCGGACGCCGTACTGAAGATTGAACTTGATACTGTCATCATTTGTCGTGATGGTTTCGTACTCGGGTCCGCTGACGGAGGAATCGGTAAGGATTGATTTGGTTGTCGTGGTACCGTGAGGATCCATGACGAGTCCGAGGTAATAAAATTTTGAGGGCGAGGGGATGAGTTTGACACCGAAATCGACTTTGAATGCGTTTGCATTGACGAGATAGTCTCCGCGAAGAGAGATATCGACGTCGAGATCGGAAATGGGTTTGAGGAGAGCATTCGCGCCATCGACCGTTTTTGTGCCGGATTTAATGAGTTCACGGGTTTCTGCGAGAAGTGACTGAGCCTCGTTTGCGATGGAATCGTCTTTAAGAATTTTACCGACGGTTCCCTGTCCATTTTCGATATTTGAAGCGATGTTTTCGATATGAGAGAGCGTATTGTCGAGTTTTTCGATTGAAGCGCGGAGCTGATCGATGCCGCCGTGAGCGGAGTCCATGGTATCGTCGACGCCGTTTCTGACAGAAGTCATGGTGTATTTGAGGTCAGCGAGAACGTCGTTAAGGTCTTCGACGAGTTTTGGAAGTTCTTCATTTCCTGTGGAAGAGATGTCGGCGGCGTTTTGAGCAATGACTTCGGTGTAAGCGATGATGGAAGAGATTTTTTGGGCGTTATCCTCGGTCAGACCTTTGACGTTTTTCATGGTTGAGTTGAGGTCGTCCAGGAGGATTGAAATTTTCTGTTGCCCGTCATCACCGCCGAAGACGGTGGAAAGTGTCTGCGTGACGTCGGAGATGTCTTTCATGATTTTACCGGCGTCATTGAGGAGAGCTTCAGCGCCGCCTGCCTGAATGATATTTGGGATGGTATCTCCGTTTTGGAGTTGATTTCCTTCGAGCCCGGGAGTGAGTTCGAGGTGATAGTCGCCGAGGATACCGGATAATTTTTTAGAGACAGTGGCACCGTTCCGATGGAAGTTATTTTCTTCGAGGATGCCGTTATAAAGAGCGACGTCCTGCCGGACGTTGAAAATGATGTGAGCGCGTTGGCCTTCGAGGGTGATTGAAGTGACTTCACCGACCTGAATACCGGCGACTTTGACCTGGGATTTGATTGCCAAGCCGGTTGCATCATTGAAATAGGCGTGAAGTTCGATGATGCCGTTCTTTTGTCCCCAGTCAGCGGAGAAACGAATGATCATCACGATGGTAACGACGATACCGAGCAGGATGACGAAGCCGACTTTAAAAGGGGTGGAAAGTTTTTGCATAGTTCAGAAGCGTGTAGGAATTACCAAATCATCATAGTGAGGAAGTAATCCAGGATGAGTACAGTGACAGAAGCGAAGACGACGGCGTCAGTTGTAGCCTCACCGACGCCTTTTGCGCCGCCGGCGGCATAAAAGCCTTTGTAACAGCCGATAAAGCTGACGATAAGCCCAAAGATAGCGGATTTAATGAGTCCGCCAAAGACGTCGAAAGGGTTGAGGAGGCTGTCGATCATGGCGTCAAAAGAGCCGAAATCGACACCGGACAGGCCGATACCGACGATATAGGAAGCGACGATACCGACGAAATCGAAGACCGCACAGAGAACGGGCATCATGAGAACGGTAGCCCAAACTCGAGGCACGATGAGGTATTGAATGGGATCGACAGCCATGGTTTTCATGGCATCGATTTGTTCAGTGACGCGCATGGTTCCCAGGACTGTAGCCATACCGGAAGAAGCGCGTCCCGCGACCATGATGGCGGCGAGAACAGGACTGAGCTCACGGCACAAAGCGAGGGCAACGGTGGAGCCAGTCAAAGTTTCTGCGCCGAAGAGTCCGAATGCGTAGGCGCATTGATAGGCGAGAATAGCACCGGCAAAAAAGCCGGTCAGGATGATGATGCCAAGGGAGCCCCAGCCGACGAACTCCATGGAAATGAGAAGCTGTTTGAAACGGTATGGGGGCCGGATGGTTGCCAAAAGCATCTGTCCAAAGAGCAGAACAAAATTCCCAAAAGCTTCAGTTTGACGGATAAAAGCATTTCCGAAGGCTTCAATGGTTTTGACAAAACTATTTTTATTTTGAGAATTCTCTTCCAAAGTCAGGCTCAACAACGAAAACAACCGAAAAAACGGGACGCAAAAAAACAGGGGGCATTATAGCTAAAATTTTCTGATGAAAAATGCGGTATTGATTTTTTTGGAGGCGAAAATTTTAAGGAATGATTTGGAAAAAATATCAAATTGCCGGGAAGAAAGATAGTTACTAATCAAGCCGGTGCAGGGGCTGTTCCGCCTTCCGTTATCGGGCTAAGTCCTTTAGAATTTTCAATATTTTTAGTTGGAATAAGTCTTTGTTGCAGTCAACCATTATGTCGCGCCGGGGCCTTTCCGCTGTAACTGCCATAAAACTGCGCAATAATCCGTTTTTCCTCAATCTCTGCATATTTCAGTGGATTTGTGAATTCTCACCCGGCTGAATAGGTACGAAAGATATCGTGAAGTATGGAAAAGGGTTGTTTATCGGATGAAGATGTGGGAATGTGTGTATTTTGGACGGTTTTTTTTATCCTAGTGTGTTAAAAGGACTAAAATGCGGCCTTGAAACAAAGGTGTTTTTTTGAGCATTGTATAAGAAGGATGATCTGCAAATGAAGCATGAGGCAAAGTTTAGCGTTATATTGCCAGCTGGTGGTTGTTCCGAAACCCAGTTGGAAACTTTTGAGAAAAACGCGCCTCGCTATGGCCTAACTGTTACACAACCGCTCGTTCGGGATGATGCAGGAAATGTCATTGTATCCAGTGGATTGTCCCTTAGGGATGCACAGATGCTTCGTCGCCGCGTGGCCTGTTGCGGATTTCCAGCGGACGTCGTGAGTGACTCGGCCGAAGCTACGACCGGAAACGATATAACCGAAATCACGACCCTTATGGGTGGTAAGAGTCCGGTAAAAAGGGCAGGGACATCGACGGAAACACCAACCATGACGAATATGTCTCCGGATGCATTGGATGGACTTGCTATGCCATCTTCCCTCGATCTCGGGCTGTCTGATGGCGATCTGTTTAGTGTTTCGACAGAAGAAAAAAAAGACTGGAGCGGAGAAGACTGGCTGAATCCTGATACGACATTGAGCGGTCGTACAATGAGTATCAGTGCCGTTGATTTGCTGAATGCAGCTTCTGGAACTGGTTCTTTTTTTGGTGACGTTTCATCCCAGAACGAAACCGAAGATACGTCACATCTCAAACTCGATCCGAAAAAATTGAAGTCGGATTTATCGGGAGAGCATAGTTTCAGTCTTTCAGAAAGAAGCGTAAGTACAAGCAGTCTGAAGTCGATTGGTAAAACTCAAACCACAGAAGTCGTAGCTTCCGAAATAGGTCGAAGCGCGAGTACCGCCGGCTTGAAACCGATTAGTGGTGTCAAACCGTCTGAACCGAAAATTCCTTCTTTAAACAAAGGTGCGAGCAGTATCGGAATGAAGCCGTCTGCGCCAAAACTCGCGGAACCCGTCATGCCCAATAATCGAGGCGGTGGCCGTGTTTTTATGAAACCGACAAACTCTCCCAAATCTTCGGATGTATTAGCAGTCGTTGACAGGGAACTGGATGTTAAAGAAGATGAAAATGTCCCCAAAAATGGATCGACAATCAGCATTTCGATGGCACAGCTCGATCCGTTTGCGCTTCTGGGGGCAAGTGTCATCGATCCTCTTGCGCCAGCCGCAGAAAAGCCGGCCGTTGTTTCAACATCTCTTCCCAAAATTCCTTCTTTAAAGGGGACAAAAGATGTTATCACAGCCGATATGCCGGCGTCTTTGATTGATACAAAAGACGTAAATACAGCCGAGATGGAGGTGGTGACTGATTCCAAAGACGAAATTACAGCCGAAGGAAAGGAAACAATTAAGAAGCCCGGAAAGCCTGTTCTTGAACCTCCTGTGCCATTAAAAAAACAGGGGTCATCGTTTAATGAGCTTTTCGGTGAGACATTGAACAAAGTAGCCGATTCAGAAGTTACAGAAACGATAGCTGCCGATTTGCAGGAAGTTTTGTTGCAGGCTGAAGATGCAGAATTGAATGAAGCTTTTGGAACAGCGGGATCCGATCGGGCTGTCAGTCAGGCTATTAATTCCATTCATTCTCAGGATGTGGACAAGGATTCTGCGACAAAACTTAAAGCAGTCAAGGTTGGTAGCGGGATCGATGACGATGCTTCGAAGACCGGCGTTATTCAGGGGGAGTTGCTCACGGAACTGTTCAATGAAAAAATCGAACACTCAGGACCGATAAAGATCATTTCTCCTGCCCCAAATACCGTAAATAATGACGCCGGAACTGATAATAAAGAAGACAGCTCTTCGGAAAAAGTTACTGTCAAAGCAACAGATACCGTCGGCGCAATATTAGACGTTCCTGACGTAATTACGGAAGATTCCGAAATCAAATCAGAAGTTTTAGTCGATAAATCGGCCCCTGAAACCTCCAATGCCGAGTCTTCTAAAGAACAGGATGCAGCAGAAGTTTCGCCCAATGAAAAAGAAACATGCAAGGTGTTGGATGCTGTGAATGAAACGAAATCCGCAGAAGATTCAGGCGAAAAAAATGAAACTCGGAATGATGATTTAAAAACCGTTAAAAATGCCGATGTCATATCCGAATCAGATATTGTCTGCAAAAACAGTTCTGAAAAAGATTCAGAAAAGCCTGCGGTTGAGACAGGAGGCGAGAAGGGGGTGCCTGCTAAAAAAGGCAAAGGCAAGATGATCATCATCGTCGTCCTTCTCATTATCGCCATCGCAGCAATATTGGGTGTGGTTTTGATGAAGTCGTAAAAAATGTGGCAGTGAAGTTTTGTTAAGATGAAATATAGTGGAGAAATCGAATGAAGTGTCCCCGGATGCACGGAAGTCTTGAGTCTATCCCGTTGAATGCGGATTTTTCAGCACCGTTGCAGGGGTATTTCTGTCAAAAGTGCCATGGAGTCTGGCTTCGTTCGATGGAATGTCGTGCATATCTCGGTCTCGAATGTGACAAACTGATTGAAAAGGCTGTCGCAGCGAGTGTCGATTTGGAGTGTCCATTGTGCGGGAGTGCATGCAAAGTCGTTGTTCTTGAACTGGAATCGCTTCATCCGATAGAAATCCACATTTGTCCTCGATGCTTTGGCTGTTTTTTTGATGCAACTGAATTTGCACTCATTTTTTCCCTTCAGCTTAAAAGTGAGCGGGATGTTTCGGGAATACTCGATAAAACACCTCTGGATAATCTAGGGGTTGTTTGTTGCGATTGTGGAGCTGTTGTCAATCAGCTCACCGACCTTCACGATGTTGGCATCGGATATTGCTGTCAGAATTGTTTTCAGACTCCGCCCATCCTGTCTGAAAATAAACTTCAAAACGTTCAGCTCGTGACTTTTCACGGTATGGAAATCAAAATCGATCACTGGCAGCAAAGTACACGCAGCCGAATATCAGTGACACCTGTTGAACCATGTCTTCTTGATGTGCGAATGTATTCACTGACATGGGTTGAACGTCTCATGAAAATGGGAAGAAGACATCTCAGGCTGCACAATGTGCTGGGACGGCAGATGGATGCAACCGAAGACATTTCACATGTGACTCCGTGGCATGTATTTCTAAAGCAAAGAGGAATCACCGAGAGCATACGAGCCTTGAACCAGCTTGGTTCAGTCAGTCTGACATTCAAGCCGCACAGCATCATAATCGAACTGACGGCAAAACGTGCAGGAACAGAAACGAGGACGAAGTTTGAGGCGATCGTCAGACGTTTGCTGATAGGGTATGAAAGATTTGTGAAACTGGCTCAGGAATACGAGATGCCACAGGATGATATTACAGAAGAAGAAAAAAAGTCTGAGCAAGACGAAAATGAACTCACAGAAATGGATAAGGAACAAAACTAGTGCCGGTTTGGCATTGTCTGGAATAAGTGAATGGCAATCAGGAATTTGTCGTATTGAGCAAGCCAAGTCGAGACCTTAAAATGGGTGAGTAATGACATAATTTGGGATTATGGGAGATGGAAAATAGACAAAACAAAAGGTTTTGATATGCTAGTTTACATAATATGCATTATAGGACGTAAAATAGGGACATAAAAAAAGAGCCGAAGCTCATCCTTCGGCTCACAAAAAATCGTCATGAAATCAGGTCTGGATTTCCAAGAACGGTTTCGGTTTCGACTTTGATGCCATTTCCTTTGCCATTGAGTTCAAGACACATTTGCCTGGCTGAAATTTTTACTCGCAATGCCCGGGGCTTTAAGCTTTGAAAAAGATGCTCGGCAATCTGACTGCAAAGACGTTCCTGAAACTGAGGTTGTTTTGAATAATGATCGATGACTTTAGAAAACTCTCCCAGTCCTGTAATCCACTCATCCGGGACATAGTCAATTTTGACTGTGCCAAAAAAGGGAACAAAATGATGGGCACAAAAACTGTAAAAAGGAAGATTCTGAAGTGAGACCAAATGATTGTTATAGGCAGACATCAGAGAGATTTCAGGAGGATTCTGATTGAGCTCGCTCATCCAATACATCATGAGCTCAGCTGCATGAACGGAACTGTCGTGAAGGTCCTTTTCTGAAAACCCCTTATTCACATCCAAAGCTGTTAAAAATTCGGCATAAGCTTTTGCGGCACGATTGAGATCGGACATGATGAATTACCAGTCCTCATCATCTTCGTCGTCATCGTAATCCTCATCGTCTTCGTCGTCATCTTTAGAAGGTTTTGTGTTTTTCCCTTTTTTGGCGTCTTCTAAAAACTTTTCTTCGCTGGCTTCGCGATCTTCAAATGTGGCGTAACAACGATGGGTAATCTTGCTGAAAACAGGATGGTTGTCCTCACATTCGAACACTTTTATGTAACCTTCTTCGGTACATGCGGAGAAGACAAAAATCATAAAGAAAAGGAAGAGAGAGATGAGTTTATTCATGGGAACTCCTGAAAACAAAACAAATTCATCGTCAGAAATCAAACGATCAACTTGTTAAGTCTAGCACAATGCTTTTTTGAATGCCATATTGCAAAGGGGACAAAACATCCCCTCTGCCCTACTCGTCACTTTCAACGACGCCGTTGAATTTTTCGGCATTAAAGTAAACAGCTTCTGGCGCAGAAAAGCTTGCGACGCCTTTGGCAAGCGAGGTCTTTCTCCAATATTTGGGGTGATAAATGACACCGGAATTGAGAATCGTCTGGCTGGACTGGGCATAACAGCTGTCTGTTGTTCCCGGACAGCTTTTGGCAAAACTGGTATCGTAAAAATGCGCATACCGGTAGTCAAAACCGCCATTTGTCGAGGAACCTTGTGAAGAATAATATTTAAATCCAATGACATCGTCGGAGTAAACGGCTGTTTCCTTGCAGTTTTTGTCGAGGAAGGCCAAAAATACGACGGCGTGGCCGGTTTTGGTTCGGTTCAGGTTGATAACACCGCCGGGCGTCAAATCCTTGAAATCGACATGCGTTCCCATACCAAAGGATGAGACGGCATCGGCTGTGCCGTAGGAATTAATTTTGCCGTCACACCAGATGTGTCCCTTGATGCTTGTGTTGTTCTGGCTGCTCCAGCTCTTTCTCGGAAGAAAATCCCAGACGGTGCTGTCACCGGTTTCCTGTTCGTACAAATCCATGGCGACCAGAATGGTTTCGGCGACAGCCGCAACGCACATTGTCAGAGGCGCCAGGCTGCCTTTTGACACTTTGTCGTTTGAACCGTATTTCAAATCATGGGTATAGGCACTCGAACCATACCCTTTTCGAGCCCAGTTTTTCTCAAGCCAAGCAACGGCTTTGAGCATATAGTCGTTGAACATATAGTCGCCAGTGACTGCAACAGGACGAACCGTCACATCGAGGATGTAGCTGCCCGTCTTTCCCTGAAATGAGTCAGCTGTCAGATAATAGGTTCCGGGATCGAGAATTTTTATGATGCGCAAATCGCTGCGGTCAATGAGCTTTGATGCATCCAAATCGGAAAGAAGATGGATGTCTGTGTCTGAACCGGAGGCTTCTGGCGCACGAAGATTGGCGAGAAAACGCGAACGTTCCTTGAGCGTGAATTTGTAGATAAATTCCGGCCCGGATTCATCGGCTGTATTGGAGCCGTATTTGTCGAACACGTCGCTTGACGAATCTTTTGTCGAACGCACGTCAGAAAAGACGTAATGATGAGGAATGCTTTCGCCGCAGTTGATGAGGATGGGATCGGATTTGGTGCCCGCAAATTCCGGCATGACGGAGACATTGAGCTTATAAGCTCCTTTTTTGACGGCACCGCCATCGACGAAGGTGTCGGCGACGATGTAGTACGTTCCGGGATTGACTGTGGCCGTAAAAGCCGCGTTTGCGCGGCTGATGAATTCTGCTTCAGGAACTGTTTTATTGTTAATCGACAGGCCGCTGAGAAGATGAATGTCGATATCGACGCCGCTTGGCTCGGAATCGAGTGAAACATCGATGACGGATTTTCGCTCAACAGTCAGTTTGTAGTAATACTCGGGGCCGCTTTCATTGAGCTTTTTCCCTTCGGGATAGACATCGATAAGGCTGTATGGGGATTTGGAAGTGTCCCTGGCATCGGTATAACTGATCGCACATCCATCGATAGGAATGATGAAAGGCGCCTGCGGCGATCCGTCCTGTTTGACTTCCGGAAGCGGTGTTTCGTCACAGACATCGCCTTTTCCGTCGCCGTCGCTGTCGCGCTGATCGGCATTGGGGACATTGGGACAGTTGTCATCTTCATCGGAAATGCCGTCGCCGTCTGCATCTGCACTTCCTTGACAGGCATCTCCGACGCCATTTCCGTCGGCATCCGCCTGATCCGGGTTCGACATTCCCGGACAGTTGTCGGCGTCGTCGGGAACCGTATCACCATCTGCATCACTGACCTGACCGGGTGCATCGCACGCATCACCGATGCCGTTTCCATCGGCATCCGCCTGGTCCGCATTGGGTGTGTCGGGACAGTTGTCGGTGTCATCCGGAATCGTGTCGCCATCAACGTCCATTGTCATAAAGCCGACGATGCGATAGTCGCAGGCATCCCCTACCCCATTGTTGTCGCTGTCTGCCTGCTCGGGGTTCGAAACTTTGGGACAGTTGTCCTCGCTGTCGGGGATCGTGTCACCGTCCAGATCGTTTCCGACATCCTGTATGCCGCAGGCATCGCCGATACCGTCGCCGTCGCCGTCCGCCTGATCGGGGTTTGGGACAAGCCTGCAGTTGTCTTTCAAATCGATAATTGTGTCGCCGTCCGTATCCGCCAGTTCTTCTTCACCGGTATCGCAGGCATCCCCCAGGCCGTTGTGATCGCTGTCCTTCTGATCGGCATTCGGAACGTCGATGCAGTTGTCGCGATAATTCGGGATGGTATCGCCGTCCACATCCGAAGACTCGGTGTCATTGACATCACTGTCGCCGGCCTCGTCTCGATCATAATGACTGACCTCCGGCCTGCATTTGTCCCCGCACTTAACGGGATCACAGTTCGCTTTTTTGCATGGATCATTGACAATCAGCACTTCGTCGTCTTGGCAACCGCTGGCGGCAAAGGCAAAGATAAGACTGATGGCAGCAACCGCTTTAATCCGGTTCGTTGAAACTCTGAACATGATCGAGGCTCCTTTCAGTGGATGTAAAAAAAGCCTCCTGAATCTATCGAATTGGCAGAAAAATACAATCGAATACCCAAAATATTGAATGGAAATTGACGCTCTGATTTGGCTGTATTAGAGATATTAAAAATGTTGCCTGAATGATGAATTTGACATCATTTTTTGTGTGGCTTCGCTATGGGGCCTCCGGCCCCATACGCTTCGCCGGCGCCGCTATTGACATACGCGCCGCCATTATTTTTTTGTTATGCCGTACATACTCATCAGCCGTGTTCAGATGCAGGCAATCCAACAGCAGCTGGAATTTGTCACCAATCAGCCTTTCCGCTTCAAAGTTATCGAAAATGATGCACGAAATCTTCTCTGTGCCTGGCAAAACGAGACGCATGTCGATTATCTTCTGCATGTATTGACACTGGAGAATCGGACCTATCAGGTTGCCTTTGCAGTTCAGAAATATCGCGATATCGAGACGCTGTTTGACAGGCATCTCAACCATCTCGAAGCCTCGCGTCTTTTCAGCGATCCAAGGCTCTGCGTCCAGTACATGACCGGCCAGCAGCGGGGATAAAAAAAGCCGCCAAAGGCGGCCTGTGTTTAGTACAGCGTGACACTCCTTTTAAAGGAATGGGCCAGATACTCAGACTGAATGACGCGGGCCATCTCTTCCGCCGTCGCAAACCTGTCATAATCGACGCTGATGACAGGAATGACACGGGAAATTTCCTCAATAAACTTCTGATAGTGACGATAAAGATTTTTGAGATAGTCCATCGAGATGCCCGACTCGACATTTCGGCTTCTCATCTGAATGCGCTCCATCGATCGTTCAGGCGTGACATCGAGATAAACAATGACATTGGGCTTGCACATGAAATTGCTCATGTATCTGAAAAGCTGGACATAAGTGCGGTAGTCACGTTCTTCCATAAGTCCGGATTCGGCCAGCATGGCTGCAAAAACGGAATCTTCATAGATGGTTCTGTCCTGAACGGCCGATTCCCCTCTCCAGATAATTTCCTGGTGCTGCTGAAATCGTCTTGTCAGCAGATAGACCTGCATCTGAAATGAATACTTTGCAGTGTCGCGATAGAAATCCTCGAGATATTCGTTGTTTTCAACGGGTTCATAGTAAGCTTTGATGCCGAGGTGGTTGGCAAGTGAGGTCGCCAGCGTGGATTTTCCTGCGCCGATCATTCCGGCAATGCCGATAAATAGATTTTCCATGATCCAGGCTCTTATCCGAGATTATTTGGGAAAGAAAAAAGCCCATTGAGTTTTGGGGCTCCAGACTGAGAGCATCTCATATAAGCCATATTCGTGAAAAATGGAAGTCATCGGCGATGCCCATGGCCGCAGTCGGTTACTGCTCAGTCGGGGCTCTGCCCCGATTCCTCAGTTCGCAATATGAAATGAACTTCGTTTCCCGAGCCTGTCGGCTCTCCAACTCGTTCA
>JAZRVP010000279.1:0-13826 GCA_045599245.1 Myxococcota bacterium
CAGAAAATGCAGAGAGCCGGGCGGTGGGGCCCCGGCGGGGGAACAATTGTAAGGCAGCCCCAAATGCTAATACCAACCTAAAATATTGCGGATTCTTAAGGGCTCAGCCCTTAAGCGGGGTTCGGGGCAGAGCCCCGACTGAGCTGTAACGAACAGAATGAAGTTGTTAGTGACTAGAGTTTTTGTGCAGATACATTGCGCGCATTGTTAAATGGTCGTAATTAAGTGATTCTTGAATAGTCGACAATAAGCGGTTAAAGTAAGGTTATGTCAAAGGTCAACAGAAGGCTGAAACGGCATTGAGCAGCACATTGGAAGTGTGCCATCAATAGGAGTGTGGACTGTGGTCAAGGATCATAGGGTGGGAACAGAACAATTAGACCGTATCAATATTGAGCGAGGAAACGGTTGTTCGCAATTGGGCGATGAATCTTTGAACAATAGCCAGTTTCCGGTGTCCAGACTGGGGCATGACGGGAAAGAACGACGTGGAGATTATCCGCAGCTGAGGGGGATGTGGTCCACGGACGAAAAAAGTGAGCCGGCGACAAAATCGTGTCATGAGGGTGAAGTACGGAAAGAAGGTGGTTTGCAGGAGCGTGTCGCGTCGTGCAGTGGGCAGCGATCTGATAATAATTCGTTGCGTCATGCGGAGGACGAACAGGATGTTTGGTCGCAGCTCAATGGGATGTTGTCAGATGACAGTGATCTGATGTCTGCATCAAAATCGTTGCGTTCGGGAGAAGAAGAAGAGGAGGCATGGTCGCAGCTCAAAGGTGTGTGGACGGATGACAGCAGCCAGAGGGTGAAGTCAAATCGAGGCGCTGTTGGTCGGAAAGAAGATTGTTCGCAAATAAGGGGCGAGTGGCCGGCGAGCCGTTTTCAGGGAGTGGTATCCAAAGCGGGACAATATATAGAAGATGACGAGGATGGCTGGTCGCAGCTCAAAGGTGTGTGGTCAGATGACAGCAGCCAGAGGTCGAAGTCAAGTCGAGGGGGCATCGATCGAGGGGATTGTTCGCAGATTCGGGGAGAGTGGCCTGCGAGTCGCTTTAAAGAGGCAATAGCCAAACCGGGGCAACATATTAGAGATGAGGAGGATGGCTGGTCACAGCTCAAAGGTGTGTGGTCAGATGACAGCAGCCAGAGGGCGAAGTCAAATCGAGGTGTTGTCTGTAAGAAAGAAGACTGTTCGCAGATCCGGGGAGAGTGGCCTGCGAGCCGATTTCAAGGGGCATTATCGAAACCGGGGCAAAATGCAGAAGAAGTGCATAACGGTGCGCCGTTCAAAGGCGTGGGGTCGGAAAGTAGCCTTGGAGTGGGAACAAAAGGGGCCCGACCTGGAGAAATCGATCGAAAAGATTGTTCACAGATTCGAGGAGAGTGGCCTGCGAGCCGATTTCAGATGTCTGAAACGAATCCCGGGAAACATATTGCGAGGGATGAGAAAGATTGCTCGCAGATTCGGGGCGAGTGGCCTGCAAGTCGATTTCAGATGTCGGAAACGTATCCCGGGAAATATGTTGTTTCGGAACGAAAAGAGGAAGACTCGCAGTGGGGCGCAGAGAAAGACTTGAGCGATTCAGTCGGGGCTCTGCTTCGAACCCCGTTTAAGGGCTGAGTTCTTAAGAAACCGCAATATTTTTTAGGTGGTATAAGCTTTTGTGGCTGCCTATCCCTTGTTCCTCGCCGGGGCCGAGGCGTTGTACACAACGCCTCGACCCAACTCTCATCAATTTCCGCCTTAAAATTGTGTACTATTCAAAGGTTCTTTAAATCATATAAATCATCCAACGAAATCAAAACCAAATTCGATTGTGGTTTGACATCAAATCCTGCGCGCGAAATAAAACCATATTGATAGCAATACAAGCCCGTTGAATTCACCTGTTTGATTTCTTCCTGAACCACTTTATCCGTTACCGGCGTTTTTCTAAATTTGCATTCGTAAAATGTATATCCTTTTGGGTCAAATGTCACGACATCAAATTCTCCATTCGTTTTTGTTTTGGGATCATTGTAATAATATTTACCAATCTTTTCGAAGACGTTTTCAAGCTGACCTGTTTTATTTCTGCGAATCAGGTATTGTCTGCATATTGCTTCAAAGCAATGAGGAACATACCAGGTTTCAAAATCATCGCGTATATATTTATTGTAAAAAGCATCCGAATCCATAATATGCATTTGTGAAGCATATCGAAAACAATAGCGATAATAGAATAATGACAAATTGTCAGAAATATAATATCCCGTTTTTTTCTTATTATTTTCGTCATTTATCGGCGATTCTTTGCGAACGAGTTCCATCTGAATAAGTTTTTCAAGCACATCGACCATCGCGGGACTGCTCGACACGTGTGACTGGGCTAAAACATCGCTAAAACGCGAATACCCGCGCGATAATGCTTCAAAAACCTCGTTAGCATTCGATAATTTTGATATTTCGGAACGCAGATACATACTCACTTCGTTTTCTAAACGCGCATCCGGCGAAGCAATAAGCTCAATCATATTTTCCCGAACACTTAATTTTGAATCGATGAGCCTGTTATAATATGGGATACCACCAAATACACTATATAATCGAATTTTATCTTCATTCGAATAATCAGGATAAAAAAGCGACGATTCATAATAATCCATCGGCTTTAATTCAATTGTGCGATCGACACGGCCAAAAAGAGGATTCTCTGATAACAACAGCGATTTCATAACATCGATAAACGATCCACATATAATTAATTTTAATGACGATTTCTCTCGATATTTGTCGATCAATGACTGTAAAATGCTATCCATCCCCTTCACAGCATGCCGCAAGTACGGATACTCATCCAACACGAGAACAAGCGGTTCATCAACCGCCCTCTGAAACATAAAATCCAATGTATCTTCGATACCATCAAATGCAATTTTCGGATAATCATAAAATTCAGAAATCAAACTCGCCAAAGAAGCCACATTATTGAGTTCCGTCGTCTGTTTACACTCATAATAAATGCTCTTTGTCGAACTTTCGCGAAGCACCTCTTTAATCAACTCACTCTTCCCAACACGCCGACGCCCATACACCACCACAAACTGCACACACTCGCGATCCAACGCCCGGAGCAACTGCTTCTTTTCCTGCAAACGCCCTAAAAACCTCATCTTTCAGCCCTCTTATGATGCGAAATCGAAAGCTCACCAGGTTTACTCGGTTTTATCCGAGTCGGTTTTATCCGAGTTAAAATTAAACGTGTTATTGGATGAAGTCAAGTTGCCGTTGCCGATACGGCCCAAGGACTGCTCTTCTTAACCGCGCGCCGCAGGCGCGCGAAACCAGGCAGTTACGAAAATTTTCAAAATTTCGATTTTTTCGTCTTGACGGAATGCTTTTTTTTTTTATGAGAGAATATCTTTTACGCGGTGTAAAAGATAGAAAGAGAGGGTACAAGTAATGAGTAAATGACATATTACGGAATTTTGCCTACACCTGCTCCCTTTAGAATACTGTTCTAATTAATTTACAAGAGTTCTCACAGCTCTCATCAGTTTTACTTAAAATTAGGAGATAGCTTATGAAACGAATTACATTCATCGCATTCATCTTCGCTTCACTTTTTGTCATCACAGGTTGCTCGAAATCGCCTGAAGAGAAATTTTTAAGCTTTGTAGATAATTGCATCAGTGTTATAGGCTGTGAGGAAGACATAAGAAACATGCCAGAAGCAGAAAAAAGAGAAAAAGAAAAAGAACTAGAGAACTTCTTATTAAAAAATACAGAAGGCATCGTCAGCATGGCGATAGAATTGGGAGCCGAATTTAATAACAAAGCCGATTTATACAAAAATTTATATAAAGCTGAAGAACAAGATGAAGAACAAGATGATTGCGGATTTATCCACGACATCCACGACAAGGTTTACTGCAAATACTTAAAAAAAGTGGCGTACTCTAAATTTGGAGACAAATCAAATAGATGTGGTTCCTTTGCGGTTTATTTTCCTCTAGGAGTTCAAGGGCAATTAGAAAAAAATTCACATTTTTTAGGCCCATTTAACCCGAATTTAATAGCAGGAGAAGAAACATATGAATACTAAAGAAACAAGGCTTTATTGGCTTCTTATCAAAAGCGATACCTTATTCAATATCTTAGGACCAGTTAAAGAAGATCAGGGCATAACAAATGTGATTGCAGAATTGCAGCGCACAGGAGAAAATATTCGATGTGAAGCTATCGATTACTATACGCAACCATCACTTAATTCGCTTAAAACCCAAGTCGAAAGAGAATTACATCTAATATTCGATCAGACTTATCACACAGAACTTTCAAACATGTGTTAGCATCTTTGATTTAATTATTTGATTGGTTTTTCAGAATTTTTTCAAAGCCAATCCAAAAGCAGTTCACAAAGAGTTCTGCACGGCTCTCATCTGTTACTTAAAATTAGGAGTTAACTTATGAAACGAATTACATTCATCGCATTCATCTTCACTTCATTTTTTGTCATCACTGGTTGCTCGAAATCGCCAGAAGAGAAATTTTTAAGCTATGCAGATAATATATTAGATATCGCCCACAACAATGCAAGCGATTGTGATAAATTGGAAGAAGAACTTAATAAGTTCATTAAAAAAAATAAAAATGCCGATAGTATCGCCAGCATGAGAGAAGAATTGAGAGAAGTATGGTCTGAAAAATCCGAATTATATAAAGACGAAGACCTGGAATTAAATAAATTTCCTTATAAACCTCAAGCTGCTTTCAACAAATGGTTAATAGAAGATGAAGAGGCTAAACAGATCGGGCTGAAGTTCGCTATAATAATAGTAACGTTTAGCCTGAAAAAACGCCTCGGAGACACCGACAAGGATAAGTGCGTTAAAAGTACTTCTGACGCCATGTTTTCTATATACCCATATAACTTAGAATGATTTCTGTTGCTGTTCAAAAAGTTCATTAAGGAACCTCTGAATAAAACGCAATTTTAAGGCAGAATTGAAGGAAGCCGGGGGTGGGGCCCCGGCGAGGTATAATGGTTAGGCACCACAAAAGGCTTATACCACCTAAAATATTGAGGTTTCCAAAGGACTCAGTCCTTTGGTGGGGTCTGGGGCAAAGCCCCAGAAAAACAAGTAAATATCTTTATTCAGACCTTCCTTAAAGGGTGAGGCTGGCTCGGGAAACGAAGTTCATTTCATATTGCGGACTGTGGGTCTGGGGCAAAGCCCCAGAAAAAACAAGCATTTAAATAAAACACATTTTCGTGGGGAGACTGCGGGGCGGCGCGGGGTGTCCCCGCACTGGCGGTAGGCGCGTATTTGCTTTGCAAATAGCGCCGCAGGGGGCTTTGGCCCCCTCACAAAATCAATGAATAGATAAATCCATATTATAGAAATCGATGAGCCAG
The DNA here is from genome assembly GCA_045599245.1 of Myxococcota bacterium. GTDB lineage: Bacteria > Myxococcota_A > Bradymonadia > UBA4248 > UBA4248 > UBA4248. Next base: position 5,400 of record JAZRVP010000279.1, read on the forward strand.
ACCAGATTTGTTTTCTGATAATCTTCAATTATCCATGAATAGAAAGGAGCCCATGATTTGACATTATCGAGAATAATACTGTCGCCGGAAATTACATATTCTTGATTATAAAAAGATATATCATCACAGGCATCAATGAGATGAACTTCAACCTCGACGTGATATTCCTGAGCAAGTGAACAGATAAGAACTTTTAAATTTCTGGAATTAGAAACAGGTGAATCGATATGAATAATGGCTTTTTCGACCTTCAACAAATCGAGTTCAGACAGGATAAGTCGAATTGCAGGTTCGGTTTTATCAATTATTTTATAGGAACCTTTGAGATTTGCGAGGTCACGGATGGCCATATCGCGGCACCGAAAGACGGGCGAATGAGAGACAACCGACTCCATGAGAATAATGGCATTAAAACCGTCAATATATACAGTTTTTCCTTCAAGCTGTTCTCTTGAAAGGCGTTTTTGAGCGCGAAGAGCAACGGTTTTATCGGGATCGAGGCCTCTGGACAGAGCAAGTCGCTGCATTTCGGTCAGCAGATAATGCTCCATGGCGATATGAACGGCACGTTTTAAATGATAACCGCGATTCATCAAAAAGAGCGCATCAATGGCGGCTTCTCTCATGATTTTGACGCTGTTATCATTAAAAAGTGTGTCGTATTCGGGCAAATATCCCCGTCTCATGATTTTCATCTATCAAGCCCCGCAGAGCAGTTCGCTCCAGTGCTCATGAAGTTTTGCCTCATCCGGACACGTTGAAGCGAGCAAAGACGCAATATCGGCATGAACTGTCGCAAGATTTTTATAATCTGCGGTCTTTTCAAACCCGTCCATGGCCTCATAGAGTGTTCGAAGCCGCGTATCGGGAGCATCGGTCTGAATTCTTGAAAGCAGGTAGAGAGCGGTCGCCTCGGTGCGCAAATCCTTGTTTTTATGAGCCGTTTCAATGGTCATATTGAGGATACGTTTAGCGCGAACGAAGTCTTTTGCCTCAAGACTGTGTTTGGCAATCGCGAGCAGAGCCTTTCCGACGAAGACGGCGTCCTTGAGTCCACGAGCGGTATCGATGAACTGCTGTCCGATCGTGGAGTCGCGTTGAAACTGAAGGATAAGCGCAGAAAAACTGGCTTCAAGCTGATCGTGAGTGAGCGGTTTAGGGAGTGCATTGATTCGTGCAAGGGCCTCATTGAGGAAACGCGCGGCGCCTTTGTCATCGCTTTCAAGTGAAGCCACGCGGGATTTTAGCACGAAATACGAAGCCTGTTTTTCCGGTTCTTCGATGTATTGGATGGCGTAATCGAGACAATGAATGAGCTGAACCGCCTTTTCATATTCATTGATTTCGAGGCAAATTGTCGTTTTAACGAGCCAAACATCGTAGAGTTCAGGCGTTCTGGCATCGATAAAGCCAAAGTGTTGTTTGAGAGCCTCTTCCGCCTCATCGATATATTCGAGAGCCTTGTCAAAATCGCTGCAATGGAGGCATTTTTTAGCCAGGAACAAGTAGGCGTCAAAAGCTTCGAAGAATTGAGATGCTTCCTTATAATGAAAAGCAATCTGGAGTACATTTTCAACGGTTCTGGGCAATTTTAACAGAGCCGAAGCGACGGCCCGGTGATAGTCCTGAACTTCGTAAGCCTGAAGCGAAGCAATGAGAGCCTCTCTCATCAGGGGATTGGCAAATTTGAGGGTTGATTCATCGACGGTTTTGAACACACCGCCGGCCAAAGCGAGTGAAATAAAGGTCGAATGCCCGAGAATTTTGAGTGAAGACGGAATGAACTGAAGGGCGGAAGCGAGGTTTGTCGGAGTAAATTCGTCGCCAAAGACGGCGGCGATGACGGCAATCGGCATCCAGGTACGCACCGGATATTCGGCAAATGTCAGGTAAAGAAGACGTAAAATATGCTCGTGAACGACGCGAGGAATGGGCAGTGTATGGACATCCTCGACACTGATATAACCGTCCTGAGAGGGCTGCAGGAGGCCGGCCAGCTGCCACTGTCTGGCCAGAGCCACGGCGATTTGCGGCAAGCCGCAGGACAACTTCTCGATAAAGCCAGACAGTTCCTCACTGCAACTCAGGCTCTGTGTAATGAGAGAATGCATATCGGCATTTGAAAGCGGCGTAAGGAATATGCTTCTTCGAAGCCAGATGGCATTTTCATTTCCGAGGGCAAGTTCCAAATCGGTCGGCATATCATTGGTCGTCGAATTGACGACACAGATGAGGATGGGAAGTTTTATGCGGGGAAATTCGGTGATTTCCCTGGCAATGGTAGCCAATTCGACTCTCTGGTCGGGAACGATGTTGTCGAAACAGAGAATCAAAGGGCGCGTGAAAGTCAGTTTAGCGAAAACGTCATAGAAAACCGCATCCATTTTATCGAGCGGCGGAGAGGTCATTTTCTGTTCTGACTCAAAGATATCCAGAAGGGCGCGGACTCTGTAATCGCGTTCGTCATCGGTCTGCATGAACCGGCACAAGGCCAGAGGCACCTGTTGGGGCGTCAAAGTTTTGAGAAGGAATTTGGCAAAGAGAGCCCGATATAGAGCGAAACGAAGATTTGCGCAGACCGAACCGTCCACGATGAGTGAATTTGCACTCCCCTGTTTGAAGCAATCCTGGACGAAAGACTCGAGAAAACGGGTTTTGCCGACGCCAGGCTGACCGGTGACCATCGTAACGGCCGTTCTTTTGCACTGAAAAACGTCCTTGAGATATCGATTGAGGAGATATTTTGCACTTCTTCGACCGATAAAATACGGCGGTCGGAGAGAAAGAACGGAGTAGTTGTAATTGCAATGATCGAGGTCAGGGAGGATGCTTTTGTAAGAGTCAGGCGCGAGCTGTGTGGAAAAGAAGGGGGTATTGTCTTCTTTTTTGTCATCGAAAGTGGTGTCGGAATCGCGCATTTTGAGGGTCATTGTTCCGAACATCTGATTATCTCTGATGAGGAACAGTCGGCGCAAAGCCGCGCGAATATCGGCGGCGCACTCATAGCGTCTGTCCGGCATTTTTTCGAGAAGCCGCATGATAATCGGCTTGAGACGTTCGGTTTCCTTAAATTCGGGCAGAGGAACAAAAGGTTTCGGCGTCTCCTTTGCCTGCGCGATCATCACTGAAACGGCATTTGTCCCTGTAAACGGGGGATTTCCGGAAAACAGTTCGTAAAGGATGCAGCCGATGCCGTAAAAGTCTGTGGCGGGACAAATCTGATAATGTTCATCACAGGCCTGTTCAGGCGCCATATAAATCGGTGTACCGACGACCATGCCGTCGCTTGTGATGCGAAGTTCGTTTTCATCTGCTCGCATGGCCAGCCCAAAATCCATCAGTTTGGGCATGAGACGGCCTTCCTCGTCTTCTGTCACAAGAATATTGTCGGGTTTGAGGTCGCGATGAATCAGGTTATTGGCATGTGCCTCATCCAGACCTTCAAGGATGCGGTCGATGAGCTGCATAATCTCTGAGAACGGCTTGCCGCGAAGCATATCTGTACAAATCGGCCTGCCGTTGACCTGTTCCATAAAAATATAAGGCTCGCCCGTTTCCATGAGGCCAACGTCATAGACCTGCACGATATATGGATGAATCAGCTGCGCGAAATTCCTTATCTCTCTCTCGAAACGTGTTATCGCGACTTCGGTCAACTCGCCTTTCTGACGTATGACTTTTAACGCGCCAATCTTATTGACGCGCTTGTCCATCACTGACCAGACGACGCCCATTCCCCCTTCACCCAGGTGGCGAATCGGTTCAAAATACTCAGGCAAACCTTCTAATATTTGATGTGTCATTGTTTACTCACGAAAAAAGACGATCCAATTCCATTCTAAAACCTAATTAAAAAATGACAAAAAGACCAACTTTCATACCAAAATATAGAAAAATATCGTCATCACATAAGCAATGACGATAGGTTTGTGGCGCCCCTATGCGATGCATACGGGCCGCTGGTGCCGTGCTATTGCCTGGGGCAATACGCCCGGCCTGTTTATTTGTGTGCGGAAGCCTGCTGTGCGGTTTCTTCTTTGTTTGGCACGGCCTCGAGTTCTGCACGAAGTCCAGACCGAACCTGATTGAAAGCATGGAGCTGTTTTCCCGTCAAGGCTATTGAATAGCTCGAGTCAATCTTTGCCGGATCGACATATTTACCGTTAATTTTGACGCCGAAATGGAGATGAGGTCCCGTCGAAATTCCCGTGTTTCCAACGGTAGCCACAATCTGTCCCTGTTTGACCTTTGTTCCTTTCTGAATCTTTCGATTAATTGAATAGAGGTGTGCATAAACAGAGGTATAGCCGTGAGCATGTTCGATGACGAGAAGGTTGCCATTTCCTCCCTTCCAGCCTGCAAAAGTGACGACACCATCGGCAAAAGCCATGATAGGGGTTCCCGTCGGACATGCCCAGTCGATGCCGTTATGAGGCCGAATGCGTTTGAGTATCGGGTGCATTCTTTTGGGATTAAACGGGCTTGAAACAGGACAGCCGACGACCGGATTTTTGAGGAAAGTCCTTTTCAGAGCATGTCCATCAGCGGTGTAATAGCCGGCATATTCCGAATCGGTATCGAAATAATAGGCCTCAAGTTTTTTTCCGAGAGCATTGGATGAATAGGATGCAGCCCATACACGGCCATATCGATAAAATTTTCCATTCAATGTAATTTTATCGACGATAATGCTGAATGTGTCGCCTTTTTGTGAATCTGTACCAAAGTTAATATCGTACTTAAACAGCTTCATAAAGGTCGAAGCCAGCTCACCGGATTCGCCCAAACCGACGATGGTTTGATAGAGTGATGAAACGAGTTCGCCACTGAGGTGAAGTCTTTCGGTCCGTTTATTGACGTCGACTTTTCGAGCTGAAAAGTCGTTTCCGACGCGTTCTGCAATGCTGATATCTTCAGGAGAAATCTCGTAAATAAACTTGAGAATTCGTTTATCGACGTCGAGATGAACTTCGTATCGGTCGCCGGGTTTCGTTTTTTTAAAGTCGATAACGTTCTGCATAGCTGCAATGAGCTGATGAATATCGGCGATATCGAGACCCTGATTTTTGAGAGCGACAAAAAGCGTCTGATTTCTTGTTATTCTCCCCTTTATGAGAAAGGGGTCTGTATTTTCGGGGATGACTTCCGGGGCATCATTTGAAAAATCGTCATCCATATCCTGTCGTATCAAATCGGCGAGTGAATCCCATTCCTGCATTCCGAAATCGTTTAATTCGATGGGAGTGGCTTCGACGGGAAGATCACTGGCATCATCACAGCAAAAGAGAGTGATGCAGATGATGACGGCCAGGATTGTGATGCCTCCCCATAACCATGGCCAGAAAGAGCGTTTTTTTCTGCCGACGGTCATGGGAAAGACAAGTTTTTGTTGTGACATATTGGGAAAATCTCAGGGATGCATAACCGTCAAAAGGCGGAAATATGCTTATTTCGGAATCGATGCTTCATGAGCCTGAGCAATCATCTCAGCGGCATGATCCATCGTTTTGGCCGTGATCGAAGTCCCCCCCAACATACGCGCAATTTCTTCAACGCGCTCCGATGCACTAAGCAGAGTAATTGAACTCTGCGTACGATCGTTGACTACAGATTTAGAGACACGAAAATGTGCATCTGCGTAGCTGGCAATGCTAGCCAGGTGAGTAATGCACAAAACCTGATGACATCGACTGACTTCCTTGAGCATGTTTGCGACATGTGTTGCGGTTTGTCCGCCGATTCCGGTATCTACCTCATCAAACACATAGCAGGCGACATCGTCTTTTTCAACGAGTGCCCTTTTGAGTGCCAAAAGCACTCTAGAAAGTTCCCCCCCAGAGGCAATTTTTGCAAGTGGTCTGGCATCTTCACCGGGATTTGGGCGAAGCAAAAACTGAACGTCATCAGCGCCGGTGCCAGAAAACTTCTCGAATTCCGAAGCCGATTTACAGATGATATCGATGGTTGCATGCTCCATGGCGAGCAAATGGAGTCCTTCTGTGGCTTCAGCCGCAAGTTTTTGTGCGGCTTTTTGGCGAAGCCGTGTCAATTCCTGAGCCTCTTTTATCAGGCAGGACTTTTCGCTTTCCAAAGTTTTATCGAGCTGTGCAATGCGTTCATCCGAGAGTACAAGCGACTGTTTTTCATCCTCGAGTGATTTGAGATGTTCTTTCAAGTCGTCGGCATCAACGCGATACTTTCGTTCAAGTTTATCGATGACAGACAGTCTCGTCTGAAGCATTTCAATGCGTTGAGGTGAAGCATCTTCGATATGCGCATGGCGCAAATCATGGACGGCATCCTCCAAACCGGAAAGGGCATCCGCCATGGTTTGAGCCGCATTAGAAACCAGGGTCTGTCCGGCCGACACTTTTTTGAGTGCATTGATATGCATACTCAGCCGGGAGATGATGGCATTTTCGTCATCATAGAGTTCACTGACGGCTGCATCGACAGCATTTTGCAGAACTTCTGCATTCGACAAGGTTTTGAGTTCCTGAGTAATTTCGTCCGATTCCCCCGGAAGAACATTTGCCGCAGAAAGCTCATCGATTTGATAATTGATAAAGTCGAGTCTTTTGGCCCGTTCTTCAAGAGACGAAGCCAGTGTATTGCGTTCGTGACGAATGGCATTACAGGCGGAAAAACGGTGCTGAAAGTTTTCGACAAGTTTCTCAATACAGGCGTAGCGGTCAAGGATGGCGAGATGTTTAGCGTCGTCCAATAGGCTGACGTGCTCATGTTGCCCGGAGATATCGATAACCGTTCTCATGAGTTCACGCAAAGTCGTGATACTCTGCAATGTACCGCCGATATAAATCCGCCCGCGTCCCTTTCGAGGAATGACTCTGCGAACGACGAATTCATCGTCGCCGACGTCAATACCGATGGACTCGAGCATTGCGATTGCGGGAGCATGACGGTGATCGACCGTGAACATTCCTTCGACCACGGCCTCATCCGCGCCGGTACGAATGATATCCGTTGAGGCACGTCCTCCAAGAAGCAGTCCCAGGGCACTGACAATAATCGATTTACCGGCGCCTGTTTCGCCGGTAAGAACTGACATGCCCTCATCAAAACTCAATTCCAGCTTTGAAATGATGGCAAAATCTTTGATGACAAGTGTGGTCAGCATGCGTTCACCCGGAGCCTTTCGGCTCCGTATTAAAATCAGGCCTGATGGTAGGCTTTGGCATGTTCAACAAAAGCCGTCATGATTGCCTGAGCGGGTAGAAGTTCCGCACGTTCTTTAGCATTGCGATCGTAATCAATGATGAATTCACCTTTTTCGACATCATATCGACGGGCAATTACAGCGCCCACCGAGGCCGAAGCAATCCCCAGTGCCGTGCAGACGCTGTGAACCGTGTAATCTTCCATTTCGGCGAAAATGATACCGCGTTCAACAAATCTCCACAGCTGATCCTGTGCACGAACAGCGCGTTCATCTTCGATGTGTTTTGCCATTCTGCCTTCGGCAGGAACATGACGGCCCTGACCACCCCAGAAATAATTCGTCGACACGCCGGCACCCAATGCAATGGGAATATCCAGCTTACGCGCATTATCAATGATGAGCTGGTTCAAGTACGGATTCGGATGTGCAACATCAAACGTATCATTATAAGAAGCCGTTGAAACGCCGACATAACCATACGGCACATCGCTCAGCGTTCCGCGCGTCCCGCTGCGGCCAACACAGCGAAGTTTGACTTTGGACTCATCAAGTCCAAGGTAAGCATTCGACCAATGAATCAGAGAACGCATCTCTTTAATGACGATTTCAGCACCCGAACCACCGATACCATGGCTGCAGATTGCCATCGTTTCCCCTGTTTCCAGGCCAAGATCAACGATTTCAATGCAATACTCTCGATCGCAAATTTCGTAGTGATCGACGATGTTGAAGTAGGTACCTAGATGCTTGAGGCCAAATTTTTCTTCGGCAAGTTTTGCGAGTCTTCGCGGTCTCATCAGACTTCCAACGAGAAGCAGATATCGGACATTCGCAAGCAATTCTGCATGATGCTTTGCATCCGAAAATGCCGTGGGAAGGGGAATGTGAACAATGTATTCCGACCAGAAATCTGTACCGCGTTCCATTTTTTGCTCTCCTACTTGAGAAAAAAAAAAGGCGTGCCCCAAGTCACGCAATAACTAGTCGCTTCTAACACGACTCCAACAAATAGGCAATATCGAGATATTTTCGTTCAAATTCTGTGTTACAGCTCAGGCGAGGTTAATTCACAAATCTGCTGAGAAATTGATAAAAGACAGAATTTTACGCAATTTTAAGGCAAAAATTGATGAGAGCCAGTCGAGGCGTTGTGTACAACGCCTCGGCCCCGGCGAGGAACAAGGGATAGGCAGCTCAAAAGACTTATACTATCTAAAAATATTGAGGATTCCAAAGGACTCAGTCCT
>JAZRVP010000280.1:0-2922 GCA_045599245.1 Myxococcota bacterium
TACGCTTCCCGCTCAAACCGTTCGATCACGCAGTTGTGCGCCTTTTTCTTATTGTAACTAATTCCGATCAGAATCACTTCACCATAGAAATCATTTAACGAATCCGGATACTTATTTTCGTGTATCTGATCGATCGCTGCCTGAACTTCCTGTTTGAATTTGAGTTCGATGACCATGGCAGGGCCTGGGATTCTCTTTTTGGGCAATAATACAATATCGGCAAAGCCTTTTCCTGTCGGAAACTCGCGAATGACTTTATATTGATTTTCGGCAAAAAAACATAAAACAGAAATGACGCACGAGAGCGCATTTTCATTATTATACATCAGAACCGATGTCATATTCTGGTGTGTTTCTTCGACCATGCGCGCGACGGTATGATTATCTTCGGCGAGTATGGATTGTATAAATTTTCGGGAACGCTGATAGGGTTTGATTGCATCGGGCCAGGAACACTCTTCAAGGGCATTGCGAAATGCCAGGCGCACTTCCTCATTTGGAATGAAAACCTGAGAACAATCGATATCAAACGCCAGATATCCGATGTGGACAAGAAGTGTAAAACACTGGTTCTTATTCTTGGGCACCGTAAAGGAATTGTCATAAGATCCCGTATCGACATTGACGCGGCCGCCGCCAATCAAGCACATCACATCGTCATAGATGCCATCCAAATCCGCGTTGATATAATCGAGCAGCGATTCAAACGAATCCGTCTGCGTCCAGTAGCTGCCATATTCGCGGTTCTTCATCGCACGCGCCAGTGAATTGGGATTATACACGTGGTGTTCATGTGAAAACGAATAGCCGTCATACCATTCGGCGGCTTCGGCGCGATTCATCCCAAACTGCTCGCACAAGGCATCGACTTCCGACGGCAGAAAACCGACAAATGGTTCGAGTGTCAGAGGACGCAGCATCGTGTATTCTTCAAACTGGTTCAGCGACGACTGCGTCTTATATTTTTTTACGGGCAAAATCCCCGTGATATAGGCGAGTGCGACCACGTCGTCCATATCTTCCTGCTTGAACAGATCGCGCAAAAAGTGAATCCAGTCTTTCTGCAAACCTTCGTCATTCGGACAGAACCGAAACACGGCGTCCCACTCGTCGATCACAAAGACAAACCGAGCTCCGGTCTTTTCATGGACCTTGAGCAAAGCATCGGCCAGTGTTTTTTCCATCAAACCCTCGATATTTGGCCATTTGGCGCACACTTCCTCAAGCAAGTCGGAAGAAAGGCGACTAATAAATGACTTCGGATCCTGACCAACCTGAAAAAACGACTGCACGTCAATGCCGATCACGTCATACTTGTTGATGTGCGTTTCGTAGGTCGGATCCTGTGCGATGGCATAGGGCGCGAACAAGGCATGCGAGTCGCACGAATTGTCGTAATAAGCCCGAATCGTCCGTGCCGCCACTGTTTTGCCAAACCGCCGCGCTCGGCTCACGCACACGAACCGTGTATCCTTGCCGATCCATTTGTTCAAAATCGCGAGAATCCCCGTCTTGTCGACGTAAACCTCCGCATCAATAATTCTTTGTAATCCACTATTGCCCGGATTGAGAAACCTGCCCATTACGCCCTCCGACTGCGATTGTTCGCACGAATTAAACCGTGTCATGACACAGTCCTGATCCCATTTTCACCTTAACTCGCCGAATCGCATAAAGCGAGGGATTTTTTTGATGGGGTTCGCTGGCGCGGGCTATCTCGCAACGAGCCGTGTCGCGACACGGCTCTGCAGCTCGATACGCCAAGCGCGTCGGCCTATGCGCTTCGCGCATACGGCCTCTTGCCGGTCGCTATGTGCTCGCCCTTCGGTCTGCGCGCATACGCGCCCGGTTTTCTCATTTAAAATTGCCGCAAATCCGCGCCATTGCTGTATTTGCGACGCTCTAATTTTTTTGAGATTTTTTGTCAAAAAGAGTTGCTTTTTTTTTTATGATTATGATGTCGCAAATTTAAAGCTATCAAAGGCTTTAAATTGTGGTCTGAACATTTCTATTTAAGGAGCAAATTATGGATTATAAATGCCCATGCTATACCCAATGTTGTGCAACATGTCATCATTATCAAGGTCCGCGTCGTAGAGAACCAGGCGTGACTTATCAAGGACTGTGGGGGTATGTGATATGTCCAGATAACATGTATTGCAAAACCTGTAAAAAAAATGAATGGAGCCAGCCCAATCGTGGCGGTTGTAGTCAATATGAAATATGGGACAGACTACATGATGAAATACATTGATGCCTTAGCCCCCCATCCATGAACATTGTAGTGCACCATGCGTGTATGCATGATCGATTCAGCGCGTCAGCGTTCGCCCTCGCGTATCGCGTAGCGATAGCGGGCTTGCGGCGCGTATTTCGGTAGAGACGCTACCGAAAGCGGCTCAAACTGCAAACTCGTGAGATCGATATCAATGATATGTGCGTCGGTTTCATTTTGCCTGAGCCATGCGATGAAAGACGCCATGAGTTTGGACTTGCCTGAACGCCTAATCCCTGTGATGACCTTAATGTCCGGTGTATGCCTTACGGATATGAGCTGCTTAAGATAACGCGGTCTTTCGATGAGTTTCATGGTCAAACCTCCCAACCGACTAATACCTTATTTCCCAAAAATGATAAAATTTTAATTTTGGGAAATAGCACCCCGTATGCACAACCCACGCATCTCTTTCGCATATCGCACTTGATGTTCCCGCATACAGTGCACCAATAATGAGCGGCGGCGTATGCAATAGCCGCCGCCAGTGAGCCGTAGAGCCGTGACGCGGAGACTGTGAGATAATTCGATTTGAATATGCTACAGTCTCCACGTGCAATTGCCAGCGATATTTTATGCTCATTAATTGTCACTGTCTCTGACAATATTCTTGATACACTGCGATAACAAGCTACTCCAATTGTGGC
>JAZRVP010000281.1:0-1897 GCA_045599245.1 Myxococcota bacterium
TTTGACGCGAACGACATCGCATGGCTCCGGATGTGTGCACATGCCATCGAAGGCGCGTTTCATCGCCTGCATGACAGGCTTTGTCACACCGTTCATGCCGATATGAACGCGCGCCTTCTGCATCCTTGCACGCGCCATGAGTGCTTTTGTTTGTGATTTGCTGAGTTCTTGCATATTTATCCTGCCTTATCCAAAACAGTCAAACGTGTTCCGAGTGCATCCAAAATCTTGAATATTGTGTCAATTCTAGGCATGACGCGTTCTGTTTCAAGTCTTGCAATAATCGGCTGTTTGACACCTGACATTTCAGCAAGTTTTGTCTGACTAATTCCTTTCTCATTGCGTATTCGTATGATTTCGGAAACAAGCGCATTGAGACCGGTATATTGAACTTCATGCGGCTCAATCTCAATGCCGTCATGTTCGATAATGTCGTATGGTATGTCGATTCGCTCAGAAAGACTTTCATGTTCCCAAACAACAAACCCATGACTTTCGCAGACTTTTACAGACTCGAACAAACCTGGAACATCCGCAATCGGTTTATAGAATTCCTGTGTTTTGATGTCTTCTGACACGTCATAGATCACGGTTTTGCCTGTGTGGAATTTAACTCTAATCTTGAACTTTTCTAACGCCTCGACCGATTCAATCTTCAGAAACATGACAAACCTCCAAATGCGGCATCTCTGCCGCCCTGATTAGAATTTATGAAATTCCTTTGTTTTCCACATGGTTTGAAGCTCTTTGGAATTCTCTTCAATCCAGGTCTTCACAATCTTTTGATCCTCTTTCGAACAGTCACCTTCCAGCATCTCGCCAGTGAGAATATTGAATGTTCCGTTTGTTTCACCACGTCTTGCGTGAACATGACTAGGCTCATGATCCTTTGCATAAATCGAAATGATGATCCCTTTGATTCTGATTAACTCTGGCATTTCAGTTCCTCCATCATTGCCTTTGTTGTGTCTGCTATAACTTATAAGTTATAACATGTCAACACAGAACCAGATTAAGTTGTTCGGAAATTCCGAACAGCTCAAAACACGCTCTATTTTGCGCGTATTCGCGTTTTCGCGTTTGGACGCCTGTTTACCCGTCTGAAGCACAAATCGACGTCTGAGCGCAAATCTGAGTGATTTCTGTTCGTATTTTGTCTGTATCCATAAATTCAAAAAAAAGAAAAAGGCGCGACCGCGTCGCGCAAAGGTTCGACCACGTCGAACAGATTAGGACGATTGACACACACCTTTGACGCACCTTTGACGCGCGTCAATCGTCCTATTGTATGTTATGTATTGTATGTTATGTATGTATTGTTATGTAGGACGCGCTTTAACCTGATTTTATTGGAGATTTTTGCGACTAGTGGACGACTAGTGGACGACTAGTGGACGACTAGTGACAAAAATATCTAAAAATAATTTGACCCAAATCCTCAATCGTGTATCCTGTGTTTCGTGAAGGGAGTCTCAAAAGCTCCGATCCGACGGCGCACATCTCCGCGAAAAGAGAGTGGACAATTGCGAACGATTTCTGAATTGAAGTCGGGATGACACTACGTGATACAATACTCCGTTTTGAGGAAAAGTAGTGTGCGGCCTGTCGGACGTTTTTGACATTCCCGGCTTCTTTTTTTTCTCTGTGTTCCGTTAACATCGTCTCAAAAGCGATAGTGGATCACAATCTCACCGACAGGAGTAACATCATGAAACGCGCGACGTTTATCCGCAGATGTGCACACGCATATCCGCATCACATCAACCGTTCCCGGAGCCGGGGCCCTTCGCGTTTTTCTGTGCATCGCGAGCCCTCACACAGCTTCCTCGACGAATTCGACACTGGTTCTGAAGTGTTCACACCGAAGATCAACTTCACTCTGTTTGTGTTGTCGTTC
>JAZRVP010000282.1:0-1225 GCA_045599245.1 Myxococcota bacterium
GGCGCAGCTTTCTTCCGAACAGCTGATGGTGGATCCCGTATTCTGGCCGAACCCGTCGAGCATGACGAACAGTGTCATCCCGTTGCTCATCCGTGGCGCGATCCTCGCCCAAGGAATCCCCGCCCTAGCCCCGCCGACAGGAGGGATTGGATTGTCGGATGTTTTGACTCAGGAAGATAATTTCAATCTCAATCTGAATAGTAATCGTGGTGGAATATTAAAGCCAAATGAGTGGCCTTCTCGAAACCGATATTCCGGTAGGTGGTTGCACTCTGACATGAAGGATGTTGCTTTCTATTACACATATGAATTTTACGAAAAGGTTGTCGAGAAAGGTGGCCTGAGATGAAGAAGTGCGTTTGGCTTTTTGCCCTTTGGGGTGCGACGTTAGCTTTGGCAAATCACAATGACCCTGCGTATTGGCGAACGGTGAGAAAGGGTGTGGAGGCAAAGATTGTGCTGACCGTTGTGGACGATCTCGGATCTCCGGTGCCTGACGCTGCCGTTCACGCCATTTTCTCAAGAACGAACGACCTGGATCCTTTTGACGGCAAAACTGATGCCCAAGGGAAATGCGAGTTTCAGCATTTGACCAATGGGAATCGGCTTGAGTTTTTCATTTCCAAAGATGGGTACTATGGATCTCAAATACAATTTAGCTTGATTAAGATGGGTGCCGAACACAAGATCGAAAATGGCAGATGGCAACCATGGCCGTTGGATTCCAAACTCGTTTTAAGGCGAAAACGGATCCCGAGTAGTCAGTTACGTGAAGGATGGTTGAACGTTCCAGCGACGAATGTCTGGATCGGAATTGACATGGAAAATCTGGCTTTCGTCAAACCGTATGGAAATGGTAAGGTGGCCGATTTTGAATTTCGTGCAAATTGGGATGGTCTGCCCCCTCCTCTGTCGAAGTACTGTGATGCAGAATTGCGGTTCGTAACGCCTTTGTCTGGAGGGTATTACTCTGAATGTGTGAAGGAAAGCCATTATCCGCTTTCTTATGCAGTGAAGGGGACGGATTTTTCCGTGAAGCATGTTAAAATTGTTGACCGCGACGGAGGGCCGCATAAGGGGAAGGCCCCGTTTCGTGATAACGCGGAACTCATCACTCGGACACGATGTGTTCTTGATGAGAATGGAAATCTCGTTTCCTCGGTATTCGGATCGGTGTTCGATTTTCGGGTTGGCCCTAGTTTTAAGGGGAGTCCAATATTGTTTT
>JAZRVP010000283.1:0-37585 GCA_045599245.1 Myxococcota bacterium
TAAGACCATTTGCACGCCATCAAGCTATATCTGCATGACGAGACCTCGTCGTTTCGGCAAAACGTATGCAGCCAATATGCTTGCCGCCTATTTCGACAAATCCGTCGATTCACACGCACTTTTTAATGACCTCGAAATTGCAAAATCCCCTGATTATGAAAAACACCTCAATAAATATCGCGTTATATTAATTGATGTTCAGGGACTATATGATCGTCGAAAAGGTTTGGAACAGCTTGAACGCACATTTGAAATCGATATTTTAAAGGACTTGCATGAATTTTGGCCTGAACTCGTCAGTGGCGATGAATCCTGCCTGTATGATGCATTTCACGCTATTTATAATGCAACACATGAACAGTTTGTATTTATACTGGATGAATGGGACTGTATTTGCAGATCACAAAAAGAAAGGCTTGACCTGCATAAACGGTGGATAGATTTTCTTCGAGAACTGTTCAAGGACGGAGGAGCGACTGAATATACTGCACTCGTCTATTTAACCGGCATTTTGCCAATCCGGAAGTATGGCACCCAGTCTGCTCTCGGCCATTTCAAAGAGTTTTCCATTGTTCAGCCGCTTCGATTTACCCCATGGATTGGATTTAATAAAGACGAAGTCGATCGGCTCGTCAAACAATATCATCTCAATCGTGCTGAAGTTAAACACTGGTATGACGGATATCTATTAAAAAATACACATGTCTATAATCCTGCATCGGTTATCAATGCCTGTATCAATGGCGAATGCGCAATGTACTGGACTCAGACCGAATCTTTTGAGTCGATAAAAAAATATATTGGCATGAATTTCGACGGTCTGAAAGATAAACTGATACAAATGTTAGAAGGTGAACCGCAGCCGATTCGCGTTCATAAATTTAATAATACCATGCATGAACTCAATGGGGCACAAGACGTCATTACCCTTCTCATTCATCTCGGCTACCTCGGTTACGATGAAACCCACAAAACGGCATTCATTCCAAACGAAGAAGTCAGACAGCTGCTTGAATGTGCCGCCGAAGACAACGGCTGGCTGGAAGTCATGAAGGCGATTGAACAGTCCGAAAGCTTTATGAAAGCCATTCGTACAAAAAATGCCGAAAAAGCCGGCGATATCCTGCGAAAAATGCACTCCGGTGTGGCTTCTATATTAAAATATAATGATGAAAACAGTTTAAGCTGTGCCCTCGGATTTGCCATTTATACAGCCAGAAAAGACTACACTGTCGTTCGCGAATATCCATCAGGTGAAGGTTTTGCCGATATCGTCCTCATTCCCCGCACCGATCGCGATGTCCCGGCCATGATCGTCGAACTCAAATGGGACAAAGACGCAGAAACCGCAATCAGCCAGGCCAAACAAAGAAATTATCCTCAGGGACTCGAACATTATCAGGGAAATATGGTTCTCGTCGGCGTCAATTACGACAAAGATGCAAAAGATAAAGTTCACGAGTGCATCATCGAAGACTGGCTGGCACAATAAGAAAGGCTGTATGCGCGAACGCGCACAGGCCGCCGCATGGTGTATTGGCCAACGGCCAATAACCATGCCCCAAATATTCCAATCGCGGCGTATCGCAGATAGCCGCGAAAACGCGCGCCGTATTGTCTAACGGACAATAGGCGGCGCCCATAGCCAACACAAATCAGAGATCGAGGAAATTCAGGAAAAGACTGATGCCGTTGCCGTCGATATCAAACTGAATGTGATCGGCGCCCATCTGAGCTTTTCTCATCCCGTCCGACTTACCCTTGTCAGTGGAAACGGAGAATTCGTTGAAGTTAAACGAAAGGTTGGCATAGTTCAGAACTTCCTGGAAGAAAGGCGTTGATATAAGGGCTTCGCCGGTGAGTGCGGTCAGTGTCATCCAGCCGGAGGATTTGCCCATGTGAACGTTGCCAAGACCAATTTCAAACTTGCTGTCCGTGATGCTGAGATGAAGACCGGCAAGGACGTCCATATAACCGCAGAAAGTGTCGGTGCTCCAAAGACGGAAGGCGAACGTGAAGTAATTGGCCCAATCGCTGCTGTATTCAAGGAGCATATCCTGAGGATAATCTCTTGCGATATTGGCCATGCTGACTTTGAAGCCGCGATCCGAGTTGAGGTCATTGGTGGGAGCGGAACCATCTTCAGAAAGCACGACGTTGTCACTGATGTGACCTTCATTAAGCATTCTGGAAAGGAGACCGCGAATGAGATCGGGATGAATGTGAAGGCCGATTTCGGCGTCCTGAGGCATATTCTGATCCCAGGTCACGGAAGCCGTCTGAGAGAAGAAAATGTTGGAATACATGCCGAACGTAACGGTCTTGCTGTTAAAGTTCATACGAGGTGCGCCGGCATACATTTTGACGTTGTTGTCACCGATTTCCCATGCCTGAATATCGAAGAGATGGACTTTGGGAAGATCAGAATCGAGCCAGGCGTGAATACCGGTTTCAATCAGCTTGGAAGCTATCGTATCCAAATGTTTTCCGTTGGCCTGGAGATCGAGAATTTCGGCTTTTTTAAGATTGATATAGATAGAGGTTTTGTCGCCTTTGATTTCGTCAGTGATGGGAATACCGAACGTTGCGGAGGCTTTGAAACTGGCGATATTCACGGGGATCGTGAAAGAAAGGCAGTTGTCGATGCTTCCGGGATAGTCATAGAGGAGATTTGCGCCGGTGCAGCCGCCGATGCCGATGCTCGGAACGCCAATTCCGAAGGAGCTGTAAGACCATTCATTGGCGGCATCAAAGAGTTTCTGAAGACCGGAGGCATTGATGGTCATGGCCATGGAGAAGTCGCCATCGGTATTGATATGATCGAGAAGACGGCCTTCCTCCTTAATATCAGTCTGATACATCTGCTCGTACTGAACGCACTGTTCATCGCTGCCAAGGACGCTGTCCAGATCGCAGGAAGCGAGCGAGGTCAGGGCAATCGCGGACATACCGAGAGCAAGAAATAATTTACGCATATAAACTCCTGTAATTTAGTCAAAGATAGCTGAAAAAGCCGGAGAGTATTGTAGAGATTAAAATACGAAATCGCAAGCGAGAGAGCGTATGAAGGATAAACATAAGTTACAGCTCAGGCAGGGAACCTCTGAACAAAACGATAATTTAAGGCCGTAATGGTCGAGATCCGGGGGGGCCGAGAAGGCAGGCGTCCGGTGGACGGCTGACATCGCAGAGCCCAGTGAGCAAATGAAATGACCGGCCAGTTAAAATATTGAGGATTCCAAAGGACTCAGTCCTTTGGTGGAGTCTGGGGCAAAGCCCCAGCGGGGCTCGGGGCTCTGCCCCGATTGAATAGTTACGAACATAATGGGGGAAGCCATCATAAATAACTTGCATTTCGGGAGTTTTGCCCGTAGTAAAGTGCGCCGCAATTTTTTCGGCGGCCCGAAAAGGTAATTTGCGAGAGCAAAATAAGCCCACGAAGCTTTAGGAATAACGAAGGAAAGGCGTTTCGATGCTGACTCTGATTTACATTATTTTTGCATTTATTTGTGTTTTTCTGGTCATCACGGTTCTGTTGCAGCCGGGAAAATCAGGTGGTCTTGGAGCGGCCTTTGGCGGCGGCGGCAATACCGTTTTTGGTTCAAGCGGCGGCACGCCGGTGTTTCGTCGAATGACGACGGGAGCAGCCATCTGCTTCATGCTTTTGAGCCTTTTGCTGGCTTATATGTCTTTGGATAAAACCGTTACAGATACAGCTCAGAGCAAAAAGCGCGGCCTCGATTTTTCGGATGAACCGATCAGTGCAGGAGAAGTTCCGGGACTTGCCATTCCTCAGAATGCGCCGGCCAATGGAACGCCGACTCCCGCTCCCGCACCCAATCCTGCTCCGGCGAACGCTCCTCTGTAATGCATTAAAAAAGCGCCTGTAGGGCGCTTTTTTGCAAATACAGACCATTTTTTCATGACCGTTGGAAAATCAATAAAAGCGAATTATCTCCTTTTATATCGCTTCATTTCCAACTAAATTATCGCCGTGTTTTTTATTTATAACAGGATTGGAGGTTACCATGAAACTGAACCGTTATCTGCTTGCCAGTCTTGCACTATTCGCGGCCTGCGGCATTTCCGGATGCGATAAAGGAGATGCCATTGGCGGCTGCAAAACAACCGCAGACTGCCCTGATTCCATCATTTATACGTGCGACACGGTGCGAGGAACGTGCGTTGAACTCGACGATGAAGCCTGCACCAACGGTAAAAAAGATTCGGATGAAACCGACGTCGATTGCGGCGGTTCCATGTGTGATGCCTGCGATTTAAAACAGAAATGCAAAATTTCCGCAGACTGCAAATCCGGATACTGCAAATCTCAAAAATGTCTCGAAAATTTCTGCAAAAAAGATTCTGACTGCAAATCGGACAACGCCCATAGCTGCAATAAAGAAACGGGCATTTGCAATACATGTCAGGATAGACAGCGAAATGGCCATGAAACCGACGTAGATTGCGGCGGACCCTGCAAAAATAAATGCGCTACCGGCAAAGGCTGCGAAAGTGACAAAGACTGTCTCTCTGCTGAGTGTTCCAATGGCATCTGCGCCGCTTTTGCCTGTGAAAACGATGACGACTGTTCAGCCTCCGGCGCCGGAACCATCTGCTATGGCGGCGAATGTATTTCGTGTTCCGACGACGTCATTAACGGCGATGAAACCGATACCGACTGTGGCGGTTCCAAATGCCCCAAATGTGCCATCGGTAAAAATTGCGATAAAGACGAAGACTGTGCCAGCCAGTTCGTTTGTGTCGAAGGCATTTGCAATGACGCTAAAAATCCCGTCAATACCTGCTCGGACGGCATTAAGTCCGGAAACGAATCCGACAAAGACTGCGGCGGTTCATGCACAACAAAATGTGCCATCGGGCAGTATTGCAACGATTCTTCTGACTGCGAAAGCACAAACTGCGAAAATGGCCAGTGTGCTGAACCTTCTTCATGCGAAGACGGCAAACAAAATGGCCTCGAAACCTCCGTCGATTGCGGCGGAGCAAAGTGCAAACGCTGTGAAGTCGATGCTTCCTGTGTCCAGAATTCCGACTGTACTTCATGGCGCTGCGCCGGCGGTAAATGCATCGCTCCCATTTGTTCAACTGCCTCCTCTCAGCAGATCCTCATCAACGAAATCCTTGCCAACCCTGATGCCGCCAGCCCAATGCAACACACAAACGGCAACCAGATGAAGTTTATTGAACTCAAAAACGCAACCGACACCGATCTCGACCTCAATACCGTCAAACTCTCCCTCACCAATGATTCCGGCAATAACATCGAAATTCCTCTCGAAGGCTGTCTCGCTAAACAGACCTACCTCATCATTTATCCAGCCGGACAAACACTCGGCGGTCTGGACAGCGATGCCGCAAGTATTGCCTCCAACGCCATGGATAGTGCCATTCAGTCAGCTGCTGCCGGTAAATTGACCCTCGTCAATCGCAATACTGACGCCGTCATTCACTCCGCCTCTTATCCCGATACATCATCAACGCCCGGCATATCTGCCGCTCGCCCAGACACTCCGGAAAAAGACGGCGACATGGACAAATTCGTCCCAAGCTCCTCCATTACCCCCGCCGAAGCCAGCGTCCAGAATCCTCACACTCCCGGTCTCGCCAACAATACAGGAGCTCCTCAAGGCTGATTTATGAATAGAGTTCTACTGCTTTTGTCCCTTCTGATGTTCACAGCCGCATGCAGCGATGACAGCGACTCGATTTCTCTTTGCAACTGCGAACCCGATCAATATTGCGTTGACGATAAATGTTTCGATACGGATCCCGGCATCGCACCAGCTCCCGACGAACATTAACCTCTGTCATCACGAATAAAAAGCCGTGCATTTAACTGCACGGCTTTTCTTTTGTTTCTATTGTCCAATCCTCGGCATATCCGTCTTGGACTCAAAGTCCGGTATGGCATGTTTCGCCATATCTTTCGGTATCAACGGCATCTCCGGTATTTCCATGAGCTCCGATACCGGCGTCTCCCACTCGCCGTTATACTCGGCCATCCGGCCTTCCTTGATGCGTCTGTTCGCCTCTTCCTCATCCTTCATTATCGACTCATTGACACTGACCTCTGTGAAGCCACCCTCGGGCTTGAAAATGGCCGTCGACTCATCGTCGTCAAGCTCACCTTTTTCCCCTTTTTCCGCTGCCGCTGACGTGTCTATCACATTCCCCTCGGCATCCTTCAGGGCCGCTTTGCTGAACCCCGCCTTGATCGCGTCAAACCCCATTCCAAACACACTCATCACATTCGATACCGCAATAAATGCATTCGGATCGATGTCCTTGACCGTTCTAAATATGTCTTGTGACTCGCGTTTTCGGGCAACGAGAAAGATCGTCTTTCTGTGCTGTTTTGTGTACCAGCCTATCGACTCAAATAATGTCGCACCTCGGTGATGGCGATGAATGATCTGATCCGCAACCTCTCGATATTTTGACGTAAAAATGAACATCTGAACGGACTGACGGCGACCATTGCTGAACAAATCAACCGAATAGGCTGAAACGCCCATGAACACAAGACCGTATGCAACCGTGTTAATCGTGCTGGACGGAAGAAGGATCGACGACGTAATGACACACATATCAAATATCAAATAGACGCGTCCCCAGCTCACATTCTTAAACTTGGACACAATCATCACGACGATATCGGACCCGCCCGTCGATGCCCCTCGCGTCAAATATGTCGCACATCCGGCTCCCGCCATGATACCACCCATGATGGCACTCAATAACGTGTCCTTGATCACCGGCTCAACGGGAATCGGGATCAGCTTTAATAATAACGTCAGACCAAGTATCCCAAATACCGTTTTAATACTGAAATCCTTGCCCAAAATGATCCAGGCAATGATACACAATATGACGTTAAAGCCAAGGTATGTGTACGAAATCGCGATACCCGTCATGTAATAGATCATGGCACAGATACCGCCTAATCCGCCACCAACAAATCCATGCGGCAGAATGAAGATATTCCATGCACAGGCATAAAATAAGAGCCCAACCGTGATCCAGAAACTGTCTTTCACAATCTTGACGATCAAATCCTTTCTGTCCTGCGACACCTTTCTCTCTCCCATGCTCTAGCCAGTCTGAGACAATCCAGCCCGCGCCTTTACCCCAAACATGGGGGGATGAAAAGTTTTTATTATTTATCTTGCCACCCCCTATTTAAACTCAGTTTAACAATCTCTATTATAACCAGAACTGGATGCCTGTGAACTTCTGTTTCATTGACGCTTACAGGGATGCGGCGCTATGTTCCATACGCGCCTCATTTACGCTCGGCTATCGGCGCTTTGCGCCAATACGCCGACCGAGCTTTGTTAGGGCGGTGCTATGTGCCATACGCACCGCTATCCCCGACAACACGCATCGACCAACTTGAGCCTTACGGCCTATTTCTCGATGCAGTTTATCGTCAAATTCTTCAAGCCATGTCAGCCTATGAAAGACCGTTTACAATGATTGCGCCCACCACAACGCCGGGAATATTCACACGTTATCCGGTTGTTTATATTAGGATTAGTGGTAGGATACACAAAGTAGGTTGTATACCTACACATAACATTATATTCATCTTTCCTTTCTCCATATAGCATTTTATGCGAAAAATACATCTCATCCCCTTATTTATTGCCACTTTCTGCCTATTTTGGAGCAGTACAGGCAATGCCCAGACCATTCAGGAATTGACGCTGTCCGAAGCCATCGAACTCGCTCACAAAAATTCCCGGGCATGGGCTCAGTTTGATGCAAAAAAGGAAAGTGCCGAGGCTCAATTAAAAATTGTTCAATCCCACTGGTGGCCCATTCTTTCCATCGATTCCACACTGGCTTTCTGGACTGATGCCTCCAAAATCGATGTTCTGGACAAGGATGGACTCAAGACCAGAGCCGATGAAGCCATCAGTAAACTCTCGCCACTGGAACAAACCATTCTCAATGCCGTTCGCGATTCACTTCAGGGACTGACATCTTCTGTGCTCGACACTATTCCAGAGGATATTCAGCTTAAAAATGACTTCACCTTCACCATCGGTGCTACGCTCAAAATGCCGCTCACGCCTCTGTTCAAAGTTTACCAGGGCGGAGAACTCGCAAAACTCGGCATCAAAAACGTCGATATCGAACGGCGTGCAAAAGAACTCGCCATCACTTATGAGGTCACTGAAGTCTATTTAAAACTCGTCTACGCCCAGCTCATGACGGATGTTGCCCAGGAAGCCCTCGACACCATTGAAAAACACGTCGAAATGGCTCAAAAATATGAGAATGTCGGCATGATTTCTCATTCCGACGTTCTGTCGGCAAAAGTCGAACAGCTCAAAGCAAAACAGAACGTCGTCGAGGCAAAAAACAGCACACGGCTTGCCGGATTAAAACTGGCTCAAGTGCTTTCTCTTGGACGGGGAATCGAAGTCAAAGCGCTTGAGATGCCTGAGGCTGCCCTTAGCCTGCAACTCGATTCCCTCGAAAGCTATCAAGTCCTTGCATCTCAACAGCGAACGGAACTCGAACGCCTTTCTCTCGGTCAAAAAGCTGCAGAAAGAAAGAAAAAAATTGCCCTTCTTGATTACGTCCCGCAGCTGGCACTCATCGCGAGCTACCAATATGGTTACGGACTCGATATCTTAAAGCCATCGAACCAGGGACTGATTGGTCTCATGATGTCATGGACAATCTTTGACGGCCTTGGCCATCACTATGAGTCAAAAGCCGCAGAACTTGAAGCCGCAGAATTGTCCGCCAAAGACGCAGAAGCCAAAGAGCTCATTGA
This sequence comes from Myxococcota bacterium, assembly GCA_045599245.1. GTDB lineage: Bacteria > Myxococcota_A > Bradymonadia > UBA4248 > UBA4248 > UBA4248. Next base: position 8,813 of record JAZRVP010000283.1, read on the forward strand.
ACTCGAAGTCGGCCAGAAATATCTCGCCCTGTCCACGGCTCTCGAACGCGTGGAACTCACGAAACAGGCTCTTGCTCTTGCCGAGGAAAATCTGCGAACGATTTCCGCGCGTTTTGAACAGGGTGATTCCGTCAACACCGACGTTCTGACGGCTCAAACCAAATATGCGGCAGCTCGCGCGGATGATGTCAAAGCACGTATCGATATCCTGATTGCCTATTCCGGATTGAAATTAAGCGTCGGCGACAATCCCGGCATTGAACCAAGTGCACTCAAATAACCATGTCAAAATACGAAAAACCCATCATGCGAGCCGCTCGTGAACAGTTCTCTGAGCTGGGATACTACGGGGCGAGAATCGATGCCATTGCCGAATGTGCCGAAGTCAATAAACGCATGATTTATGATTTCTGCCAGACAAAAGACAATCTATATTTGGCTGTTTTGAGCGAAGTTTCGAGAGAAGCCATGAGCGAGATCAACAAACATCTCGATGAAATGGAAGGAAATCTCGTCAACATCTACGGTGTCCTTTTCAATACACTCGAAAATCATGGTGATTTTTTAAGGCTTTGGGCATGGGAACGGCTCAGTCCAACTATTCATGGCCCAAGAATATTAGAAACAGTGAATGCTATTTTTGAAAAAATAAGGCATATCATTGAAACTCAGTCTCGGAATGGAAAACTCCGGGAGGTGACCCCCTCACAATTTGAGGCCATCGAAGGATTAGCCCACGGCTTTCTTCTGACAGCAGCCATGTATTTTCGATGTGATCCAGAAACGGATCGTTCAGAACAAAGCCAACCGTCCGCCGATGGACTCAACAGTCCGGCTCTTCGCCGGTTAAATCTGTCGATGCATACCCAAAGCATCGTTCTCGAAAGCATCGATAAATTTCTCAATTCATAACGATAATTGCAAATAAGCAGGCAAAACATGAATATGCATTTTCTCAAAAGAGCCGGTTTCTTGACACTTTTGCTCAGTCTTTCCATTCCGCTTTTGAACGGCTGTGAACAAAAGTCAAAGCTCGAGGAAAGAATCAAAGACGATTACCACAAACTGACGACGGTAAATCGCGGTCCAGCCAATCTGCAGATTACGGGACTTATCAATGCAACAGAAATCGATGTCGCGAGCAAAGTCCCGGGACGCGTGCTCAAAGTTCATGTCCAGGAAGGACAGCCTGTCAAAGCCGGCGACTTGCTCGTCGAACTCAATCTCGAAGAACTGAATGCAAAGCTTTTGCAGGCAACATCGGCAATTGATGCCGCAAAAGCTCAGCTTTCAATGGCTGAAAAAGGCGCTCGTCCGCAGGAAAAGAAAGCAGCCGCCAATCAGGTTGAAGCCGCAAGAGCACAGGTCGATGTCACCAAAAAAATGCTCGACCGAATGCAGTCTCTTCTCGATGAAAAAGCCGTTCCTCAGGCCAAATACGATGAAGTCGAGTTCAAATATCAAGTCTCTCTCAACCAGCTTGAAATGGCCGAAGCCAAGCTCGATGCCATCAATTCCGGCGCCAGAAGTGAAGAGATTCGCGCCCTCGAAGCCCTCGTCGCTAAAGGAAAAAGTGTCGCCGCTGAAATCGAAATCTACCAAAAAGAAAAAGAGCAATATGCCCCCGTCGATGGCGTCGTTTCCAAAATCGTCGTCCACGAAGGCGAGTTGACAAATACGGGTTATCCAATCGTAACCATCGTAAAATTGGACGATATTTGGGCCAGTTTTGCCATCCGTGAAGACCGTCTCAAAGACATTCGCGTCGGCGACATGGTTGAAATCGAAATCCCTGCGCTCGATCAAAAAATCCCGATGCAGGTCGCCAATATCTCCGCAATGGCTGACTTTGCAACCTGGAGAGCAACCTCCGATCGCGACCGTTTTGATCTCAAATCTTTTGAAGTCAAAGTTCGTCCTGTCAATCCCGTTGATGGACTTCGTCCCGGAATGACCGCACGCTGGTGATATCGCGATGTTCTTTCTCAAGGGATTTATTGACTTCCTGACCATCTACTTTAGACGCCCGAAGTTTGCCTTCATGGTCATCCTGATGATTTTTACGGGATGCGTTGTATCGGCTGTTTTCGGCGTCCGTGTTGTAACCGACATCCCTGTTTATGTCGTCGATCACGATAACTCGACCATCAGCCGTTCGCTTCGACTTTTTCTCGATTCCGGTCCCGATCTCAAAGTTCTCGGAACGCTCGACAGCCTCGATGAAATCGACGATATCTTCTTTGAAGGCAAAGCCGCTGCTGTCGTCTACATTCCCGCCGGCACTTCTGAAGCTGTCAAAACACAAAAAGGTGCTCACATCTTCGGATATATCGACGGCACAAACATGCTCATGGCAAAAAATGCTGACAAAGCCATCCAAACCGTCGTCAAAACGGCTTCCGTCGGCGTAAGCATGATTGCCATTCAGAAACAGGGAATGCCCAAACAGGCCCTTATGGGCGCTCTTCAGCCCATCAATCTCGACGTCGAAAAACCTTTTAATGCACTCGTCGTTTACAGCGAATACCTCCTGCCCGTTCTCATCTTTTTCATGCTCAATATCTTTACTTGCGTCATGACTTGCGCTTGTTTTCAAGAAAAATTGCCGAAAAAGATTAAATCTCACACTCTGCGACGACGTTTCTTCTATTTGGGACGACTCTGCGCCGTCTTTCTCATCGCCCTCATCGTCGGCGCTCTCATCTATCAATACGGCCTCCCTCGCATTGAAATCATCCTCCAATCGGCTCCTCTCATGGCTCTGAGCTCGCTCGTCATCTACCTCGTGCTCACCATCATGCTCTTTTCAACCATCAATCTCATGATGCCGATTGCCATTTCAATGTCCCTCTCCTATCTCATCTGCATGCTCTCCGTCATGTTCTCCGGACTCACCTGGCCGCTCGAAATGATGCCCTGGTATATCTCCGGCCTGGCCAAATGGATCCCTCTCACACCTTTCCTGCAGTCGGTTCAGGTCTTCCTATACCATGACGCAACCTGGAGTGACCTCTGGACATTCTTCGTGATGTTCATCAAACAGGCTATTCTCTATACCTGTCTCATCTTTATCATCATGAGAATGAGAGACATCAGACTCATCTTTAAATGGGCTTTTTACAAAATCAAACACCAAACGGAAATCACCCCGTCCCTCGAAATGGCCGCTGCTGCTGCTTCTCCCAAATTGAGCAGTGCCGTACTGAAATCAATTTCCTCCGAAAATAATCCTTCTATTCATATTTCAAAACATTCTACAAAACCCGTTTCCCCTTCAATTATTAAAGATAACACGAAAGAAGATATTTCAGATAATATTAACAATAACAATATTAACAATAACGCCACATCCGAAGCAGAAACTGACAATCAAAATATTATTAACAATGAAGTTCAAAATATCACAGATAATATCGATATCAATTCTCCTGAACAAAATACCGTATCAATCAATAATCAAACCAATGATATCCAAACACTGGATAATGGCGATGTTCAAACCATCGAAAATGACAACATTATGACGGACAATAATGTTGATATAGATGAAAACGCGACCGATGATGAATTAGAAGAAGATGATATGCAGGAAATTCTCGAAATTCCGTCTGAAATTAATATCGATTTTAATGCACCGGCACCAGATAAGCCAAAAACACCTACTCTTGAACACCTTCTCGAAAATCATACATCGAACATGAATATGGAGAAAGCCCCATGAAACCTGCTATCAAACGCTTTCTCTCTCACTTCTGCTTCTGGCGCGAAATAGGAAATGAAGCCAAATTCAGTCTGGTTGCTATTCTTCCTCTATTTATCGCGTTATTCCTTCCGGTGATTTATCCATCACTGATATCCTTGACTTATTCAAATCAGACCGTCGTTGAACGATATGCCGTCGTTCTCGATCTCGATGACTCAAATATCAGCCGCGACCTGATTCTATCAATGGATGCAACCCAGGGTGTCGAAATAACACGGCGCGTTTCAAGCATTGACGATGGCATTCAGGCTGTTATGTCGCGTGAAGCCGATGTCTTTATCTTTTTCCCTGAAGACTTTTCGAGAAGAATTAAACATTTCGAACAGGGAAATTTAAAAATATATGTTTATGCAACGAACATGATGATTTATGCCGCAGCTCTGACCGGCATTCAAACTACAATTCTTGACAAAAATGTTCAATTGGCTATCGAAAATGTCGCCAATCCAAAAGGCATCACCGGCGATCGCGCTCTCAATATCATCGATCCCATTCGATATGATAAACATATATACTATCAGCCAAGCATGGCTTATGCCTCTTTTATCAGTCCCATGCTCTTCATCATTGTTTTCAACCAGATGGGACTGCTCATTCTCGCTTTCAGCATTGGATATCACCGCGAAATCGATAAAGAATTCAGAAAAAGAAAACTCTGGTATATCGATTATTTCTGGCGATATCTCTATTATCTTTGTTTTGTTTTTCTCGGAACGATTACAGTTTATTTTGTTGTAACCCCGTTTTTTGGCTGGCCATGCGACAATCCAACCGAAATGATGAAACTTATTCTTCTTCTCGTCATTTGTCAGATGCCGCTTGCCATCGCCTTTGCCTCGTTCTGCAAAGACCGTTTCACCAGTTTCCAGATGATTCTCGGCCTCTCGCTCTTTTTCTTTTCCATCAGTGGATATGTCTGGCCGAGATCCGATACGCCCGTCTGGGTTCAAATGATTCAGGAATATTTCGGCGTCGTTCCAACAGCCGCAGCCATGCGTAAAATTCAATATAAAAATGCCATGCTTATCGACTGTCCCGCTGAAATATTACAACTTTTAAAGCTTCATTTAATATATCTCGTCATTTCTCTCGTCCTGGTGCACCGCGATTTGCCGACAAAACCATTCATCATGCTAAAAAACAAAATAAAACCATCAAAAAATGCTGTTAAAATTGATGACAACGACGATGAAGATGAAATAATCACAACAGAAGAAGCAAAACCCACCAAAACACAAACAATATAAAACAAAACTCCGCGATTATTACAAAATAATACATCACAGAGTTTTTTTATTCTGGTGGGGCGAGCTATGGCCTTTCAGGCCATACGCTTCGCCGGCTCAGGCTATTGCGTAACCGCAATACGCCTTCGCATTTTATTTTCTTTTCGATACTATCGTTTCGGCATCCGAAAGAAATGACGTACAATTACCTTTCCTTTCAAACAAATCATGGTATTTCTTGGACGTACTTACAGAATCATTCGTCCCTTTCACACACGTTTTTGAGGCTTTATCCATGCGGTTAGCGAGTATGAATGCAGCCAGATAAAACCCGGAATAATCACCATCACTGACGAGCTTGCTTACACCACGAGCGGCTTCTGTCTGATATTTGGCACACGCATCGATAAGTGACTTTTCTCTGTTATTGGAAAAATTATCGACTGCCGTCACGATGGAATCACAGCTGGGTGATGCATCACCTTTGAATGCAGAATCGCCGCCCATATTTTCCCAAAGCACACTCACTTCATCCAGAATTGGGGGCTGCTCAGGATCGTCATCTTTATCTTCAGAACAGGCAACGAACGCACATCCCATGGACAGAACGAGTGCAAAACATCCTATTTTTCTCAACCACTGTGACATTGTATGTCTCCTCGAGGATTAATAGAGCAAAAAAGTAGCCGCGACTTTGTATCGCGGCTACTCATGATACCATGAAACAATCAGACCAGAAAATTATTCTCCTGAACCGGAATCAGATGAAAGACCCTGATTTTTAGCGGCTTTTTCGAGGCTTTCATTCCATTTTTCGAGATTTTTCAGGTCGCTTTTCTGCTGTTCGGTAAGGCCTTCGCAGTCCGAAATATTTTTGTAAACCATGCTGAATTCGCCAAGACATTTAGCCATTTTGGCGCCATTATATGTTGAACAGGCACCCTCGCTGAAGTCTTCCCACTTGCCAACAGCACTGTAGTCTGTAACGGCCTTATCGAGGGCCTCATAGTTTTCCGTTGAATATTTAAGAACAGCTTCCGCCTGACCCGCACAGGTAGTGCTGCTGTCAAATTTAGCTTTCATCGCATCGGTCTGTTTGCAAATGGCAACACCGGTATTGCAGCCGGACATTTCGGCGATCGTATCACCAATTTTCTCTACATCATCGAGAAGTTTACCTACATCATCGCTGTCATCGCAAGCGACAAAACCCATGGAAAGAGCAGAGAGAGCAAGTCCGAGCATTAATTTTTTCATGTTTAAATCCTTTATGATGGCTAAAGAAAAAGCTGAATAATCAGCACAAATCAAAACAGGAGCTTTTATAGCGATAAAATCTCCAATCTGCAACGGGTCAAAGCATATTTGACATCATGGGGGTTACATCTCAACCAGGGTTAATTCATATATCTCAGCCGGAGCTCTGCCCCGATTCCTCTGTAGCGTTTTTTTAGGGACAAAAAAAGCCCCGAAATTTCGGGGCTTTTAAGGCATCCAATCAATGTCGGATTAATTAGCAGCGGCGTCGGCGGCAGGTGCAGCGGCGTCAGCGTCAGCGGCAGGTGCAGCGGCGTCAGCGTCGGCAGCAGGTGCATCAGCAGCAGCGGCGTCAGCGGCAGGTGCAGCATCAGCATCAGCAGCGGCGTCGGTGGCAGGTGCAGCGTCGGCTGCAGGTGCGGCGTCAGCGGCAGGTGCAGCAGCTTCAGCAGCAGGAGCAACGTTATTATCGGTGGCAGCTTCAGGAGCAGCTTTGGGACCGCAAGCCGTCATCATTACCATTGCCAACATGATCATAAGAGCAACAAGTTTTTTCATCTTTCAATTCCTCAAAAAAAGTAAAAATCCGCTGAAACTCTCAGCAGGAGCTTGTTAATAATAGCTGCACCGTGCAAAAGAGCAAATTTTTGCATTTCAAGCAACTTTGCGGTGTATGCTACTAAATAATGCAGAGTGTCAACCAAATATAGGTATTATCTTGTATCAGACATTTGTAGCGCGCCGTATTGCGCCAAATGCGCAATAGGCAAGCTGCCTGGCGTATCGGCAACGCCGATAGACAGGCCCCCAAAACACCTCGTGGCCCATCTTTCCAATGCCATTTTCTTTGCCTTCAAGCCACCACCTCTTTTCTTCATTTTAGTGAAATAAAATTTGCGGCTCCGGTACTTTTTGTTATCTAATGTCATCGGTTGTTTGCGTTTAATGTTCAACAAATAGACAAAGGAGGCTCTCATGGCTACAACCAAAACATTGAGAAAATCATCTGCCGCCGTCACAGCTGCCGCGAGTAAAACAATCTCCAAGACTGGATCGCGGGGAACGTCCAATCAGCGCGTCTCAAAACAGGCCGAACCCATCGGCACAGCATCCGTCACATGCAGCGCACTCAATGTGCGAAGCGGCGCCGGAACCAGCTACCCTCGCATTGGCGGTCTCTCAAAGGGCAAAACCATCCAGGTTTACGAAGACACCGGCGAATGGCTTAAAATCGCTTATGGCACCGGATTTGGCTACGTTTCTCAGAAATATACCACCTTCAAAGACCAGACTGAACCTGTCTCGCAACCCGAAACTCCGTCCAATCCCGAACCCGAAACGCCAGCCAATCCCGAGCCAGAAACGCCAACCAATCCCGATATGCCCGAATCGGCCGACAGCACCGCACCCGCAGGCGCCACTTACACCGGAAATGAAACCACCAAAAAAGGTTCCTCAAACAAAGAAGCCGTCAAAACGCTCCAGCTCTATCTCAATAAGTATCTCAAGAGCATGGGCGTTGCCGATCTGACCGTCGACGGCTCCTTCGGAAACGGCACCTGGACAAACCTCATGTACTATCAGTATTCCAGAAATATCTGCGACTCTTCCGGCAGAATCGAAGTCGACGGCATCTGCGGTCCCAAAACTTGGGCTGCCATCCGTTCCGGTGCCCCCATCGTTTACGATATCCGTCAGCCAATCGCCTTCTCCGACGGCAGAAAACTCGAAGAAGACTGCACAAAACGACTCAGCATCGGCGGCGCAATGTGTCCAAAAGCCGCTGAATGGTTCGAAAAACTCCTCACAAAAGCTCACGCTGACGGCAAATATCCCACCGCTTCCAGTACCTTCCGCGCCATGACAAAGGCCGGTACAACAAACGGCGTCGGCGCCGAAAAGAAAGGGCAGATTGAACTCTACGTCGACTGGGACGGCAACACCACTTACGCCGCCAAGCCCGGCTATAGCAATCACCAGAGCGGAAAAGCCATCGACGTCGGAAACATCGGCGATACCTCCAGCGACCTCTTCAAATGGTTCAGCCAAAACGCCGGCAGCTACAATTTCAGCAACTATATTAAAGAAGCCTGGCACTGGAATTACGTCGGCAAATAATTTTTCCTATCACTCCAAACCAAAAGGCCGGTTTTTCCGGCCTTTTTTGTATCTCTTCTCGTCCAATTCACACAAGTTTTTGCAAACAGAGGAGGGGCCCCGGCGGGGAATAATGGTTAGGCAGCCCGAAAAGTTTCTATCCACTTAAAATATTGAGTTTTCCAAAGGACTCAGTCCTTTGGTGGGGGGCCGAGGATTTTCGCCATCCTGTGAATGGCGAAAACCACAGAGCCCAGTGAGCAAATGAAATGAACGAGTTGGAGAGCCGACAGGCTCGGGAAACGAAGTTCATTTCATATTGCGAACTGAGGACAGGGGCAAAGCCCCGGTGGGGTCTGGGGCTCTGCCCCGGAAAAAACAAGTAATTTAATTATTAATAAAAATCGGTTGCCAAAATGCCGACTTTTGTAATAGCCCCCTCTGGCGTTTTTGCCAGTGAGGCCCACAAAACATGATGTATCTTTTCGTCCTTTTACTTTCATTATTAGTCGCCGGATGCGCAGGATCACTCACCCCGCAGAAAGCCGCTTTTGACGAAATTCATCATCAGACCGATAGGTTTGCACAGGCCGTCCGGGCAAAAAACGCTTCTCTCGTCTACGATCTGCTCGATCCGGCATGGAGTTCACAGTTCGATAAAAATTCATTCTCTTCTTATTTTTTTGATAATTATGATATTTTTGTCGAATACTCCTCAAGAATTAGCGAACAGTCTCAGTTCGATGAACTCTCGGCTCGAATGACGGACGACCCCTGCGCACAGATCCTGCTTGCCCCCGACGGCAACGGACAGTGGCAAATCGTTCATGTCGAAAATAATATTTTAGCGCCTGATGAACTCAGACACTCCCTTATTCGGGCTCTCAAAACCCAACAGTTCCTCACCATGCTTGATACCTGTCAGCAACAGCATCCGGAAATCACAGCTTCCGATCTGCGGCACCTCAAACGCGTCGTCGCCTACGACGACATTCCCGACCAAAATGTCGTCTTTTCCGCTGACAATGCCGTCATTACAATTCCACAAACTGCAAGAATACAGTTAATTTGCAGTCCGGAAGGATGGAGACTCGCTCAATGCAGTTTGTTGCCTTAGACGATATTGCACATCAGATTTCATTGCACGGAACGTCATCCTGCCGAAAACTTTTTGGCGGCAAGGCGCTCAATCTTGGCATTCTCCAGGACAACGGTTTTGACGTTCCGCTCGGCTTCGTCATTCCGACTCCGGTCTTTGAAAACATCCTGTCCGATGCGTTTCACAGAATGATCGATCTGTCCCCGCAGGAATCCATTGAACTCATTGAATTTGATGAAGAATTTAACAAAGAACTCGATCGATGCATGACTCTGTGCAACGCACAAAAATGGGCCATCCGATCGAGTTCAACCGACGAGGACTCATCCACCCACTCCTTTGCAGGTCTTCAACAGAGCGTCATCGGCGTCAGCTCGCGCTCTGCCATTCTCGAAGCCATCCGTACCGTTTGGCAGAGCTTTTATGCCCGTGAAAGGCTTCTCTATCCCATCGACGCCTCACTCAGCGCCCCCATTCCAGCCATGGCCGTCATCATCCAGGCCTGCATCGATCCGGATGAAGCCGGCGTCGTCTTTACAAAACACCCGCTTGAGGGAAACGCCACGCTTCTCGTCAACGTTTCAAGAGGACAGGGAGCCAATGTCGTCGACGGAAAAGCTGGCGAAACGCTCTGCGTTCCGCGAAATGACGGCGTTTCAGAAATCCCATCCGAGTGCCTTGACGCCAGCGACATCGAACAGCTCCGGCAAACCGCATGCCGCATCGAAGCCTGTTTTAATCGCCCTCAGGACATTGAATTTGCCTTTAAAAAACACCGTCTTTACATCCTTCAGGCCAGAGATATTGCGGCCACTCAGGAAAATACCCCAAACGTACTCTATTCAAACGTCAACGTCGGTGAAGCCCTGTACGGCGTCTGCACCCCCATGACATGGAGTGTCGGCATGATGATTGCCAACCAGGGATTTAAAGCCATTTTCGCCATGCTGGGACTCAAAATTCCGCCGGAATACGAGTTCATCACGACATTCAACGGGCATATATATCTCAATATCTCGCAATTTTTGAGTGTTGCCTCACAGGTTCCCTTTGTCGACCCCGCCGTTTTTGGAAAAGTCGCAGGTATTCAATCTCTGAGAGAGTTTGCATGCGCCCTCGTGCCCATGAGCCATGTCCACTTCATCAAGAATCTCCCGCACTCCCTGGTCGAACTTTTTAAGATGGAAAAACGCCTTAAAAAGCTCCCACAAAAAGCTGAACCGTTTGAACAAAAACGTGACAAGCTGCTGTCTCTCGATCTCACGAATGCCGACAATCCCGAGATTTTACGGGCATTTGACGAACTCAATGAACTTTTCTTCGACAGTTCCATCGATATGCTTGGAGCCGGCGGAGCCTTTCTCACATCATACGTTCTGTGTTCCAATTTCATCGGACATTTTACCGAAACCGAATCTCGTGAACTCGAACAGTCTCTTTTGAGCGGCCTGCTCGACGTCAAAAGTGCGGCTCCCGGCATTGAACTCCTCGATCTGGCCCAGGTCATTCGACAATATCCCGCTCTCACGGCCGCCTTTATCGACGAAGATTCGTTTCAGGATCTCGAGGCATTCACCAAAACCATTCAACCCCTCGACGGATACCAAGAATTCCACACCAAATACAGCCAATTCATTTCACACCATGGGGCGAGAGCCCATCAGGAAGCAGAACTCGCTAATCCAAGATGGAAAGAAGACCCTCGTTTTTTATTCCGCGTCATTCGTACACACCTCAAATCCGGCACTCAAAAGGACAGCAAATCCATCGTCAATTCCGCCTCTGAACATCGGCAACAGAGCACGAATCAATTCAAATCGATGCTCTCCGCCACGATGCGTCCGATGTTCAGACGACTGCTCTCAATGACTCAAAAATATGCTCGGCTTCGCGAAACATGGCGTGCGTACGTCGTCGATGTTCTTGGAATATTTCGCCAGTATTTGCTCCAGACGGCATCGGTGTGGACGGAACAAAAAGTTCTTCGTACCCCGGACGACATCTTTTTCCTGACGTTTGACGAAGTCATGGACGGACTGAAAACGAACGATCTGGCAAAACTCAACCTGCGTGTAGCCTTTCGCCGTGCAAGGCATGAAGCCTATCTATCCTCGTGCAGTCTTCCGGACACCTTTATCACACACCCCAATCAATGTCTTGAGACGGGAACGGCCCCGGCATCTCGCGTTCTGACGGGACTTGCAGCCTCTCCGGGGTGCGTCCGGGCGCCTGTTCGCATCATTCACTCACTCGATGAAGCTGCATCCCTTGAATACGGTGAAATCCTCGTCACGACGTCAACCGATGTTGCCTGGACGCCACTCTTTCTCGTTGCCTCGGCCATCCTCACGGAACGTGGCGGCCCGCTTTCTCATGCCTTTGTCGTCGCACGTGAATACGGCATTCCGGCCATCGTCTCCGTGCCCAATCTTCTCGACTCACTCAAAACCGGAGATATTGTCCGAATTTCCGGTCAAAAAGGCATGATCATGATTGAAGAATCGTGATGGCTTTGCGCCATCACGGCACTTCGATTTTGCCCAATATCGTTTCAATGATGTCATTTGCGTTGATGTTGTCGGCTTCCGCCTCAAACGTCAGGCTGATGCGATGGCGCAATACATCGTAGGCCAATGCCTGAATATCCTCGGGAATGACAAATGCGCGGGCGTTCATAAATGCCATGGCCTTGGCTGCCGAAGCGAGTGATATCGTCGCCCGGGGACTCACGCCGCGTCGAAGGCAATTTTTCAGGTTTGGAAGGCCAAACATCTCAGGATGACGCGTCGCATAGATGATGTTCACGATGTAATTCTGAACGCGTTCGTCGATGAAAATCGATTCGACATCGCGGCAGGCCGCAATGACGTTTCCGGCTGTCGTCACTGGATTGAGTATGATTTTCTGTGACGATGTCATGCGGGACAGAATCTCTTTTTCTTCATCGATATTGGGATAATCGACGATCACTTTGAGCATGAATCGATCGACCTGAGCCTCTGGAAGCGCGTATGTACCTTCCTGATCGATGGGATTTTGTGTTGCAATGACGAGAAATGGGCGTGGAAGAGGATAGGTTGTTTCCCCGATCGTCACCTGTTTTTCCTGCATGGCTTCAAGCAGGGCCGACTGAACTTTAGCCGGTGCTCTGTTGATTTCATCGGCCAGGACGAGATTGGCAAAGACGGGACCTTTTTTGGGCACGAACGTTCCGTTATCCTGTCGGTACATCATTGAACCGATCAAATCGGCCGGCAGCAGATCCGGTGTAAACTGAATTCGATGAAACTGGCATTCGACGACGCTTGCGATGGCGTTACACAACAAAGTTTTGGCCAGTCCGGGAACGCCTTCAAGGAGAATATGACCGCCAGTAAGCAGTGCGATAATGGCACAGTCAATCATGTGATCCTGTCCGACGATCAGGCGTTTGATTTCACTTTTCATCGAAAAAACAAAGCCGGAACTTTGTCGAATGGCATTTCCTAATTCAACGAGGGAACGTTCCATGATGTCACTCACCGGTAAAGTAGTGTTGAGATTAAACTAATAAAAAAAAAGCCCGCGAAACATAATATTTTCGCGGGCCAAATTCAATCAGTCAAAAATCACAGGTCATCCCAGCTGGAGATGTTGGAGAGTGATTTGTTGCCGTTGGCTTCGTATTGTTTTTGATAGGAAGTCTCGTTTGCGGCAGGAGCCGGAGCGGTTTTTCCCATCTTTGCCTTGAGAGCGGCGAGAGCGTCGTTGTTGCTGACAGCGGGTTTGAGGTTGCTGAGTTCTTTTTCGAGGTCATCGCCGCCGCTGTATTCGCAAGCGAGTTCTTCGCTGGCCTGAGCCTGAGCTTCCATGGTTTCGACTTTTTCAGCCATGCGGTCGAAAGCGGAGAAAGCGGCCGAGTCGTTCATGCCGGCGAGAGTCTGATGAATGGTTTTACTGGCTTCGGCACGTTTGGCCTGAGCGACGAGGAGGCCTTTTTTGCGTTTGGCTTCTTCGATTTTGTTATTCATATTTTTGAGCTGTTCTTTGAGTTTATCGCAGCCGGCCTTCTGAGCCTGCCACTGATTTCTGAAGGAATCAGCTTCTTTCTGAGCTTCAGCCTGACGGCCGAGAGCTTCCGTTGCGAGGTCATCGCGGCCGGCATTGACGGCCATCATTGCCTTGCTTTCCCATTCCTTGACTTTTTCAAGGGCTTTATCGTACTGCATTTTCAAGCGTTTTTCGTATGCAATACTTTCGGCGATCTGTGACTTGGCATTGTTAAGCTGTTCCTGCATGTCGCGAATCGACTGATTCAGGATCTTTTCCGGATCTTCCATTTTATCGATGGCAGCATTGGCTTCAGCTTTAAAAAGGGTGGAAATACGTCCAAAAATTCCCATAACTACACTCCTTATTTTTCTGCGAATTACTTATCAGATTTGACTGCGTCATCTTCGGCTTTATCGGCATATTCCAACAGAACTGGAAGATGATCATGAATCGCGAGAGCGAACGATTCGATGGCAGCCTGAAATTCATTGAAGTCCAGATTTTCAAGCTGAAGTGTATCGGTCAGGATAACGTTGTCACCATCCACTCCGTAGGCACCGCCGACGAGAGCTGTCGCATTGAGTTCAAGAAGTTTCTTGAAAAACTCTTCCCGATTCTGACTGGGAACTTTCATCAGTCTCACGCTAAAGATGACAAGCGGATCGGTCACGAGAACAATGATGTCGTCCACTTCCGGTACATCATCGATAAGACGGAAAAGCCCCTCTCCCAAAACTTCATAAGGAGCATCCAGTGCAAGCAGATAATTCTCTACATCTTCAAGTGTGCGCATTAAAACCTCCCAAAAAAAATGTGCATAAACGCACAAAACACTTTTAAAAATTAACACATTCCCCTCTGCTTCGCAATCCATCTTATCCCCCGTTCTTCCAAATTTATATATAATTTCATCTCCCACACTCCCCCACATTTCACCACACACAACTACGCATCTCTTGATTCCATGCGCCTTTTAGACACTTTTCCTCCTTGACTTCATTCCCTTTTTGGGGAATATCTCCCCCCGCATTTTGTTTTCGAAATGACTTCTCTTTAAATTCTTTTATTCTTTTGTCCCTTTCACGGCGGCCTGAAATGGTTTCAGCCGCCTTCTGTTTTGTGAGGAGAATATCATGAGTCGTGTTTTTAACTTTTCCGCAGGCCCCTCAACTTTACCGGAATCCGTCCTCGAAAAATGCGCCGCAGAAATGATGGACTGCAACGGAACCGGACAGTCCGTCATGGAAATGAGCCACCGCTCCAAAGCTTATGAACCCATTATACAGGGCGTCGAAGCAAAACTTCGCGAACTCATGAACGTTCCCGATAATTACAGCGTCCTCTTCCTCCAGGGCGGCGCCAGCTCTCAGTTCGCCATGATCCCCCTCAACCTCAACAAAACCGGTAAAGCCGCTTATGTTGACACCGGCGTCTGGTCCAAAAAAGCCATCGAAGAAGCTCGCCGTTATCTCGACGTCGTCGATGTCGTCGCTTCTTCCCGCGATCGCGGCTGCTGCTACATCCCCGAAATCCGAAAAATCGAAGGCGATTATGACTACGTTCATATCACCCTCAATAACACCATCTACGGCACAAAATGGAGCTACATCCCCGACTGCGGTGACATCCCCCTCGTCGCTGACATCTCCTCCTGCGTTCTCTCCGAACCCCTCGATGTCTCCAAATTCGCTCTCCTCTATGCTGGTGCCCAGAAAAACCTCGCCCCCGCCGGCGTCACCCTCGTCATCATCCGAAACGACATGATCCGCGAAGACCTCCCCAAATTCGTCCCGACCATGTTCCGTTATGACACCCACAGCAAAAACGGCTCCATGTTCAATACGCCTCCATGCTATCCCATCTATGTCATGGGCCTCGTCCTCGACTGGGTTAAAGAAAATGGCGGCGCAGAAGGTATGCTCAAACGAAATACCGAAAAAGCAGACCTCCTTTACAACTTCCTCGACAACTCCGATTTCTATCATGCTACGGTCGACAAAGGAAGCCGCTCTCTCATGAACGTCCCATTCCTCACCAAATACTCCACCGGTTCCACCGATGAAGCCGCCGTCGCAAAAGAAAAAGAAATCAACGACAAATTCGTCAAAGAAGCCGCAAAAGCCGGCCTCGTAAACCTCAAAGGCCATCGCCTCGTCGGCGGTATGCGCGCCTCCATCTACAACGCAATGTCCGTCGATGGCGTCAAAGCCCTCATCGCTTTCATGGAAAAATTCGCCAAAGAAAACGCCTGATTTCTTTGTTTTACTCGCCTTGAGACGTGCCCCCGCACGTCTCTACGCCTCGCTTAACGCCGCTATCCCTCCGGGATACGCGGCGTTTTCTTTTTTCGGGCATGCCTATCGCCGGACAGATCCGTTGTAAACAACAGCTCTGTCCGCCAATACGCCATGCTTCACGCCGGGCTATCGACTCCGGCAATACGCCCGGCCCGTTTTACTCCCCTCCCTCTTCCCACAAAAAAAAGTTTTGCCGTCCGTATTGGCCACACCTGGCCAATAGGACGGCACCGGCAACCGTATGGGCTTCGCACATAGGTTGCCACACAAACCGTTATTCCATAACCTCTCTATTCCAATACGCACGGTTTTCTGCTATACGTCCCGCGTTTTTTTGTGCCCTTCGGCACCCTATTTACTCACCAGGAAGGACCCCTTTTTATGCAAATCATCGGAATCGATTACGACGAAAACACGCTTCACTGCGGACGTATACAAAATTCAGACAAACCCGAATTCATCAAGCTCAAACACTTCCCTAACTCCAAAAAAGGCTTCGCCGCCTGTGACGCCTGGCTCGACGAATGCTGCTCAAAAAATCGTGACGATCTCGCCGTCGCCGTCGTCGTCGAAGATCAACAGGGCTTCTCCATCGCCTATCACGTCCGTCAACTCGGCTTCGCCGTCATTCCCATGACTTACGCCGGCGTCGCCAAATCTTTCCGCGAAGCTCACTCCCGCATCTCCCCCTGTGAAATCATCGCCAGAAAAGCCGTCGCCTCCAAAGACCGCTGGCTCGCCCCATCCACCGACGCCCTCCTTTTCAGAAACGCGCTCATCGAGCGAGAAGCCGCTAAAATCGGCTGCCAGCAAAATCAGGAAAAAAATCTCGCTTACGAGGCTCAGGCTTTCGACTTCCTCATTCAGCTCACTCAAAATGCCGCAAATATTCATGCTCAAAAAATGAATGACGCCGAAAATGAAGTCCGTAAAATCGTCAAACGCGTCCCCGCCTTCAAAAAAGACGCCGATCTCATCGCCACCATCCCCGGCATGAACGAGATGACCGCCGCCGTCCTCACTTACGTCATGCACGCTTATCCCTCGAAATCCGCCAGCCGCTTCGCTTCAATGGCGGCTCTCACCGGCGGCGATATCAGCATCGACAACTTCCGCGCCCCTGACCTGCGCATCCTCAGAAACGAACTCTACTGCGCCGCTCACTCACTCAAATCCTCTCTCCCCGCTGCAAAAGCACTCGCTTCTCGTCTCCAGCAGAAAAATAAACCCGAAGACGTCATCCTCATTGCCATCTGCAACAAAGTTGCAAAAATCGCTTTTGCCCTCGTCAAAAAAGGTGAATCCTACAGGGGTTAAATGGATTCCGACCATATCCTAAATCCAGCTCATGCCCTCGAACGGGCATGGCTGCGAGACCGTGCTCTCGACACTTCCCATCTCGATGCCGACGCTCGCGCCATCCTTGATATCTATCAGTTTGCCCTGAGACTCGCTTCCACAAATGCCGTCCATTTCGACGACAATCCCATCGACTGCACACACTCTCTCAATGCTTTTAGACAGGCTCTCTTCGGCCTGATGCGCAAAATTGCGCACACTCCATGGGCGTTCCCCGGCACCGACGAACAGCACGGCGTCGGGACACTCGCATGGTCCGGTTCCTGGCTTTTCGACGATCTCGTCGCCGCAAAACCTCAAGTTTCTGCCCTCCTTCGCGGCGCCTTCTCAGACCTTCAAAACCTCTCCCCCGGCCTCTGCCCCGCATTTCTCGAGCCCATACTCGCTCAAAAAAAACTCGTCCTTGCTCTCGGCGGCGGCGGCGGCACCGGTTACGTCCACCTCTGCCTGTTTCAATGGCTTGAACAACTCGGCATCAAACCTTCCCTCATCACAGGAACCTCCTTCGGCGCACTCCTGGGATGCATCCGTGCCCTTCAGGATGACTACAACCACGATCGGACCATGCACGCCCTACCCGGCTTCTGGCAAATTGCAAAACGCCTCCGCCCTTGCCTCAACTCCGGTCAGCACGGACTCATGGGAATGTTCAAAATCGAACTCGACCTCCTCATCGAGCAGATGGCCCAAAACCTCGGCTGGTCTTCAACTCCAAATTACGATCAGCTCAAAATCCCCTTCGCTTCCGTCTCCTCCGGCATCCTCATGCAGCCCGGAATCGAAACCCTCCTCGAAGAACGAAACAAAAACATACTCGCCCCAATCCTCAACATCCTGCACCTTAACTGGAGACACGCCGTCGCTCACGCCACCCATATCGCCAGCATCCTGACCAGCAAAAATGCCGTCATTCCCGTCGTCTTCGGCTTCGACAACCTCACGAAATCCATGTCCTGCGCTCAGGGATCCGCTTTCTCCGCGCTCATCCCCGGCGTCCTCAACTTCGAGGTCGCAAAACATAAATACAAAAGCCGCGACATCCTCGAGAACCTCTTTCAACGCGACCGCCTCTATCGCCTCTGCGATGGCGGACTCGCAAGCAATGTCCCCGTCCGCGCCGCACGAAACGAAGTCCTCAATCACCGCATCGGTCACGAAAATATTTACCTTCTCGGAATCGACGTCTTCGCCCCTCAGCCTACCGATCTCTTCTATCCCCTTGAGCAAATCGCCAATTCAAACGCCGTCATCGACGCAACATACGCCGACGCTTTCGTCCGGCTCAAATACCTCCTCAGCCCCGTCAACCTCACGCCAACCAAAGCCCAGTTTCAATGGCTTGACAACCAGTTTCGACAGTCTTTTCAACAGGAAATGGACATCATTCGATTCGCCATGACTCCGCTTTCTCCGCTTCAGTCCCTCGGGGCTTTCACCTGATTTATTCGGCACCGGCCTATCGGCTTAAAAGCCGATACGGCACGGCTTTGGGCTTCGCTATGCCTTCCGGCATACGCTTCGCCTTTTGAACCTGGGGGCGGCCTATTGACAAACGGGTCAATACGCCCGCCCATCCCTTTACTATACTAAATCCACCAACGTCGATCGTGCCGATCCGTTCAGTATTCCTTCAAATGCATTGAGCTTCTCAACCGAACAAACGCGCAGTTTCATGCCGTTTTCCTTGCACAAAATCATCGCCGTCAAATCCATCACGCCGAGACTTTTGGCAATCGCTTCATCAAACGTTATCCGATCATATCTCTTCGCATTTGGATTTTTCGCCGGATCCGAATCATAAACGCCATCGACCTTTGTTGCTTTGACAAGAACGTCGCATTTGAGTTCCAACGCTCTTAACGCCGCCGCAGAATCTGTCGTGAAATACGGATTCGACGTGCCACCGGCCACGAGAACGATCGTCTTTTCAGAAAGAAGGCGACGCGCTTCCGGAATGTCATAATGACGCGCCAACGACGGAACACTGCTCATGGCACAGGCGGAAAATCCGTTCGCAATCAAATGCTGCTCAAGGGTCATGCAGTTCACGCATGTCGCCATCATCCCGATTTGATCTGCTTTGGCTCGATCGAGTCCCTGCGTCGCCTTGCCCCGCATAATATTGCCGCCGCCCGTCACAATTGCAAGTTCATGCTTCTGCGATATGCGGCCGATAATCTGCGCAAAATGCGTCAACGTCAGTGCATCGAGACCAAGTCCCTGAGGCCCTCCCAGCACTTCTCCCGAAAGTTTCAATAATACGCGCATGACCACTTTCTCCTTTACTTGACGCCAATAAATGGAACTGAACTCCCTGGAACCATCGTCGTTGGCAATACCCCGTTCCATTTTTCGGCTTCGGTCAATTTGATGAGATCCGGATTATTTCTCAATGCTTCACCACGTTGACGAATAACCTCCGCATCCGCTTCGCCCTTGACTTTCTTGCTGTATGCTTCCGCATCCGCCTTCGCTTTGATGCTGTATGCTTCCGCATCCGCCTTTGCTTTCATCGCACCGGCCTCGGCTTCTGCATTCTTGACTTTCTGCTGGGCTTCCTGCTCAACACGCGCCAATTCACTCTTCGCACGTTCGACATCCGCCTTCGCACGAGCTGCTTCTTCAACCGCGCGCTCATACGTATCGCTGAAATCAACGTTCTCGATCTGGATGTTCTCGATCACAACCGGCACCCCTTGCAGCGACTTTTTGATCTCCAGATTCATCATCTGATTGAGCTTATCGCGTTCCTGAATCGCCCTTTCGGCCGAAAACTGACCAAATACAGTCTTCGACACTTCCGCCACGCGCGGCCATATCGCACTCACAAATATGCCATCGCGCCCAAATCGCGTATACACATCCTGAATTTGTTCACTGGCCACATGATAAGTTACCGATATCTGCAGCTCAGCCGTCTGCTGGTCAAACGAATACATCGCCAGAACTGGACCGCGAACCGTATCTGTTCGCGTCGACATCTTCTGTACAGTCTGGAAGAATGGAATCTTGAAATGAAGCCCAGACCCCTCAACACTTTCTACGCGTCCGTTCGTGAGCAATACCCCGCGTTCGCCTTCATCCACTGTATAGAATGACCCCAATGTCAAACACAGGATGATCAATACACACACGCAAATAATAATAAATACACCGCTCAGCGAGCTACGTCCGACCATTATTAAAACCTCCAAATAAAAAAACCGCTCATGATGAGCGGTCTTTTATAACACAAGCTGATTGATATCGAATCACTTTTTCGGCGACTTTTTGGTGCTTTTTTTAGTCGATTTTCTCGGCTTTTTATCCGGTTTTCCATCGGAATCACCTTCAGATTTCACCTCGCTATCGACCGAATCTTTTGCTTCAGCCTCGACCTTTTCATCGACCTTGGCTTCCTCTTTATCTTCGACCTTGGCTTCCGCGTCAGCTTCGGCTTTCACTTCGACCTTGGCTTCAGCATCGGCTTCAGGCTCGCCATTAACCCGGCGAATGAGTTCATCGATCTGGGCCAAATCCCCCTGACGACGAATGATCTCATCCGTTATCGTGAGATGATCGCAATTCTCAAGTCCGGGAACGGCGTACAGATACGGCATCATGGCATTTTCCATAATGCTGCGCAGGCCACGGGCACCGGCTTCTTTCTTGATGCCAAGCTGTGCAACGCAGTGCAGAGCTTCATCGGTGAAGCCCAAGTCGACGCCATCGATTTTAAACATCTTTTTATACTGCTTGACGAGGGCATTTTTCGGTTCTGTCAAAACGCGAATGAGTGCTTCTTCATCCAACGGATGAAGTGTAGCAACAACGGGAAGTCGCCCCACCAGCTCTGGAATCATGCCGAATTTGAGCAAATCTTCCGGCTCAAGTGCCTTGTAAAGGGCCGATATATCGCGTTCCTTTTTGGCCTGAACATTGGCATTAAATCCGATTGAACCGGAACTCGTACGCGTCTCGATAATATCCTCAAGACCGACAAATGCACCGCCGCAGATGAAGAGAATATTGGTCGTATCAACGCGTAAAAACTCCTGCTGCGGATGTTTGCGCCCGCCTTTGGGCGGAACCGCTGCTATCGTTCCCTCGATCAATTTGAGCAGGGACTGCTGAACACCTTCGCCGGACACATCACGCGTAATCGACGGATTGGCACTCTTTCTTGATATCTTGTCAATTTCGTCGATATAGATAATGCCGCGACATGCACGATCGATATCGTTATCGGCTGCATGCAAAAGATTCAGTACGATATTCTCGACGTCATCACCGACATAACCGGCTTCTGTCAGGCTCGTAGCATCGGCCATTGCAAACGGCACATCCAATATCTTCGCAAGAGTCTGTGCAAGCAGTGTCTTGCCTGTTCCCGTCGGACCAATGAGCAGAATGTTGGATTTTCCGAGTTCTATCCCGTCTTTGGCCGGGCTCAGAATGCGTTTGTAATGATTGTGAACTGCAACCGAGAGGACTTTTTTCGCATAGTCCTGCTGAATGATATATTCATCCAGCTTTGATTTGATATCTTTCGGTTTAGGAACAGTCATGTTTTCGGTCGATGAATTGCCAAGACCGAGACCGCTGTTATCGAGTGCATCGGCAACCTGCTGATATGCAGCCTCGATGCATTCTTCACAGATATAGACATTGGCTCCTGCGATCAGGCGTTGCGTTTCGGAACGCTCTCGGTCACAGAATGAGCAGCGAAGGGCCAAATTGCTCTCTCCTTAATCAAACTCCGCCCAAATTCGGGCGGAGAGCTCTATCTTTATGCGGAAAACGGTACGTTTTCGGGATGGCCATCTTTCTGACGTCGGATGACTTCATCGATCAAGCCGTAGGCCTTCGCCTCGTCCGCGCTCATGATATAATCGCGATCCGTATCTTTTTCGATGCGTTCGATCGTCTGGCCTGAGTGACGCGCCAGTATTTCATTCAAAACGCGGCGCATTCTCAATATTTCTTTCGCCTGAAGATCGATATCCGTTGCCTGACCGGAAATGCCGCCTCCTGTTATCAGCGGCTGATGAATCAGTATGCGGCTGTTGGGCAGCGAATAGCGTTTCCCCTTCGTGCCGGCGCAAAGGAGAACAGCTCCCATGCTCGCCGCCTGACCAATACAAATCGTCGACACCGGACAGCGGACATGCTGGATGGTATCATAGATCGCCATCCCTGCCGTCACACTTCCTCCAGGTGAATTGATATAAATCTGGATATCTTTTTCCGGATTTTCACTCTCCAAAAACAGGAGCTGCGCAATGATGCTGTTGGCCACCATATCGGTTACTGAACTTCCCAAGATAACTATCCGATCCTTGAGCAGGCGGCTGAATATATCCCATGCACGCTCGCCTCGGTGTGTCTGTTCAATTACATTCGGGAAAAAGGTCATCTCGTCATCATCCTCCATGCTGATGGTCATTGTTTCCAGCGGTTCTTCCGCAGGATCTACAAACTGCGCTCCACTCCAGATATCCATTGTTTTGTGCCTTAAGCCTCTGCTGACTTCACCGTCGCAGCCGCTTTCACGACTTCAAGGGCTCGATCGCGTTTCACCTGATCACCAACAAATGCCGATGCATTGTTCGTCTTCAGCCACTGTTTCACTCGGTTCTCATCCACACTCTGGAACCATTTCTTCGCTTCCGTGACAATTTCGTCTTCCGTCACTTCGATCTTTTCCGCCGCCGCAAGTGCATTCAGAATGATCTCGTTGTGATAATCAACACGATATTCTTCAACCTCTTCCGGTTTGATATTCTGAATTATCCGATCCAGCATCGCATCATCTATCTGACGACGCATCATCTGTTCGAGCTGGAGACGAATCGCCTGCGCCGCTCTCGCTTTCACATAACCTTCCGGCATATCGATCGGCATGCTCGCGCGTAGCTGACTCATCAACGCCTCTTCGATCTTGTTCGTGCGCTCTTTTTCAGCTTCTTCCATCAGACGCTTCTTCGTCACTTCTTTCAAACCTTCAAGCGTTTCCGCATCCCCCGTATCCAATGCAAAGGCATCATCAAGGGCCGGTAATACGCGCTTTTTGATCTCGTTCACTACACACGAGACAACCGCTTCTTCACCATCAACCGTCGCTTTCAGTTCGACTTTTTCGCCCATCGTCACGCCAACAAGCGCTTTTTCCATATCGGCATTCAGATAGCCTTTGCCCAGCGATACCTGACGATCACCAGCACGACAAATCTTCTCCGCTGCCGCATTCAGATCGCTCAGTGTCACCATCAATACATCATCCGCTTCGACAACCTTACGGTCTTCTACCGGCTGAATCACCGCATTGCGTTCACGACGGCTTTCAAGGTCTTTCATCACGTCTTCATCCGTCACAACGGCATCCGCAACACTCAC
This sequence comes from Myxococcota bacterium, assembly GCA_045599245.1. Taxonomy (GTDB): domain Bacteria; phylum Myxococcota_A; class Bradymonadia; order UBA4248; family UBA4248; genus UBA4248. Next base: position 32,318 of record JAZRVP010000283.1, read on the forward strand.
TTCCAGACCTTTGTACTCTTTCACTTCCACAACCGGCGTAATTTCAGCATTCACTTTCGCCACAAATCCACCGTCTTCCGTCTTCGGAACAACAACTTCGACTTCACCCACATGAATCAGATTCTCCAGCGTTGAAATCGCTTCTTTCACACTCACCTGAAGGCTTTCACGACGCGCATCTTCCATAATCGATGCACCGGCTCTCTGGCGAATCACATAGGCAGGCACTTTGCCAGCTCGGAATCCCGGCATCTTCATCGTCTTGCGAGCTTCTTCCACAAGCTTCGTCTCAACGCGTTTCACGGCTTCACCGCTCACCGTTACCGTTATTTCTCTCACTACCTGATTCTTCTCTACAATCTCAAAACTCATGTCGATGTGTCCTATTCCTAATGCTAAGGATGTTTTTCAAAGGCCGGGCTTACTTTTAACCCTACACAAAAGCCGCAAAATTTTACTCGCATCTACGCTTCTCGTCAAGTTTTATCCGTCTAAACTTCGCTATTATCGTTACACCTCAGCCTCGGGCAATTCACAAATCAACTGAAATATGAGCAAAGTATTTCACAATTTTATGCAGAAATTGAAGAGAGCCAGTCGAGGCGTTGTGTACAACGCCTCGGCCCCAGCGAGGAATCAATAGTCAGGCAGCCCCAAAAGCTTATACCAAATTAAATTATTGCGGATTCTTAAGGGCTCAGCCCTTAAGCGGGGTTCGGGGCAGAGCCCCGGCGGGGTTCGGGGCAGAGCCCGGCTAAATAATAACCTATTATCTTTTATTTATCCTTCATCACTGATAAACACACATTGTAGTCTCAGGGCATACAACCGCCCTGTTTTCTCTCCGCCAGGGCTCTCTTTCCCAAATGCCTCGGCACTTTCGCGCTACGCGCCCTCTTTTAAGGAGTTTTATGGGAGTTCTCAGTTCTATTAAACCCGCTTTCTGGCTCGCTAACGCTCAGGAAGCCTGCGAACGTCTCGCTTACTTCGGTATCCGCGCCGTTCTGCCTCTCATGATGGTCTCCGTCGGTACCGGCGGCCTCGGCCTTAGCATGGCTCAAAAAGGCGCCATCTACGGCGTCTGGGCTCTCCTTCAGTGCCTCGTTCCTATGGTCTCCGGCGGTTTCTCCGAATCTTTCGGTTACAAAAAGTCTCTCATCGTCGCTTTTTGCATTAACACCATCGGTTACCTCCTCATGGCTAACATCCTGGATGTCGCCTCTCTCTTCTCTTCCGATTTCTCTGTCACCGCCAACTTCTGGCTCATGATGATTGCCGGATGCACAATCGGTCTCGGCACCGCCATCTTCAAGCCCCCAGTGCAAGGAATCGTCGCCAAATCTCTTAACAAGAAAAACTCCGGCTTCGGTTTCGGCCTCTTTTACTGGGTCGTTAATATCGGCGGTTTCCTCGCGCCTATGGCCGCTTCCGCCCTGCGCGGATCCGACACAGAACCAACCTGGAGCTACGTCTTTTACGGCGCCGCTTTCGTCACACTCTTCAACCTCATCATCACGCTTATCTTCTTTAAAGAACCTTCCCGTGAAATTGAAAAATCTGACGAAACAGAAAATAAAGACGCTTCCGAAAACCAAAACTCAAACGACAAAACCGCTGATGTCAATTCCGAAACCACGGCTCAAAAGAAAACCCCCGTTCAAGTCTTCGTCGATACCATCAGCATTCTCTGGCACGACAAGCTCATGCTCCTGTTCCTGCTTATCGTCTCCGGTTTCTGGCTCATGTTCATGCAGCTCTGGGATCTCCTTCCCAACTTCCTCGATGAATGGGTCGATCGTCGCGGCATAGGTCAATGGCTCGGTCAGTTCGGCGCCTTCCAGACTTTCCTCGAATCAAACGGCGCTCTCAAACCCGAAATCATCATCAATATTGATGCCGCCGCCATTATCTGTCTCGTACTCCCACTCTCTGCCTTCTTCTCCAAATTCAAAATGATGACCTCCCTCATTCTCGGTATGGTCATCTCCGTCATTGGCTTCGTACTCTCCGGTATGACAATGTCCGGCGGCATCGCTTGCCTTGCCATCTTCACCTTCGCCATCGGCGAAATCATCTGTTCTCCAAAATTCAGCGAATACATCGGCATGACGGCTCCGGCTGACAAAAAAGCCATCTATATGGGATTCTCCAATATCCCGTTCGCAATCGGCTGGGCTTTCGGAAACTTCCTCTCCGGTCCGCTCTACCAAATCTTCTCCTCAAAAGCCGTACTCGCTACTCGCTATCTCACTGAAAAAGGCATCGATCCGAACTCAATCGCCAACCTCTCACAGGACGACCTCATCGCTAAAGTCCAGCAGACCGCCAATCTCACCGATACGTTCGCCGTCAACGAAATGCTCTGGGATACATATCACCCATGGGTCATCTGGATTATCCTCGGAACCATCGGCGTTGCATCCATGATCGGCATGATCGTTTTCTACTTCAAGAGCGGAATGGCCGAACAGGACGCCGCAAAAGATAACTCTGCCGACGAAAAAGACGATGACGACGAAAATGCCCCCGTCGATGACAAAAAAGACGACGAAAATGCCCCCGTCGACAAATAAAGCTTTTTCATTTCGCACGTCTATCGCCTTTCAGGCGATACGACGCGCCTTGAACGCCGCTATCCCTCCGGGATACGCGGCGTTTCTTTTTTATGGTTCAGCCCAACACACATTACAGCTCTCCCCCTGTAAACATTGGACAATCCTCTTTACTTTGATATAATTTGAACCCCGCTGTGGAGTGATATCCCTGGCCTTCCCCCACCTGTGCATGATTGGGCGGACTTTCCGCATACAATTTGAGCATTACGCCATTTCAAGGAGTTATTTATGACCGTTAATCTTAAAAAAGGTGAATCATTTGAACTTTGTGATGCACAGGGAAAACCTGTCCAGAATGTTATTGTTGGACTCGGCTGGGATGCTGCTGTTCCCAAGAAAAAAGGAATCCTGGGCCTGTTTTCCCCTTCCGCACCACAAATCGACTGTGACGCCACGGTCTTGATGTGCAAAAATGGAAAAGTCTGCAGCTTCGATGATGTCGTCTTCTACGATGCTTTAAAACACAAAAGCGGTTCCGTCGAACACCTCGGCGACAACAGAACAGGTGAAGGCGACGGCGACGACGAACGAATCGTCATTCACCCCCTCCTCATCCCTGCCGATTACGACAAACTCGCTTTTATCGTCAACATCTTCGAACCCGTCCCCAGAAAACAGCACTTCGGCATGATCGCAAACGCTTTTATCCGTTTCATCAACGCCGACAATGACGAAGAAATCTGCCGTTTCGATCTCTCCGAAAATTACGACAATAAAACAGCTATGATCTTCGGCGAACTCACAAAAGATACCGGAAACTGGAAATTCAATGCCATGGGCAAAGGTACAACCGATACCTGCCTTGAAGACGCCGTAAAAAGTTATCAATGATTTTTTCGCCCTCTCAACAGGAGAGGGCATCCAATTCAGCCTCTCTCCTTTCGAAAGAGGCTTTTTTTACTTCAACGTGTACACATATTCCCGATTATAAGTCGATACATACAGCAAATCGTCTTTCTTGATGAAATAATCGACGGCTTTCTTTACTGAAATCTTATCCAGAACCTTCCCTGTATTGATGTCTAAAGTATAGATAAAATCAGGATCATACGATGAACCAAATCCTGTGATAATTGTATTCTTTATAATGACAAAGTTTCGACTGTTTGCAAGGCGTTTCTCGCTTCGCCAAAGCACATTGCCTTCCAAATCAAGGGCCATCATAAAGGTCGAATCGATGTGTTCCAGATAACTGCCATCGATCATGACATATAATTTTCCATCATAAATGGCCGCATAATTGACATTGCTTTCAAAAATAAGAAATCCCTGCTGAAGATCGCGATTCATTTCAGTCAGCATCTCGGAAAAATCATATATTTTCTTCGTTCCATCTTTCTTCGATGTCACAATCAATCGCTGAAAATCATGCTGATGTTTCCCATGATAGACATCGCCTTCGTAGGTGTATTCATCATCGGAATAGGGAAACTTTTGAGCTTCAAAATGATGTTCCTCAAGCCATTTCTCGGTATCCATCCATTCGCCATAGCTCTTTTGCGATTTCAACTTGAGTTTTATATGTTCTGTTGCCGGAACAAGACCTTCCGAGACAAAGGCTTTATTTCCAAAAGGACGCACCTTGATAACATTCTCTGCATTCGCATCATTGGCCGCTGCAGAACCTTTTTCTGCCTGATTTGCTTCATCTTTTTGGGCATTTTCGACTTCAGGAGCAGCCTCCTGAGCCTTTGCTTCGGGTTCAGCCGGTGCCGCTTCCGGCGCTTTTGCCTCTTCCTTGTTCTCACCATCAGACGTTTGGTCAGTATCCTGCTTCGCTGTGTTTTCCACTTGAACCTCTTCCGTCTTCGGTGCCTCAGTATCCGCCGGTTTGGGCTGATTACAGGAAAACATCAAAAAACTCATCCCCAGCAATATCCATATTTTTTTCATTACTTTTCTCTTCCCTTATGATTGTTTCAAATATTCGCACCAGATATCGAGTACGCTTCGTGGAACGAATTGTCTTATGTCATCCAGACGTCCTTCAGCCATCCACGATCGAAGCATACTGCTCGACACTTCCGGCAAATGAGGCATCTTTACAGCATCCTCATTATCATATCCTTCGCGGGGAAAAATTAAAAAATGGGCCTTTTCCTTGAGTTCATCATACGATTTCCATTGTCCGAGGGTCGGAACAATATCCGCCCCTACGGCTATATGGATAGCCCGTTCCGGGTATTCCGACTTCAACGCTCGAACGACATCAATCGTATAGCTCGTGGTCTCATGCAAATCGCGCTCTATCGTCGAAATTCGAATGCCTTTGATGTCACAAAACATGGCCTCAAGCATCTTCAAACGAACCTCATAAGGCATCAAGCTTTTATTAAAGGCATGGCTAAAGGTGGGCGACACCCAAACCTCTGCCTCCGGAAAAAATGCCCTCAATGACACGACAAACAGCAAATGTGAAATATGCGGCGGATTAAACGACCCACCGTAATAAATAATATCAGTCACGAATTCGTCCTTTGAAACAGACCCGTTTACACACCAACACAAACTTCAATCGAGTAGGAGGCTAACCATTATTTGGTTAGCCGACCTCTCACACCACCGTGCGTACCGTTCAGTACACGGCGGTTCTTTTGCTATGCTTTAACAGCCTTATAGCGTGATAGTAATGAAACAAAACCATTTCTTTCGA
>JAZRVP010000284.1:0-22735 GCA_045599245.1 Myxococcota bacterium
ACTTCCTGTTGTTAATAATTACACAGGCACATTCATGCATGATCATGAAACAGCGCTTTACCATTTTGGAACCTGCCATGCAGAGTGTGGAGCTCATATTCTGCGATATTTGAGAAAAAACTCGGAAGAAACCGGACACAAATGGAGTGATGATATGCAGTCACTTCTACTTGTTGTTAATCAAATAAAAAAAAGAGAATTTAGAATCTGGCGCGCCAATGCCTTCAGAGCCTGATATTTGGCCCATCGTACTTAAGGAATACGACGAAATCCTCGAAGCAGGGCGCTGTGAAAATAAAACGCTTAAATTTGAGCTCGCAAAAGAAGATGAGATTAAGCTGTTAAATCGATTAGAAAAATTCAAGGACAATCACCTTTTGTTTGCAACCCGCAAAGATGTTGATTTCACGAATAACCTGTCAGAAAGAGACCTTCGCAAATGTAAAAACAGACAGAAAATGTCTGGCGGATTTCGCACAGAAGATGGCAAGCATAATTTTTGCCGAATCCTAAGTGTTTATGAGACTCTTAAGCGGAGTGGAAAATCAGGAATTAATGCCATTAAGGCATTATTCGAGGGATTCCCAATCTGGGCAAACTAAATTGATAATCCAACTCATCCCACATCATCACAGATAGGCAGCTTATTTTTACGGATGCTGTCAACGGCGTGGTGTATCCACCTCTATCCAAGAGCCCCCGGCTAAATAGTAACCTTGAATTTGCTTGTTTTGAACGTTAAACTTGTTTGTGGCATAAAAGATGCTATACTGAAGACACTTTTTCACTTTTGTCACTTATGTGGAGAAATAAATGAGAAAATACTATTTCATATTGGGGTTAATGGCTTTGGCCTTGATGGCTTGTGATGACGAGAATGAAACATCGCCTGTTGGGCCAACAACGCCTGTTGAGCCAGAAGGAGAAGAAACTCAGGTTCTTGTCGGACTGGGTTTGCCTGATTCACTTGTCACAACCGAAGATGGTGGCAGTGTCGAAATCGGCGTTTGGCTCAATGTTCAACCGAAGGAACCTGTCGTCGTCAGTGTTTTGAGTGATGCGCCCGATGAGGCCCTTGTGAGCCCGACTTCTCTCACTTTCGACCCTGATAATTATAATGTCGCACAAACGATTACGGTTACTGGTGTGGCGGATAATGAAGAGGATGGCGATCAGAAGTATCACGTCGTTTGGAATGTTCTGAATGGCGGTAATGGTTTTGCCAATTTTGGCAGAAGCGTTGAACTTGTCAATAAAGACGTGCCAAGTCAAGTGATTGACCCGTCCGCTCCTGGGGTTGTCATTAAGCCTGAAAAAGTCCTGATGACCTTCGAAGATGGCAAAACGGATACTTTTAATATCTCATTAAATTCTGCGCCGAAATCAGATGTGACCGTGAACCTCACGACTTCCAATGACAAGGAATGCAGTTTGGATAAATCCAGTCTGACATTTACAGCAGACAACTGGAATGTTGAGCAGACCGTGACTGTAACCGGACTTGACGACGATGTTGAGGATGGGAATGTTTTGGTCACGATAGCTGTCGCCACAGACAGTATGGATGCCGATTATAAGCAACTAAAAATTGATCCGGTTCGAGTTGTGAATGTCGACAACGATAGACCGGGCGGTTTGAAAGGCCTTAGCTTTATGGTTGATTATAATGGTTTAGAAACGGATGAATATGGAACACGAGGATATATTGTTATTCAGTTGGAAAATAGGCCGGCGTTTGATGTTCGGATTAAGCTGGAGGCTTCGGATCCAAAGGAGGTCTATCTCGAAACAAAAGAACTCGTTATTACGCCGGAAAATGGCGACGATATGTTTGAAATTATTGCGACGGGACTGGATGACAATGAAAAGGATGGTGACAAGTCTTATACCGTCAAATTTGTAAGCATTGAGAGTGAAGATCCTTATTATAATAATATTAAATCATATAATTTTGGTGATGATGTATATACCGATCTCATTCAGGGAATCAATCGCGACAACGAAGGCGATGAGAGTAAGAATGGTCTGGTTGTCAAACTGGCGTCAAAAGGTGAGAAAAAGTTGCTTCGTGATTTGAAAATCGATGCAACCGTCAGTGAAAAAGGTGAAACGGCCTTGTATTCGGTCAATCTTAAATCGAAACCGAAGGATGGCAACAAGGTATTTGTTTCCGGACTCGTGACGGATCCGACGGAAGGTTGGGTGGATCCACAGACCGTGACGTTTGATTCGACAAATTGGGATCATCCTCAAATCGTAAAAATTCATGGTTTGGATGACGATGAAATTGACGGTGATGTCGTGTTTGGCGTTCGTTTTGTCAGTTATAGTGATGATCTTGCCAATAATGATTTGTCGAGTGATACCTATATTTTAGTGAATATCGATGACGACGGCACTCTTGAGGAAGACTTTGAATATTCTCTGAAAATTCGTAAAGATTACGATGTCCTTTATACCAGTGAAGACGGAACAACTCGCTCGATATATTTAAGCCTTAATCGACAGCCGGCTTCTGATGTGCGTGTCTATTTGCAGGCCTCAGATATGGGGGAAGGGCGTTTTAGCAATCTCATCAGCGGTCAGAATGCCTGGTATGACAACAATAAACCTTATATCGTTTTTACACCGTTGAACTGGAATGAAGAACAGGAACTCGTCATTCAGGGCGTCGATGATGATATCGTTGACGATAAACAGAATTATAATTTTACATTCCGGGTTCAGAGCGATGACGCCCATTTTGATGGCATTGAAACGGAAACGGTTGAATGTGTTAATTATGACAATGACAAAGAATATGCGCCGGTGACTGAAGATGTTTATCTTCCCAATTCAGATGTTATTGTCGTAACGGGGTTGAACACAAATGAGACAAATATTGTGACGGATAAAGGCCTGACTTTTTATGTCAAACTTGGCCGAAAGCCGGAAAAAGGAACGGTTCCGGTTTATGTTAAATCTGTCGGCGAAGTTAAGAGTCAGTTTTACTTTGTTAACCCGGAAAATGAAGCAAATTCTGCATCTCCGGTCGTGTTTACACCGGAAAACTGGAACGTGCTTCAGCCTGTAACCGTGCTGCCTAATAAGGCTAAAGTCAAGGATGGAACAAAGGCTGACATCTCATTGTTTATTTCACAAAATACGTGCAAAGATCATAGTTTTGACGGACTTTCTCTGGATTTGATTCCGGTTGAATATCGAACAAGTGTGACCACACAGGAAACTGAAGTCACGACTCCCGTTGAAATCCCCGGGGAACCAAACGAACCCGGAAAACCGCGTCTTGTTTTTTCACCGAATATCTGTAATTCCATTGGTTCTGTGACAAGTGAAGGCGGTTCTCAAAAGTACGGTGTTCATCTTCTCAATCAGCCAAAAAATAATGTTTTGGTGAAGTTTTCTATTCCTGAAGAGTTCAAATCACAGGTCAAACTCAAGAATAACAAGTCTAATTTGACGTTTAAACCGTCTAATTATGATGTGGAACAATATATTGAAGTCGTTGGTATTGATGATAAATCATCGGTCGATGAGCTGATCACATTGAATTATTCAATGACCAGTGCCGATGCGTCGTATAACGGTGAAGATCCCAATGCCTGTGATTTGAGAATCAATCATACGGCCAGTTTGAAAGTGCCGCAGGCTCCGAAAACGAGAAAGCTGAGAATTATGGCTGCCAATACAACATCGGGAACGGATCAGCTTTATGAAGCCCCCGGTATGAATATGTTTTATGCCATGGATCCTGATATCATTCTTGTCCAGGAATTTGCCGAATCCGCAGAAGATGTCGTCGATAAATTAAAATCCTATTTCCATACAGATTATCATTATTATGCAGGAAATGGCCGAATTGGCAACGGCATCATCGTCAAAGGTGATTTGAGTATAAAGGATACATTCTCCATGCCTTCTGTCGTTCGAACAATTAGAGATCGCGAGTATAATGCGGCTATCATTGATTTGCCCGGCGACAAGGATCTAATCGCTGTATCATTGCATTTGTACACAAAGTGCAACGATGAATATGCGGAAATGTCCAGTCCAAGCCAGCGAAGTGAATATCCTGCGGTCGCCGAATTTATTCAGTCTATTCTGGATACGGGTGATTATTATGTTGCAGTGGGCGGTGATTTTAATTCCCGTTCAAGTGAACTCGTCGATTTGAATTGGAGCGGTTTGCTTGCGACAAATGTGACGTATCCTCGCGATCAGGAAGGAAACTGGAAAACCAATTCTGCCCGTCGTCAGCATTATGACTGGCTGCTCGTCGATCCAAAACTTCAGAGTTATTCCGTTCCGACACAAATCGGCGATGTTGAATATCCGAATGGTTACGTCCTGGATTCGCGAGTTCAGGATCCAATCAGTGCAATCGCGCCGGTTCAGTATTCGGATTCAGCGGCAACCAATATGCAGCACATGCCGGTTATTCGTGATTTCGTACTTGAATATTAATATATATTTCGGTGAGGGGGCGGAGCCCCCTTCGGCGCTATTTGCACAGCAAATACGCGCCTACCCCCAATGCGGGGGACACCCCGCAACGCCCCGTTCTGTCTTCATTCTGCAACCTCTTTAAAAAAAATGTTTTCAAGCAAAAATGGAGTGCCGGGTGGGAGAAACAACGAGCCAATGCCGCTAAATGAGTATGATGTGGCTGTAAATGACCGGGGTATAATCCTCTGTAACAGTCTGATATCCGATATCAACGATTTCACCAACGGTTAGTTTGATGCCATTTTGAGTTGCTTTTTTTCGTAGAGTCTCGGTGAACTTCATGGTGTTGCACAGGCATTGTTTTTTGTTTTCTGTATAATAATAATATTCAATTTCATTTCCTTTCACGGCTGCGATGGTGCCTTTGACTATGGTATAATTCAACTTGGAAGCGAGTAGCTTGCTATCACTGTCTTCTATTTCTTTATTTGGCAGTGCATCGGGTATGTCGATGTAATTGAGAGCCTCAAGCTGTTCGGTTAATTGCTTCCATTTTCTGTGATTGCGGGGGTATGTCGTCACAATAATGACGCTTGTCACGATGAAAAGACCCAGCATAAAGAGTCCGTTATGCAATGTGTTCTGTTCAACAAGATGAAGGTTATCGATAAAAATGATAAAACATATTGCTGAAAGGATAACTGAGGTACAAATACCTCGAAGTAATATGAGATTGATTAAGCTCATGGCATATTCTAAGCCTTTTGTGTGTTCATAAATTGACCATTTTTTGCATTTTTTCGTTAGCTTTTGATATTGACCTTCGATGCTTTGATTGTAATTATCGATCAATTCATACAATTGTCTTTGGAGTTCACTGGCATTATGAGGTCGATCGGCTGATTTGGGGGCCAGAAGTGACTTCATAAATTGAATGAAACTGTCGGGAATGTAGGGGACTTTTTCTTTTAAAATGGTTTCAAACTGCAGTTGAAAACCATCTGTCGGGAAATCCGCTGGTGCAATTCCTGTCAGCATGTGAAGCATGGTTGCGCCAATGGCATAATAGTCTGATTGAATGGAGCAGTCACCCAGGAGCTGTTCCGGCGCCATATAGCCGACTGTTCCTGCAATCGTTGATTGTGAACTTCTTTTTTGTGGATTGGCGACTGCACCAAAGTCGATGAGATGAATGCTTCTTTTGTTCTCTTTGTTCTGACTGATTAATATGTTTGACGGCTTGATGTCGCGATGAATAATTGGCGGAACGTATGCCGTTTGAAGCACTTTTATGATTTCAACCGCGTCATAGATGATTTCCAGAGTCTCTTTGAGCGAAAAACATTTTCCATTTTTTTCTTCAAGCATATCCAATATGGATTTTCCATCGATATATTCTTGAACAATCCAGCACTCGGTAAATTCTGTTTCACTTGTGATGAAATCATAGAATTTGGGTACTCCTGGAACGTTAATCGTCTGGAGAACCTCGGCTTCACGTTTGAACAGCTCGTAATTCTTCAGGTTTTCACTGAATTTTAGTGCTTTAATAGCTACGGTTTCACCCGTTTTTTTGTTGATTGCACGAAACGTTTTTCCGTTCGATCCTTCGCCGATGAGTGAGTGATATTGATAGCCATTCTGGATGAGAAGTTTTGGGGTACTGATATTTTTTGTATTCATCATGGTTATTCCTTATACTTATATTTTTTTAGCGAGTTGGAATTTGTCACAATTTGCAACGGGATATGGCATGCTTTCGACAATTTCATCGTTATTATCCATTCGAATTTGATATAAAATCGGGATAAGATCGCCTTCTTTTAATGTGCTTGGGAGTGATTTTGACTCAAATTCGTACACGATGGGATCGGGGGAACTGTCATCTGGTGGATTAAAACTGTATCGGATTGTCCAGGTGGCTATTTTGTCGCCTCGTTCCAGTTTAGCTTCATTGGAGAGCGGCTGGTATTCAATGCGAATGACGGTTGCCATTGACTTTCTTGCATAACTGATGAAATGAATGAACTTTTCGTATGGCAGTAAACTTTTTTTTCGCGCGTTTTTGAGCGTACAGATGATGACAATAATTAACATGATAAGTAATATTATTGCCATTATCATCATTCCAATCAATATATTAGCTTTGTCATCTGATATTAACGCCAAAAGTGGCCCTATAGCTCCAAAAGCTATAATAAGCATAACGAGGGTTTTCGTTTTTTCATCAACGATTAATTTTTTCTTAATTTCGTACTTTTGTCGTCGAAAAGTATTAGCTAATTCTTTTGGCAAACTACGTGGCGTGGTATCCGACAGGTCCTGCCAGAGTTCAATATTTCCTGCCTGACGATAGGATGTTACGTCTTTTAGTGAATATTTAATGGCGATATTTGGCTGTTGTGTTTTGCCCGCCTTTGGAATGGCCTCGAAATCCTGTTTTCGGATGGCATAAAAAAATTGTCGAATCTGGTTATAATCGGCCATTCGTTCGTTGACATTGGGAGCCAGCATGGCTCGTAAAAAGGTCGTGATTTCATGAGGCAAATGTTCGAGATGGGGGTCGATGAGCACGCGAAAATCCTCAATCTCAAGGGATTCCGGCGGCACACCGCTCATGAGATAGACGGCAATAATGGCCAGTGAGTAGATATCGCTTTGCGGCAGGGCATGTCCCATGAGCTGTTCCGGGGACATATAGCCATAAGTCCCGACAACGGTTGAACCGCCGCCTTTGACCTGTGGATTGGCAACTGCACCGAAGTCGATGATATGGACGCTTGGTGTGGCGGTTTCTGCTTCGTATTTCAGTATGATATTGGATGGTTTTAAGTCGCGGTGAATGACCGGGGGATCACTTTTATGGAGTTTTTCAATAATATTGGTCAGCTGAAGCATGATTTCGCCGATTTGATCAATGCGAAATCGATGGCCTTTGGCAATAAATGTCTGCAGGGGATCGCCTTCAATAAAGTCCTGGATGATCACGGCCATCGGGGTATCGATGTTAAGAAATTCTGTTGCTTCATGCAGCTTTGCGACACCCGGAACATCAATTCTTTGAAGGGTTTCGGCTTCTCGGTGAAACAGATCATATAATTTCCAGTCTTTTATCGATTGAATGAGAAGCTGTTTGATGGCGACTTGTTGATGGGTATCGGTCGTTTCGGCGAGAAAAACGCGGCCTTGTGCGCCTTTTCCGACTTGTCGAATGATGTGATATCGGTGTGAAAGAAGTGACTCCAGCTGTTCAAATTCATGGGAGGTTGAGTCGGAATAATGATTATCAGTTTCAGAATGATAGTTGGTTGGTTCAACTGCTTGGGTAATCGCTGCCATGTGATTTCAACTCCAAAAAATGATCGCCGAGTGTATCGGCTTTTGCCGATAGCTCGGCGTCTTCGCGTGCCGTATTTCGCGTCAGCGAAATAGGCAGGCCTCACACCTTCGCAATATAATGTATATTAAATGAATTAAGACGCAGTCACTTCATGGCTGTGTGATCATGAGTTATTGCGCCAGTTTCTTTTTGGCGGTTTGAGAAACGACGAGATAATCGTCATCTATTGCTTTTTTCAGAACTTCGAGATCGGCACTGTCGTTCTCATTGAGATGCCGCACGGCTTCGGCGCGAATGAGATATTCCTTGTCAGTGGCCAGTTTTCGGATTGCTTCGCGGCTTTGCGGCGATTGAAGGGAGGCAATGGCAGCTGTCGCATCGATTTTTACATTCAGCGGAGCCTCGGATGTGAGTATTTTTTGTGCAAACGCGAGGGCGTCACCGGACGGTGTCATGGCCAAGGCCTTAATGCTCAAGCCGGCACGAAGTTTCTTTTCATACGAACCGTCAAGCAATGCCCAGTTTTGAAGCTGTGGGGCAATACTTTCGATGGATTTGAGAAGAATATTTTGGTTTTCTGGCGAAAAAACGAATTTTGCATCACTGGCCGGGGAGAGCAGGTCTTCAAGCATTTGTGCCTGGCATTGTTCGGACTGCGCATCGGTTCGCAGGGATATCTTTTGAATGGTTTGTGCAAATTCGGCTTGATGTTCGAGGACCCAGTTCTGTGCATCATGTGTGTCGTTCAGCGTCAGGTTTGTGAATTCTGAAAGCATTTCATCGATCTTGAAATAGCTCTGATAATAGGACGAATAGGAGATGAAATCCATTCGAGCCTCGGCCTGGGTCAAGCCTGAGAGGGGATTTGAAGCCATCATCGAATGAATGAGTTTTGAGGCCAGATCCCGATTTTGGTTACACCAGAGCATTTCGAGGATGTGAGGGGCAGCCTCGTGGGAACTGATTTGATTTTCGATCCATGGATAGTAGGATTTTTTCGTTTCGGAAGAGATGTGAGTCCGCATGTCGCCGTATGCATTTTCGTACTGAGCATAGGCCAGAGCCCATGCAGCCGCATCTTTGACGAGCGGGGAGGGATCTTCCTTGAGAAGTTTGTGAATGTCGGAGAGGTTTGTTTTTTGACGGCCGAGGCCGATAATGGCGAGTGCTCTCAGGGAGTCAAAATTGATGGAAAGGGCTTCTTTTAAGGCATTTGATGCACTGTCAGACTGAATGAGTCCGAGGGCCCATACGGCTTCTTCTCGAAGAGCCCGATTGTATTTGGAGGAGAGCAGCTTTTGCAGGACGGGAACAGCCGACGGACTCTGTGCATGGGCAATCGCTCGTACGAGTTTGAGCTGAAGTTCCCGACCTTTTTCCGTATCCTCGGTTTCTTCAATTTTTTGGCTCAGAACGGCAACAACTGTTGGCGATGCCAGCCACTGAGCGAGTGAAATGGCTTCATTGTTAATGAACGGGTCTTTGTGGACGAGGGCTTCCGAAATCAGGGAACTGTATTTTTCACTCAGTTCGCGAAGCTTGTGTCGGGCGGGAATGACGTATTGCTGTTCTCTTGCCAGGAGAGTTGTCGTGTAGGGTTCGATTTGTGCCGAAGCAATTTTGAGAAGAATTTCGAGGAAAAGTTCGCGATGTTTGCCGGAACGAAGATTGGGCAGAAGGGTAGTTGACAGTTCATCGAGTGTACCCAGCCAAGTATGGTCATCAATGGCTCTGTTGGCGGCTTTCATCGCGAGTGTTTCATCCGGGGCCTCGGACACAATCTGGACGTAGAGGGCGTCGGCTTCTTTGGTTTTGCCGAGAATCGACAGGCAGGTTGCAGTTTTGAATGCGACGTGGAAATTGCGGTTGTCGATTTGAAATGCGGTTTCGTAATTGTTTGCCGCTTCTTCATAAAGCCGTCGTTTGAGGAGAATATCGCCGAGCTTTTCATGGGTGTCGGCATCGTTTGAGTTGAGTTTGAGGGCTTCAGCCAAATGATTGTGGGCGGCCTCGAGGTTTCCTTCTTCGACATCGAGATCGGCCATGGCGATGAGGGCATCACGGCGATCGGCTTCACTGCGAGATGCCATAATTTCCAGTGTTTTGCGTGCAGAAACGGTGTCGCCACTGGCGGATTGCAGTTCATTGAGGGCTATCATGGCCTCGGGTTTGTCCGGGTTTCGTTCGACAAAGTTTTGCAGTGTAGGAATGGCTTCATTTGGCGTGCCGAGGGCATTGGCCAGACTTGCGTACATCAAAACGGTGTTGAGATCGTTCGGTGAAGATTCACATTTGCCCTGGTATTGTGACATGGCAGTTCTCTGCATGCCACGGGCTGTATAGAGAGAGGCAAGCTGCTGTGTCGCGACTTTTCTCACGGGAACGGTCGGGCAGACTTCTGTAAGCTTTTGCCATGCTTCAATGGCTTTGACATGATTGCCGTTTCTCGTCAGGAGTTCGGCATAATCCGAGTTTGTTTGACAGTCTTTGGGATTAGTGGCGAGAAGCTTGACGTAGAGTGCTTCGGCTTCATCCGAGTAGTTGTGTTCGTCATAAATGCGAGCGAGTGTTTCCAGTTTTGTGGCTTTGTCCATGGGAAGATTTTCGATCTTTTTCCATGTTGAGAGGGCCTTTTCTTTTTCGTCGTTATAGAAGTAGTGATCGCCGAGGGCTTCGAGACCCTGTAGATCGTTGGGATGTTTTTTGACCCAGTTTTCGAAGACGGCTTGAGCTTTTTGAGCTCGGTTATTGATTTCGTACATTTCAGCGGCTTTTCGTTGGACGTCGAAATCATTGCTGAAAGTTTTGACGATTTCATCGAGAACGCCGATAGCGTTATCTATTTTCCTCTGCTGTATCCAGGCTTCATAAAGCTCGAAGCGATAGTCTGGATTATCTGGGATCGCCTTGATTTGTGCGGCTTTTGCCGCAAACATTTTATCCGTCTGTCCGTGTGAGTGATAAAACTGAATGAGTTTTTCGTGAGCTTCGGGGAGTTTTGGAGAGGATGAAATGGCTTTCTGGAGATGGGCCAGAGCGCGGTCGTTGTTTCCAATTTCCTCGTTCAAAGAGGCGAGTTCGAGATGCTGCTGGTAGGAAGGCGATTTCCAGGAATTTTCGAGGGCTTGAGTGAGGCCTTTGACATCGCCTTTTCGGCGATGAATGTCGATGATTCTGGCGCTGAGTTCTCGCTGCATCCAATGTGAAGACCCGAGTTTTGCCGAAAGGTCTTCATATCGTTTGAGTGCTTCGTCATCGTTTCCTTCCTGCTCGTAGAGCATGGCGATATCGAGTTGTATCTGTTCCTTGTCGGAAGAAGAGGCGGAGAGTTTTAGTCCGTCTTCGAGCACTTCACGAGCGTCGGCGTAAAGTCTGTTTTGGGCATAAATCTGAGACAGTTCGCGTCGAACGAAGAGTGAATTGGGTTCGAGTTTGATGAGTTCTGCGAAGTATTTTTTTGCGCCGTCCATGTCTCGCCGATAGATGGCGATTTCGGCGAGTGCGCGCCAGATTTCTTGTTTTTGTTCGCGGGTTGGATTGAGGTTGGCTGCGGCTTCGTAGTTTGCGACAGCCGGTTCAAAATTGCGATTTTCCTGTTCGGCAGCTGCAATTGACATATAGGCCAGAGGCGTTTTTTTAATTGTCAGAGCTTTTTGATAGGCCTGAATGGCGTCATTTGTGCGGCCGCCATGCTGGTAAATATGGCCGAGAATCATCTGCAGATTGAAATTTTGTGGTTTTTCGGCCGCCTTTTTTTCGTAGTCAGCCAGAAGTTTCTGGTATTGACCGCCTTTTCCCACGGTCGCCATGAGCTGGTTGAAGGCGTATGATTTTTCAGGCGACTGATCGACGAGCTGTTGATAGCGTTCGATTTTTCGAGCTTCAAGCGCATTGTCGTCTGCGGCCCAGTTGTCCTGGGCATAAACGACCTGGAATGACGGCGTCAGAGATGCTGCAAGAGCGATGGTGGCACAACAAAGAATATGGCGGATGGTTCTGAATTTCATTTGGCAGATAAAATAATACCGCCTTGCGGCGGTGAGTGGTGGGGGGAATAGTGCGTCAAAAAAATCGGGCGGAGAAAGTCTCCGTTCGGTGAATGGATTAAAAGGTGAAATGATTAAAATTCGACGCCGACGCCAAGTTGTCCGTAGAAATAGCCTTTAAAGCCACCTTCTGCACGGATTGTGAGGATATCGAGAACGGTGAATTTGAAGCCGAGAGAGACCATGACAAAACCAAAGACTTTTGGCATCTGGGTGAGAGGCACGTGACCCGGTTCATGAGGGCATTGAGTGATATCGTCAGCGTAGAGTGCGCAGCTCGAACGAATGGCATAGCCACGGGAGTCGTCGAGAATAACGCCGCCCCAGATACCGCCGCCATAATAGAATGCAATTTCATCAATGATAGGAATGATGTGATAGGCGGCGACTTCGAGGTTTACAAGGCTGTGATTGTTGACGATATAATCGGCCAGATAGGGTCTGTCGGCATAATCTTTGTCGAGCCAATAGTCATCACCGGTGCGTCCGTTGACCCATGAAAGTGTGAAACGCATTTCACACGGGGCTTTAAAACGAAGGAAATAATCGAAAGAAAAGCCCATGTTTACGGCGCCGCCGGACCAGAGAGAGCCGTGTTTCGTGAACCAGATGTCGAGAATGCTGCCCGGAATGCCGATAAATGACATCCCCAAACCAAATCCATGTCCGAGAACGGGGGAATCACTGTCGTCGGTCTTATCCGGAATGACATCGATATCGCTGTTGTCATCCAATGTGATACGGGCATCATCCGGTTCATCGGGATTATCGAGGGAGAGCCTTGAATTGTCTGCCAGCTCGGTATTATCTGCCTGTTCGGTTCCAGATAAGCTCTCGTCGTCTTGGGCGTTTGCCGTATTGGGCAGAGAATATGACGTCAAAACAATGAGTATTAATGCAAGGAATAACGATCCTAAATGTTTCATGATAACCCCGGCTCAAGACGTATTACGTCACTAAAAATACACACAATAAGCTACTTTATGCGAAAAACGGTTTTCTTGCAAGATTTCCCATCCTATTAAAAAAGAGACGTGTTACAGCGCAAGCCTGGGTTAATTCATATATTTATTGAATATGGCGTATTTCGCAATTTTTAGGCAGAAAATGATGAGAGCCGGGGGGGGGACGAGAAGGCAGGCGTCCGGTGGACGGCTGGCATCGCAGAGCCCAGTGAGCAAATGAAATGAACGGTCGAGGCGTTGTGCACAACGCCTCGACCAACAGGCTCGGGAAACGAAGTTCATTTCATATTGCGAACTGAGGACAGGGGCAAAGCCCCAGCGGGGTTCGGGGCAGAGCCCCGGTTGAATAGTAACCTTTCATTTGAGAATGTGAAATGAAATCCTTGCCTACATGTGTTCTTTGTGGTAGTAGGCGCGCCGCCCGTATGCGCTGTGCATTTGCGGTAATGACAGGCAACTTATTCATTAGGAGAAAAAAATGAAACTGTCCCCACTCGCCGAAGTTAAAGAAAAATTTGGTTCCCGTGATGCCCTCATCAAAATCGTCGCTGGCAAAATCGAACGTCCTGCCGGCATGAGCGATGAAGCTTTTGAGAAAAAAGTTCGCACAATCAGCAACCGTAAGCTTCTCAAACTCAATGACGCTCACGAAGATATGATCAAATCCTTCGGTTCAAAAGACGGCCTCGTTGACGCCATTATGGCTCTCGAATCCAAAGGTAAAGTCGACTCCGTTCGTCGCGCCAAGCTTATGACGCTCCGCGCCGCTCAGCTCCTTGATATGCACAAGGCGCTTGTGAAAAAGAGCAAATAAGCGTAGTTTAGTACGGTCTTTTTCCCGTACTTAAACTTTTTACAATTTGGAGGTGGCATCTTGCGCAGGCATGACAGACCGTTAAGTCTTTTTTTATTGGCGTTATGGGTTGCGGGGATAGCCACCTTTTCTTTTGGCTGTTCCGAACGTCGAAGCGAGGGGCAAAAACCTGTTATCGTTGAAGACGAAAACCAAAATAAAGCTGCCTTTGGCAACCCTCAGAATGCTCAAAATTCCATTCAGGGTGATTATGAACACGTCGCTCAGGTTCAACGCTTCGAAGGTGGAATCGAGCCCGATATCTATAAGGCTCGAAAAGTCGTCAATCAGCTTTTCAATTATTCTCTCGGCGTTTGCTCCAAAAAAAGGGAATGTCCCCCCGATCTCGATGCCGTTAAAGAAGCTATTAATACCCAATACGGCATATTCTGGCCTAAAGATCCTTGGGGTAAACCATATCAATATAAACGCATTGACGAACAGTCGTGTGATGTCTGGTCTTCCGGTCCCGATGGCGTGGATGGAAATGATGACGATGTACATGTCGCCAAGGCCAATCGCGATGATTTGCCAGACTGATTTCCTTTCATTCATCCCTCGTTCCAGACATTTTGACTGCGCCTTGCTCGGCGCTATGAGGTCCTTTTCATGCAGAAATCTTTTTCGTTAACTGCACTCTTTTGTGCTCTTCTCGCTTCTTCTTCAGCTTTCGCCCAGAACGCATCTGAAACTCCTGAAACTCCCGAAACTCCCGCTCCGGTTGCAAATGCTCCGGTCGCTACAACGTCGGCTGCTTCTGCTGATGCCGTTTCGGCTCGCGACCTTCGCGCCTCTGAAGATAATCTTCGCGCTCAGATCGATGTCCTTAAAGCTGAAATCGATCAGCTAAAAGCCGATGCAAAAAAACAGGATGAACAGATCGCTGAAGCTATCAATTCGCATGAAAAGTCAACTGCCAGTAAAGCCGCCGATTACATGAAAGACCGTTTCCGATTCGGTTCATACGGACGCGTTCAGCCTTCCATGAACCCAGATGGCATGAAATCTGGTCGTCAGCCTCGCATCGTTTATCCCGCGCCTCGCGTCGATGAGGCCAGTTACGTCGAACTTACCCTCGCTTATACTCCCTATAAAACCGATGACGGTACCATCGTCGATATCGTCACAACGCTCGCTATCGACGGCGACAAACTTTTCCATTATACCGGTCAGTGGGACAACGGCTTCGCTATCCGAAACCTTTATGCTGAGGCCAGAAACCTTTGGTTCGACGGTTTCGTCGTTTGGGCCGGTTCCAGAATGTACCGCGGCGATGATATCTATCTGCTCGATACCTGGCCCCTCGATAATCTCAATACTTACGGCGGCGGCATTGGTTGGCATGGCAGCTCCAGAACGAATATCGACCTCCACTTCGGTACAAATCGACTCACCGATGACTACCAGTATCAGGTCGTCGATGTCGTCAGTGAACGATTCGTCGGAAAACAGGACGTCGTTTTCCTCGATCGTCAACGCTTCATCGCCTCTCTTAAAGGTGAACAGCTTTGGGGCGGCGGCGAATCCCCCCTCTTCAAAGCTAAACTCTATGCCGAAGTTCACGCCATTGGCGAGGGCGAATACCTCGAAAAACAACCCGAAAAAATTACAAAATTGCCCGAGGATAAAGGCTGGTTGGTCGGTGCTCAGTTCGGCATGTCAAACTTCCTCAATGACAGCTACTTCAACCTCTTCATCAAATATGCCGCCGGTCTCGCCGCTTACGGCGAATCCGCTATCCCATACGGTATTGATACATCCAGAAGAGTTGAAGATGCCAAAAACTTCACCGCAGGACTCAGTGCCGGTATCAATATCCTCGATTATGCCGATATCCTTTTCGGCGGTTATGTCCGCTATTTCACCGATGCCGATGGCATTGAAGAAGACTTTGACGACGGCGTCGATGGCGTCTGGGATATCCGTATTACAGGACACATCGGTAAATATTTCCGCCCAGGAATTGAACTCAGTCAGCAGCTCCGTCACGCAAATGGCCTTAACCCCGCTACCCAAAAACAAGAACTCGCTTCTCTCTTCAAATTCTCCGTCCTGCCCGCTGTCAGACTCGGTGACGGCATTCTCGGTCGCCCTGAAATCCGATTCAATTACACGCTGAGCTGCCTCAATGAAGCCGCTCAATACACTTTTGCTGAAAAAGATCTCTTCAGAACCTCAAAATACGTTCATTTCATCGGTCTCGCCGCTGAATGGTGGTTCAATCTATAATGAATTTTATCAAAAGGTGATCTGACGATGGCTCTCTTGCCTTACGACTATTACAACTGTCTCGAAAAAAATGAGGCCCCTGAATTCGATGCCGAGGCGGCTTACGATTTCCTCAATCAACACAGTGACCCCATCAATGATATCCGTTTGGCTCATTGGCGCGGAGATGTCGATGATCGCGCCTTCTGGGATGTTCTCGAACAGTACAGAGGACAGAATGGCGGCTTCATGGGCGGTATCGATCCCGATTATACCGGCGATGTCGGTTCCATCCATTCCACCATCGAGGCTATGAGAATTATCGTCGCTCATCAGCAGTTCGAAGGTCCCGGCGTCGATAGAACGCTCGAATTCCTCAGAAATACCGTCAGACCCGACGGCACATGGCAGGAAATCCCGGAAGTTCTCGCAAATCCTAAATGCCCTAAATGGTATCAGCCCGCACAGTTCCGCATCTGCGAAACCGCTTGTATCGCCGGTTACGCTCTCGAACTCGGCGCAACCGATCTCTGGACCATGGCCGTGCGTCATATCCGACAGATTTGGATGCAGATGCCTTACGCCGAAACTGCCCATCCATATTGGGCCGTTTTGCTCCTGCTCGGACGAAGTCAGACCTCCTCCGATCGCAGCATCACTCTCGATGCCCTCGAAAATCTCGGCTCGTTTATTCGACGACATAACATCGACGCTTTCGATTGTTCCGCTATCGTCGAAATCCTCAACGGCATTGATTATCCCGAAGTCGATGATATGCTCATTCGACTCATTCACATGCTCGGGGCCGCTCAGGACCCAACCGACGGTGGCATTCGCACCGAATACGGTGACGGTCTGAGAACAACCGCAACCTTCAACGCTCTCATGTCTTTCGCTCTCATGATGCAGCGAGGACTTATCGAAGGATAGGG
This sequence comes from Myxococcota bacterium, assembly GCA_045599245.1. Classification (GTDB taxonomy): domain Bacteria; phylum Myxococcota_A; class Bradymonadia; order UBA4248; family UBA4248; genus UBA4248. The sequence continues at coordinate 16,791 of JAZRVP010000284.1, forward strand.
CGCGCCTATGCGCCGTCGGCGCATACGTCACGCATGGGGCCGGGCTATCGGCAAAAAAGCCGATACACCCGGCCTTTTTTTTGTTAGCACCTCTTTAATGAATAATTGATAATTGATAATTGATAATTATTTTGTTGGCTAAAGCTAACAAAATAATTCCTCCCCCCTAATCACTACCCCCTAATCACTAAAAAATAGCCTATTCGATCAAATTGCTATATAAACCCCATTATTCTGTTGTTCTGAAACATTAGCTTTATGGGCATTGTTTTCAGTTTCTTTTGTCTCTTTTAAGGAGTTTATTATGGGCTTTGTAGAAGCAATTAAAACTGTTTTGAAAAAATATTGTTGTTTTTCCGGTCGTGCCAGACGTTCCGAATACTGGTGGTGGGCACTCGCTTACGGTATTATTTCAAATCTCGCTGTCATTCCCGCTTATGTTGCGATGACGAGTGCCACGATGGCTGCCATGAATGATCCAGCTGCAGCGGCCGAGGCGGCTGGAAGCATTACGTCGGCTTATATCCCGGTGATCATTGTTTGTTTGGCGCTTTTCCTCCCGACTTTGGGCGTTCTCGTTCGTCGTCTTCACGACACGGGCCGTTCCGGCTGGAGCTGCCTCATCTCCCTCGTGCCTTTTATTGGTGGGATCATTCTTCTCATCTGGGTTCTCAAAGACAGCGATGCAGGAAGCAACAAATACGGCCCAAATCCTAAAGAAAGTGCCTCCTCTGCCGAATAATTTTTTCACGGTGCGTTTGTCACAGGTTTTGTAGAGCCGTTTTATTAAACGGCTCTTTTTTTGCAAAACGAGGCAAAAACGGCCGGTCGTATCGACATCGTCGATAGAACGGCCCCCCGCGAGCCGTATGCGCCGACGGCGCATAGGCACGCCAAACGTCCAAAAATTTACATCAATTCTTCCATTTTATGCTAAAATTGCCTGCCAGTTTTGGGGAGGAAAACGCTATGAAGAATTTGAAAAAATGCTTCAGACTCGAAGCATCTGCACAGAAAAATGTCGATCTCATTTTGACAAATTGTCGTCTCGTCAACGTTTTGAGCGGCGAAATTGAGGACGATGTCGATATCGCGATTAAAAATGACGAAATCGTCGGCCTCGGAAAAGGTTATCACGCCGATCGCGTCATGGATGTCAAAGGCCGTTATGTTTATCCCGGCTTCATCGATGCGCACATTCATCTCGAGAGCACAAAGCTTACAATCCCCGAAGTCGGTCGCTTGATGGCTCGGTTTGGCACCTCCACGGTTATCACGGACCCCCATGAAATCGGAAATGTCGCCGCACTCGACGGCATCTCTTATCAGATGGATTCCGCAAAAAATAACGGTTTTATCAACGTATTTTTTGTCGCCCCGTCGTGCGTTCCGACCCTGACCGATATGTCGATCGAGTCCGCTCCAAATACGCTCGGCCCTGACAAACTTCGCATGGCTGCTGAACACGATGACGTCGTCGGCCTCGGTGAACTCATGAATGTTCCCGGCATTTTGATGGGCGATGAAACGGTTTTGCAGAAACTCGAGGATTATCGCGAACGCGGTCTCGTCATTGACGGACACGCGCCCCTCCTGTCCGGACCCGCTCTCAATACCTGCATTTATATGGGGGTTCAGTCCGATCACGAATCGACCAACATCGACGAGGCTCGCGAAAAACTGCGTCGCGGCATGGTCGTAATGATTCGCGAGGGATCGAGTGAAAAGAACCTCGATGCCCTCCTGCCCCTTGTCAACGGCAGAAATACGGCTCGTCTCATGTTCGCCTCCGACGATCTCGATCCTTCGGATATGCTGGCTCGCGGCCATATCAATCACCTCGTCAAACGCGCTGTCGCGGCCGGCATTGACCCCGTTACGGCCATTCAGATGGCAACCCTCAGTCCTGCCGTTTATTTCGGCATCGACAAACGCCTCGGGGCCATTTTCCCCGGCGCTCAGGCCGACCTCGTCATTGCCTCCGATCTCGTCTCATTTGAACCCGACCTCGTCATGCACGAAGGCCGCATCGTCTTTGAAAATGGACGTCTCATCGACGAAACACCCCGCGTCCTGCCGCATCTCCATCCCACGATGAATGTTCGCCTCCCGGATGTCGAGAAACTTGCCGTCAGGGCTGTTCCGGGCAAAAAGGCGCGCGCCATTGAACTCGTTCCCGGACAAATTCTCACGCGTCAAATCTTCTTTGAACCCGTCGTTCAGGACGGCGTCGTCGTCCCGGATGCCGCATCCGATATCGCCAAAGTCTGCGTCTTTGAACGGCATCACGCAACCGGTGCATTTGCCGTCGGCTATGTTCGCGGGTTCGGATTTAAGAAGGGCGCTGTCGGGTCCTCCGTCGGTCACGATTCTCACAATCTCGTCGTCGTCGGCATGAATGACGCCGATATCCTGAGGTGCGCCGAATGCATTCGTGCCATGGGCGGCGGTCAGGCGGCTGTCCTCGGCGATGACTCGGCCTCTCTCCCGCTTCCCGTTGCCGGCCTCATGAGCGATGACTGTGCCGAAAACGTCATTGCCGCCGAGAAAAATCTCGACCGGTTCTGCGCTCAGACGCTCGGACTTGCTCATACAAGACCCATGGCGGCTCTCAGCTTTATGTCGCTGCCCGTTATCCCTGAACTCAGAATTACCGATCAGGGGCTTTTCTATATCGCCCCCGGCGGTTATCCTCAAAAAGTCGCTGTCTTTGATTAGGTTTTCGGGCTTTTGGGGCGCATCTATTGGCTGGCGCCAATACGATGACGCCGCTGCGGCTATCTCCTGACGTCGATACGCCGCAGCCCCCCTTGTTTATGGCCCAAAGGGCACCCTGCACAATTCCTTTTTCTCATTCTGGTATTATGGTCAATTACATCACTACCGCTGGCTTTAAAGCCCTTAAAGAAGAATTCGAATACCTCAAATCCGTTGAACGTCCCAAGGTCGTCAATGAGGTCGCTGAAGCCGCCGCTCAGGGCGACAGAAGTGAAAATGCCGAATACATCTACGGCAAAAGACGACTGCGCGAAATCGACAGCAGAATGCGTTTTCTCAATAAAAATTTCGCCGAAATGCAGGTCATTGACCCCAAAACACCTCGCGGTGACAAGGTCTTTTTTGGCGCTACCGTTACGCTCTACGATGAAGACAACGACCAGGAAATCAAATACCAGATCGTCGGCCCCCTCGACACGCTCGACGACTTTCATATCTCCTATCAGTCTCCCGTCGGGCAGGCGCTTCTCGGTAAGGAAGTCGATGCTTCCGTCACGATTAAAACACCAAAAGAAACACGTCACGTGACCATCTGCGAAGTCGAATATATCTAATCGTATTTGACGCAAATGGCTTTTTTGCCGTGATATTCCCTTGAGTTTATTGTGTATCGATAGCCAAGAGGTTCAGACATGAAATCGTATCGAATCATCGTTTGTTTTGGAGTGGCTTTGAGCCTTTGTTCTGCCTGCACGCTTGAAGATGTCAAGGAATACGGCGATTTTTGCCCCCCAAAAATTGCGGATAATTCGATGGAACGCGTCAAGGGAAAACTCGCATATATCGGTGAAAAATCATGCACCGAGAAGGAGTGCTCTCTCGGCAGCTACGATTTTTATTTCAAAAATCAGAAATGTCCTCCGGCCTATCAGTTCTGTGTTCAGGGAACAAAAAATAAATACCACTGCGCCGGTGAAACGGCCTGTACCGACAGTCAGTTTCTTTGCAAAACCGAAGAGAGCCCAATGGGGTTCTGTGTTGACCCGACAAAACAGACGACGTGCGGCGCCGTTGAAAGTGCCTGTGAAGACGGGGCGCCTTATGGCGGTGTCGATTGCTCTCAGTTCGGTGCCGCAATCTGCAACGATGATCTCGAGTGCGAATGCATCGGCAATGCCCTTCAGTGTGACGACCAGTGCATCGACCCGTCTGCCCCCGAAACCTGCGGCGCAAACGACTGCTCTTTGGCCAATTTCGGCGGCGACAACTGCAATACTTACGATAATCCCCGCGTCTGTACGAAAACCGGTGACACCTATAAATGCATGTGCGCCGGCGGTTTTATCCTGAAAAATGGCGTCTGCGTCGATCCAAACGATGTTCTGGCCTGCGACGAAAATGAGTGCAGAAGTACCCTGGACGGCATTACCGAATGCGTTAATCAAAAAACGCGTTGCGGCAAGAACTGCCTAAACTGCACTTATATTCATGAAAATGCCAGCTGTCTGAACGGAACCTGTGTCATCACCGAATGTCTTCCCAATGAACACCCCGTGTTTACCGGAACTCAGATCACCGATTGCCTCATCAATTCGCCGACTGAATGTGCTCCTCAGTTCCTTAAGCTCAGTGAACAGCCCGTCAATTGCAATGACGTCAAGCCCGAAAATGCGGCACTCATGGATTGTTCAAACGAAGGCGAATGCTTTGTCGCCGCCTGTGAACCCGGCTTCCAGATTGACCCTGAGACCGGCGGCTGCAAAGCAAATACCGTCACAAATTGCGGCACAGAACAAATCGACTGCAATACCGTCATGCCCGAAAATGCTTTAACTATGATTTGTGACAGCGGCATTTGCCACGTCCAGGATTGCTCAAACAATACACATGTCAGTTTCGATAAGGCCTCCTGTCAGCCGAATATCGAAACCGCTTGCGCCGTGTCTTTTTCCAGTGAAACAAAAGACTGTTCGCTTGAAATGGCTGAAAATGCCATGTCCATGACCTGTGAAAATGGTTCATGTCTCGTCGCTCAATGCCTTCCGGGGTATCATATCGATGACGATCGTCTCTCTTGTGTTCCCAATTCAAATACGGCTTGCTCCGGGTCCAATTCTACTGTTCCCGTCGATTGTACTCAGAATCTTCCCGCAAATGCACGTGAACGCACCTGTGAAAGCGGCGTCTGTAAAGTGACTTCCTGTGCCAATAACTATCACATTTCCGTCGATAGAAACGGCTGCGAAGCCAACTCAAATTCGGCTTGCGGCGCCTCTAATTCCAATGTCACGACAAATTGCAATGCCAATCTTCCGGCCAATGCAACCGGGCGTACCTGTCAGGGGAGTACATGTAAAGTCACTTCGTGCAGCAGCAATTATCACGTCCGTTCCGACCAGTCGGGGTGTGAAATTAACAGCAGCAGCGCCTGCGGCGGCTCTTCCTGGAACGGCGGCAATTACAACTCTTACGTCAGACAGTGTTCCGGGGCTCAGTCCCAGTGCATGAATGGGAGTTGTCAATGCCCCGGATATCCCAATAATGTCCTCAATTACGACGGAAATGCCTGCGTTCCAAGTGTCTGTCAGGGAATTCCCGGCGTGAGTGTCGGTTCGGTTCAGACCTTCGTTTACTTCAATCACAAGCTCTCTGAAAATGGATGCCATGCCGATGCCTGCAATCCTAACTACAAGATCTATCAGCAGGATGGCGGTTCCATGTGCCGGCCCAGTTCCTCGGTTTATACCTGTTCAAATATGGGCTATAAGTATCAGAATGGCGGTTACTGCTGGGGATGTAACGGCTCTTCATCGGCTTGCGCACATGGTCATTGCGCAGCTGGATATCGTTACTACCTCATGGCCTGTCTTCCGGCCAAATACTGCTGCGGAACTCGCGATGACTATAACATGATGAGTCGTGCTACAAACTTTGCCTGTCGTAACTGTGTCGCTGAAGGCTATTCTGATTGCGATGTCAACGCCGGAAAATGCATCTAGGGTTTAATATGTTACTACTCACCCAGGGTAATTCACATATCTACTGAATATGGCAGAGTATTTCGCAATTTTTAGGCAGAAATTGAGGAGAGCCGGGGGGGGGGCCCGGCGAGGAACAAGGGATAGGCAGCCCAAAAGGCTTATACTATCTAAAAATATTGAGGATTCCAAAGGACTCAGTCCTTTGGTGGGGTCTGGGGCAAAGCCCCGACTGTAACTTTAAAGCTC
>JAZRVP010000285.1:0-11949 GCA_045599245.1 Myxococcota bacterium
GACCGGAGATTTGCTTACACCTTCCTTCAGATTCCACCTCGCGATGGACACCCTTGGTGTTCAGCTATATCCTTCCCACTACCGGGCGGATTCGGGACTTTCACCCGTTAGAACGTGCGCTCGCCGAGCGCACTAAAAAAACACCCGATTACGATGAATCGGGTGCTTTCAAATGCTATTTCTTTTCGACGAGTTTTAGGTTTTTCACCCAAATATCCATTTCGGCCTGATAGTTATCGATGAAATCAGCTCCAACCGACATTCTGAACCCGAAATCAAAGGTTTCATCCGACACCAGATACTCAATGTTTTGTCTCGTATCTTCGTTGTGTCCCGTCAAATATGTCGCCTTAAATGTCGTTTTTCCAAGCTGCAAACTCATTGGTTCATCTTTTGTGACAACCATTTCATAGGCTTCTAATGATTTTTCGCGTTCAGCCTTCAAATCTTCCGCCGTATTGAACGAATGGTGTCTGCGAATGCGCGTCATGACGACCATGGCGGCATACATTTCTTCAATCTCAAAGGTTCCGTCTTCCTGGACGATTTCGCGATTGACGACGACATCTTTTTCCGGCTTGACACCCATCTCGATCATCCAGCCGAGAGCCTCATATTTCTCCCCCTTCATAACCGCATATACGGCAGCATCTTTCGCTTTGTCTTCAGCCACACCGTTTTCCCCCTGTTCTGTTTTTTTAACCTGTTCAGCCTCCGCCGCCTCTTTCACCTCGGCCACAGACTCTCCGGTTTCCCCCTCAACCTGTGCAGCCTCTTTCGTCGGCTCCTGAACAGACGCTTTCGACACTTCCGTTTCGGATTTCTTTGAACATCCGCCCAAAACGAACAAACCCAAAATAACAACCAAACAAATCTTTCGCATAGTCATCCTGTCAATAAAGACGTGTCGCAACTCGTCTTTTGTCACAGCCAATCACTCACCGCTACCGCAACACGCATCTCTGCTGCCTTTCAAAGCCTGAGCAATTTGATCCGGGCATGACGTCATCTTGCTTCGACAATGAATGCCATCAAAACGGGCAATGACATCCTCGACTTTCATCCCCTTGATGAGAGCCCCAATGCCTTGCAAATTGCCATGACATCCACCGATGACTTCAAAATTTTTAATGATGCCGTCTTCGATTTCGAATCTCATATATTTCGAGCACACGCCCTGTGGTTCATATTCAATAATCATAGTCTATCCCTTAATTTTGCGGCCTTCGCTGTAAACCGCCTTGATATCGTCACAATTGGCGCGATAAATGGCACGTTCAAATCTTTCTTTGACCGAAAGACGTGCGGTATCGACATATCGATGATCGTCAACGACAACGGCATGAAGTCCATCGCCTTGTGCAAATCCGTCTCCGGCACCGAAATAATGGGCTCCCGAAGTCGTCCCGAGGTAATAGCCTTCGGCCACCGTCAAAAAATCGATGCTCCAATTCGATGCAATGCGTCGAACTTTTGACGAACGAATGGCCTCGGAAATGACGCCCATCATGGGAAGAACGGCACCACCTGCAATGTCGCTGCCCAGTGTCACCCAAATCCCTTCGTTGAGCATCTGGCGGATAGGCGCCACACCGCTGATCAAGTTCACATTGGAATCGGGGCAGTGTGCAACCACGACGTTGCCGTCCTTAATGGCTCGGCGTTCTCTCTCATCGGAATGGACACAATGTGCCATCACGGTATGGGACTTCCACAAACCATACTTGTCATACGTCTCCCAATACTGTTTGCAATCGGGATGCAATGAACGAACCCAATCCACTTCCGACGTATTCTCCGACAAATGGGACTGAACGTACAGCCCGCGTTCTTTAGCAATTTTGCCAAGTGCTTCCATGAGTTCATTCGTGCATGACGGCGTAAATCGCGGCGTCAAAATCGGTTTGATATGGGCGTTGGGATCGCAGGCATCAAGCCATTTAATGGTATCGCGAATCGAATCTTCCGTCTTTTCTTCAAGTTCAGGCGCACCGTTTCGATCCATATTGACTTTGCCGACGTAGCCGCAAATACCGGCCTTCTCAAACTCTTCCATCAGCACAAGCGTAGAATCAAGGTGCAGCGACGAAAATGCGCACACACGGGTCGTCCCGTTGGCCACCAGTTCCGATGCAAGACGGCGGTACACATCCCGTGCATATTCGACATCCGCAAAGCGCGACTCGGTCTTAAACGTATAGGTATTCAGCCAGTCGAGAAGCGGCAAATCCATCCCCATGCCGAGCATCGGATACTGCGGCGCATGAAGATGCATATCGCAAAATGACTGCATAATGAGGCAGTCATCATACGAAACCGTATCAATCCCATCCCAGGCCTCCGGCTTCTCAGCACTAATCCCGGCTATTTTGCCATCATCAAGCAGCATATAACCATTTTCAACAATCTCCAGCACACCTAGTCTGGGAGTATGAACAATATGACCGTGCAATACCTGTTTCAATTTCCGTCTCCTGATTTACAAAAATCCATAATTCGTCCCACTGAACGACAACAATACACCGTTCTATATGGATTACGATTGACTGGCAACGAAATTAAAAATCTCAAAATAACATGAGGGGGCAATGCCCCCTGCGGCGCTATTTGCTTTGCAAATACGCGCCTACCCCCAATGCGGGGACACCCCGCAACGCCCCACTCAGCTCTCCCCGTCTGCGCTCTCGTCACCCAAAACAAAAGGCGCGGCAAAGATAGCCGCGCCCCTTAACTGAAATATGCCAAAATGGTCGAGGCGTTGTGTACAACGCCTCGGCCCCGGCTTAACTTATTTGTCGCCATTCTGGCTTCCGTTAATGGCGATAACTGGCGTTGAATCAGCTTTTCCAGCGTTATCGAGGACGGAACGGAAGAAGTTGATGTAGGCATTTCGGGCACTTTGCATGTGATAAATGGCGAAATGGGGGTTGTCCGGTCCGGTATAGATGAACTGCATGGATGCGCCGGAAGCTTTCTGACCGTCTCTGCTCGTGAGATTGCCCTTGACGGACGAACCAACAGATTTGGTAAAGCCGGCAAGCGTCATGGCTTCATGCGGATAGGTAACACTGGGAACAAAGACATCGCCGATGATGGGCAGGCCGATGGAAGCGATCATCGCAAACTGTGAATTATGCGGCGTATCCTGATCGTGGAGTGCAACGGTCTGGGCAACGTTCTTGGCAGCCCAGCCTTTGGGCGGATCCTTGATGAAACGACGCGTATAGTTGAGGGGATCAAGGGGTTCAACGAGTGCCTGAACGAGGTGATTCGTGATGAAAGAATCGTAGGATACATCGCCATCGTTCAAACCAAGAATAAATCCAAGGATATCGGCAACTGATTTGCCATTGATCATGGAACCGACAACGGGAACAGCACTCAAATCAGGTTTGAGGTCGCTAAAGGAAATGAGAATGCCGGCTCCGCCTGCAGACAGGAATGCATTTTTGACCTTGTCCGTAACGCCAAGAAGCATGCCGCCTTCCTGCGAACCCTGGCTGTGTCCCATGTACATGCCATAGCTCGGGTCAAAGATAACATTCTTCTTGTCTTTCGAGTCGGGAAGCGGCGGGAGAATGAGCTTGCCGCGATCGAGAATGTCGTACAGAACGACCATATCGAGAACGGTCTGACGCCAGCTTTCGCGAATGGCAACCGGGTTTTTCATGATCATGAGGATGAGATCGGCCGTCGTCATCGACTGACCATTGCCGCGAAGTCCCTGGAGGCTTGCATCAAAGCCGATCATTGCCATCGGAACAGCCGAGGAAAGCGGCTTATTGCCGGAATAAATATATCCGCCGTTGATAAGAGCCAGACCCTCATCGTTTCCGTACCGGCAGTGCGTATCGGAGTCACCGCCCGTTCCATGGCCATAAACGGCAATCGGATAACCTTTTTCGGGCATCGGTGTACGAGGAATTGAAATCGTATAACGAACGATTTCTTCCTTCCCAACACTCGCGAGCTTGCCGTTTTCATCAAATTTCATCTCACCTTCATTGTCGTTCGTATATGGATAGTTGCCTTCCATATAATTGCGGGTTTTGAAGGTGCCACGGAAGATGTAGGCATTGAGGCTCTTTGCCGTATAACCGCTGGTCGTCGTCTCGGCCCATTCACCGACAGCTACGCCATTTTTATCGGTCACGATGGAACCTTTGCCCATGAGATCGGCAACCATCTGATCCATTTCATTGGCTGCATTCATCGTGCGATAGCCCGTCATCGCTCTGATATCGGACATCTTCATGCCGAGTTCACCGGCATCGGCCAGTTTCTGAAGTTCATCGACGTAGAACGACATTTTATCATTGATTTCAACCGGAGCGTTCTTACTCAGGATATATTTAAGCCGATTGGACTGCGTGAATTGACGGCCGTTTGACTGGAGACAGTTGCCGACGATGGCGACATAACGGTCACCGGGGTTGGCCCCCATACCGGGAACGGGTCTCATGACCAGCGTATTCGGCGCCCAGACTTTTGTCGCAGCACGATGGTACGTGATGTGGAGAGGAACACGTTCATGATAATAAGGAGAATCGGGTTCGACGTTGATGAGCTGGAAGCACGAATTGGCGTTCATCGTGTCTTTGGGTTCCGGGAACGATTTCTGATCGACGCCAAAAGAAGTTCTAAAGTAGATAGCACCAATGGGGGAGAAACCGGCACGTTCTCTTTCTGCACGTTCAACGAGGGAAGGAATGAGCTTGTCGATAGGTCCAAGGACTGCACCGGCAATGGCCAGAATGTTATCTTTTAATGGAATCGGATAACCGGAAATCTGCATACGGCCGTGTTCGTCCGTACGGAGGTCACTCGGGAACGGGAATGAGAAAAATTCATCGAGCTGACGCGTGATGACATCATCAGATGTCTCACCGACCTGCGCCTTTTTCGAGTTTTTGGCTTTGTCATAGTCAAAAATGAACGTGTAACGGCTATCGGGCAGTTCGTTGTATTCAAGCATGGATAGCTGCGACATGGTCGTATGTTCATCAGGCGTCATGCAGTCTTTCATACAGTTGTCCTGATTTTCGTCACTGTCACAGATGCCGTCGCCGCAAACAGAAACGAAACTCTCTGTCGGATTGCCGCAGTCATCGAAACAGGTGGTCTCCGTCTCGCCTAACTCCGGTTCACAATGGCTGTCGCCGCAGACGGCACCGCAGTCAGTGGGACAAGTTGAATGATTTTCTCCGGAGTCACAGGATCCATCGCCGCAAACAATCGCCTTTTTGCAGTCATTGGGACAGTTTTCCGGCGTCTCGCCATTGAGGCACATGTGATCGCCGCAGTAGAGGTCGGAACTGCAGTCGGCAAGACAGGTTTCGAAGTTTTCACCGCCGGAGTGTTCACATTTGCCGTTCCCGCAAACAGGCTGACAGTCCTGAGGACAACTCGCCATCGTCTCGTGAAGATCGCATTTGCCGTTCCCGCATGTTTCTTTTTTACAGTCAGCAGGACAGGAAGATTCTGTTTCGTCGATTTCACAAACATTGTTGCCGCAGACCGATTCGTCAGAATCGACAACGGGTTCAATCGGATCACCGGGATTATCATTGCTTTCTGCACAAGCAGACAATGAAACAGCCGCTAAAAGACTAAGTAAAAGGCATGTTTTTGATTTGATCATTATATTACTCCAAATTGAGACGAGCCGAAAAAGGCCAAAAAGGACGTGTTATTATAGCGAAAATACCACAAAAATCACAAATGTGAAATCGTATCATACCCCGCCAAAGCCATAACATTTCAAACGGCTGGAAGCCGTTGTCTTGCATAACCGGGGGTGGGCGCGTAGCGACCGCCTCCGGTGTGAAGCGATCACCCCAAAATGCGGCTGGATGCCGCCGCTATGTAGTCTTTTTAATTATGTCCATAACAATAGCCATAACCATTTCCTGCCAAAAAACGTCATCCATCATCTGACAATTTTTGTCAGTACAAATTTTGTCACCCCAGAATTCTCACCCCGAAAAAAATAAAACACACCAAAACCCGCATAAAACCTAACAAAATCAAAATATTTGATCATGGCACGGTTCTGGCGTTATACCGCCATTGTCTGGTTCGCGTCGAACCTCATGGATTTGAAACCCGTTGCGGTTTCATTTTTATTCACCGGTCATTTCGACCACCAAAAAGCCCTCATGGGCAGGAGAACTGTTATGCTGAAAAAATCAAGCAAAGGTTTTACCCTCATCGAACTCATGATCGTCGTCGCCATCATCGGTATTCTTGCCGCTGTCGCCGTCCCCGGTTTCATGCGTTACATCAAAGACTCCAAGACCTCCGAAGCCAAAGATAACCTCAAAGCCATCGCTGACGGTGCTCTCCAGTATTTTGAAGCTGAACACGTATATGATACAACTGGTTTCAAACCAGCTTCTCGTTTGTATCCGGGTGCTCCTATTACGAAAAGCGATAGTTCAACGTATACCGCACAGACAGCTGCTAACACAGTTGGTGGTTGCGCATCCATTGGTCAGAAAAACAATTCCTCCAATGCCACTTTTATTCAAGCTCTCGCCGTAGATCCGTGGGCTTCCCTCAAATTCCAAATCAACAAACCATTTTATTATCAGTATACTTATATGTCGACCGGTACTCAGGGTAATGCAACTCCAGATGCCACCTTTAAAGCAAGCGCCCTTGCTTCTCTCAGTACGGCAACTGACTCTGCATTCTCAATTTCTGGAGATACACAGGGCAAGGTTGGCAATATGATCGAAGCCACGCTTGATAATACTGATAAAGTTACAGCTGCAGAAATTGTTACTGGTGTCGCGACTTGCAGTGCTAACATAGTGTAATTTAATTTGAATTGAATAAAGCTACCTTATGGTAGCTTTATTTTTATACTATTTTTCAAGTATTGGTTATTAGCAAGTATTGGTTATTAATATGATTACGAATAAAGCAAATATTGGTTTTACTTTACTCGAACTCATGATTGTCGTTGCCATTATTGGGGTTCTTGCTGCAGTTGCCATTCCTGGTTTTTCTCAATATATTCGAACCAGTAAAAAAAATGAAGCCACAGGCATGTTAAAAGCCTTATCCGATGGCGCAATGGTTTTCTATAAAGCTGAACATGCATACGATCTTCAAGGTTTTCGAATTTTATTAGACTTTTTTCCAGGCTGTGATGAAGCTGGTGCTGACGCACCCTCGCCATGTAATAATGTTACATTCTATTCCGGTACGCGCCAAATAGCTCAACGAATTTCTCCCACAGATCCTGCATTAGAACTGTCAGTTGTTCCATGGACAAGACTTAATTTCAGTATCAATAAACCATTCTATTATCAGCTTTATTATACTTCAGATCCTACCCCTTCAAATTCCACATTTTCCGCACAGGCAAAAGCAAGCCTTTCAGGCGCTGATGATTCGGTGTTTGAAATCCATGGTCAAACCTCTGGAATTGGTGGTATTTCTGTTAGCAATATCGTCGAAACCGTAGATAATCCTTAATCATTTTCAAATATATTATCATAAATATTATTTACATCACTCTTCGGGCTTTTTCTTTTCAAATGCTTTCTTACGTCTTGAATAGCCTTTAATTCCAATAATTAACCAATAAATCAGCCATTCAAACACAAATACAGTTATTCCGAATCCTACTCCCCAAATATAATATTTAAAATTATCAAAGCCCGCAAAACTATTCCATCCTATCATCCATATCGCAAAAAATACTGCCAGTGCAATGACACAGGCTTTCTTTTTAAAAATATGCTTTTTGGCTGCATCGATTTGAAACACGAGGGAAACGACCATTGCCATCGGCCCCCATAACATCCCGACCATCATCTCCCCCATCCCCTCATAGCCCGGATCTGCCCATGCTATCGCCGGAAGCATCATCCAGAAGATGAGAAAAGCGACTGTCGTCAGGCTCCTGTGCGTTCCTCTCATGTCTTTAGCCTTTTTACTCGCAATGGGATTCATCCAGAAGCCAGCTCAGTTTGTCCGTCCCAAAACTGGCTTCGGCAGCTTCTGTCATGTTCGACCCATTGGCCCATACACCGGCATGCGATGACACCGCTTCAGATTCGGCCCGGCAATATGCTTCCGTCTTTTGTGAACTAAACGCCGTAAACGGAATCCCCCATCCCGACTGAATGATCATTTCACCTAAATCAACCGTTGCCCCGCCCGATTTAACACCGATATAGGCCAAATAACGACTTCTCGTATTGTCCAGCAAACACGTCGAATCCGTGTCGCTCACGGTCTCACAGCCGACATCGACAATGCCACCGTTTTCTTCGGAATAAATAAGTGAATTGACATATTCGGCGGCTTCATAACCACCGCGTTCATTGTGATTTTGGCATTCAGCCAATGTCGCATAGTCGTACAAATTCGTATCACTGCACGGAGCTTTTTTGGCAACATCACAGGCCTGTGCCGCATTGTAAGACTCATCAATCGGCGAAACCGTCTTGGACTTTAGACATTCCGGACAATCGAGACCATGAATACGAGTCGTCACAATCGTTTTGGACGTGCATTTGCCGTCATTAAAAAGACGAAGTTTTAATGTGTCACCATCTTGAACCAACAGGACTTCGGCTTTAGACCCATTTCTCATCTGACAAACGCCGGCATCTTCTTTTTGACATTTCTTTGAGCAGCCATCCCCTGCAATGCTGTTTCCATCGTCGCACGCTTCTCCGTCTTCGACAATGCCATTGCCGCACACAACACCCGGCGTCTGCCAAACGCACCGTTCATCCTGCTTAACACATGTCCAATCGGGATGCGCCTCGTTGATTTGACCGATTTCACAGATTTCACCGGCTTCAAGCCGTCTGTCACCACACTTCGTTTCTGCCCCGGGATTGGGTGAATACCAGGTTGCTTCGTTCTTCGTACAGTCGTTGCGGCATTCATCGTCATCGACTTCATTCCCGTCGTCACACGCTTCGCCATCCTCTAACTTACCGTTGCCGCACTTAGGTGCATCGACTTCGTTCTTCGTACAGTCGTTGTGGCAGGCGTCGTCATCGACTTCATTCCCGTCGTCGCACGCTTCGCCATCCTCTAACTTACCGTTGCCGCACTTGGGGGCATCGACTTCGTTCTTCGTGCAGTCGTTATGACACGCATCGTCATCGACATCGTTCCCGTCGTCACACGCTTCGCCGCTTTCTACCTTCCCGTTGCCGCACTCAGGCTCATCGACCTGCTCATTTTTTGTGCAGTCGTTGCGGCAGGCATCGTCATCGACTTCGTTCCCGTCGTCGCACGCTTCGCCGCTTTCTACCTTTCCGTTGCCGCACTCAGGCGAATCGACCTGCTCATTTTTTGTGCAGTCGTTGCGGCAGGCATCGTCATCGACATCGTTCCCGTCGTCACACGCTTCGCCGCTTTCTACCTTTCCGTTGCCGCACTCAGGCGAATCGTCGTCACCATCATCGCTGCATCCACAAAAAAGGAATCCAGCCAAAAGAATGCACAAATATCGATTGAGTTTCATTATTTACCTTTAACAACTTGCCCCCAAATCTGTGAGGCAAGAAAAGAAGTGATTTAATTCTGGCGTCCTTCAATCGTACAAAGCAGCACAGCACCGGCAGTGATTGCCGGCGCATCAGAAATAGCATCTGCCCCGACCAAAGTCACATCCAGTTTAAACACTAAGAAATTAAAGTGCTGCCTGTATTCGGCAATCACTTCATTTTCCCGCATGAGCACAAATTTTTGTGGGATAAACCACATGCCTAATCGCCGAAGTAATGCCAATCCCCATGAATCTTCTTTCAATTCCATGGTCTGACCGATACTCGGCTCATACTCCCATGTATCTCTAAACAAGGATTTCCAACCCTTGCGTTTCCAAACGCCTCTTGTTCGATCATCCTGCGGCGTCGATACCACATAACAAGCCGAAAAATCCTGTATATTTTCTGCCTTAATCGTCAATATCTCTGTCGATTTGCTCTCGTCTGTATATATTCTAATATCTTCTTTCAATTTAAAAGCTTTCTGATCACAATAACCAATTAATTGCTTTTCTCCATTTTCAATATAAAATGCATTTGTCCATGAAAACATATTTCTTCGAAGCATATAGGATTTACAATCAAATAACGCTGCCATCTCTCCTCTCCTTCATCACCGGAACAACACCGTCCAGCATATCTACCTTTATTCCAACCCTTGTTGAAGGTCAAATATTTCCACCTCCCCATCCGCCCTTCACTAAGAAAGGTCTGAACAAAACGATATTTTAAGGCAAAAAATGCAGAGAGCTGGGGGTGGGGCCCCAGCGAGGAATCATGGTTAGGTAGCCCCAAAAGCTTATTACTACCTATAAAAATTGAGGATTCCAAAGGGCTCAGCCCTTTGGTAGGGTTTGGGATAAAGCCCCAGAAAAAAAAGCAAATAATCTTTATTCAGCCCTTCCCTAACTTTTCTTCACTAAACAATCCCCTGCCCTGCCGAAGCTCCCGGCTGTTTCGCACCAGATAGACGGTGGCCACAATCATCCCCATAAATTCAGCCGCAGACATGGCACTCCAGGCTCCTTTGGCCCCAAACCATTCTGACATAAAGACAATGCACAGACTCAAAAACACGAGTGTTCGACTGAATGAAATAATGGCCGACGTCTTTCCATCCGATAATGCCGTAAACATTGACGAAGCAAATATTCCAATCCCCATAAACAACAGGCACGGCGCAAAATATACAAATCCATCTCTCGATATTTCAAAAACGCGATCACTTCTATCAACAAATAATAACAACATCTCGTCCAGTGTGATCAACGACACAATATAGGC
Source organism: Myxococcota bacterium (assembly GCA_045599245.1). GTDB lineage: Bacteria > Myxococcota_A > Bradymonadia > UBA4248 > UBA4248 > UBA4248. The sequence goes on from JAZRVP010000285.1 coordinate 10,809, forward strand.
ACCCGCAGAGGCTAAAACGATAAATATGAGGCCATTCCTGATTATTTGCCCCAACTCTGTTAAATCCCGATGACCATATTTATAACTGATAACAGGTGCCACTCCCGAGCCATAACCAAAAATAATCGCATTAAATATAAATTGTATATATTGAACAATGGATATCGACGATACGCCGTCTTCGGCATAAAACCTCATAAAATAATAATTAAATAAAAATGTAGTCAGACATATCGCCAGATTCGTCACCATCTCCGACGATCCGTTCAGACATGCGCCGCCCAACACTTTTCCACGAACTTTTGGTCTCACAACGTGAAGCACCTCTCGCCGTCTGACAAAAAAGAAGATTCCGCCAAAGACTGCAACAACACAATAACCAATCACGGTTGCCCACGCAGCCCCCGCAATGCCCATCGCCATCGGTCCCATAAATACATAATCAAATATCATATTGGAAACACCGGCAACCAATGTCACCGCAAGCCCAACTCCAGGATGCCCCGCCGTCACAAAAAACACCTGAAACAAACACTGAAGCATACACATCGGCGCAAATATCATGATGATTAAACCATACGAACAGCACTGCTCAAACTGCAAATCACTCGCGCCAAGCCACCGCATCAATGGTTCGAGATATAACACACCCAGTACCGAAACAACTATCCCCAATCCCAACGAAACCACAGTGATAAACGTAAAATTTTCTCGCGCCTCAACCGGCCTGCCCTGTCCCATCTGGCGCGCAACAATCGCACTCCCCCCCGTCGCAAGCATAAACGATAACGCAAAATATAAACTGATCACCGGATACACGATATTCAAACTGCCAACAGCCATCGTGTTCACAAAACGAGCCGTAAAAAATCCATCGACAATCACGTATATCGAGGTAAAAATCAGCATCAGTATATTCGGAAGAGCAAATCGAATCAGCCCCGCACCCGAAAAATGTCGCCCAAGGACATTGCTTTCCAATGTATCCACTCCTCTTATTTCAATATTATAAATAAACTAAACCCCATAGCCTGCCTTACCATGATTAGGCTTCCCATTCAACCCATCCCCTCGATCCCAAAACAACCAAATACAGCCGTGACGCAGCACGGCTCTTTTCTCTAACCACTAATCACTAATC
>JAZRVP010000286.1:0-9603 GCA_045599245.1 Myxococcota bacterium
TTTGAGGGCCTGGTTGCGATCGGCGCCGAGGGCGATGGTGGCGACGTAAACGTTGCCGTAAGCCATGGCGAACTGGCCGAGGTCTTTCTTGCCGCCAGGTTTGCCGCCGGCCGCGAATTTGGCAATAGCGCCACGGCTGGTGGATTGTGCTATTCATCTGGTCATAAATAGGGCTATTAGTTATATTAAAGAGCTTTTATTTGGGTGATAAGAGAGTGCAAAGTCACTTTTCGACACATAGGTGACGTGGTAATCATATTTGAAAGCATTCAAGGTCAATTTCATGAACATTTTTGAACTCAGAAAGCAAATCGCAGAGCAATACAAAAGTTTTGCAACGTCATTCACGACCATCTACGCAGATGATTTACGTGCACAGATAGAAAAGGTTTACGACAACGAACGTTTCTGGCCTCAGCCGCTGATTCAGATCAATCCCAAATATGAGGAGGCAAAAGTCAGCCTTGAGCAGCTAGTCACCGAAGGAACGCTTGAGCCTGAAATACCGCAGATTTTTTCGACAGACAATGGCAAACCATTGAATCTGTATTATCATCAGCTCACAGCGATTGGTCATGCCCAAAATCATCGCAGTTTTGTCGTCACAACTGGTACCGGCTCGGGCAAATCCCTGTGTTTTTTCATTCCCATTGTGAATGCCATTCTCAAGGCAAAGCGAACAGATTCTGCCCAGCGAACACGAGCAATCATCATTTATCCGATGAATGCGCTGGCTAACAGTCAGATGAAGGAGATTAACAAATACCTGGGAAATGCACCTGACTGCGGCGTTACCGTTGCCCGATATACCGGACAGGACTGTGAGGAAGAACGCCAGAAAGTAGTGGATAATCCGCCGGATATATTACTGACTAACTACATGATGCTCGAACTGTTGCTGACGCGAAACACGGATAAAGACAATGCCGTAATTGAACACTGTCACGATTTGTCTTTTCTGGTTTTAGACGAATTGCACACATATCGCGGACGTCAGGGTGCTGATGTGGCGATGCTGATTCGACGCTTGCGAGAACGTCTCAATACCAAAAAATTACTTTGTATTGGCACTTCCGCGACGATGGCTAGTGAAGGGACCGCCAAACAGAAAAAAGAAATCGTTGCAAACGTCGCGGCGCGTTTATTTGCGCTGGATGAAATGCCGGAATCTCATGTCATTGATGAAACACTTGCAAGGCGTACAAATACAAACCTTGATGCAGAAAAATCAACGATAGGCAGAAGATTGAAAACGGCCATTGAAAAATGGTCAATGGATGCGCCATTGACTGATGAAATGCTTTTCAATCATCCACTTGCCATCTGGGTAGAAACAAAGCTCGGTCTGGAAAGAAACGATCCTACAGGTTCTGGAAACTGGTGCAGAACAAAGCCGATTACGCTTGATGATGCATGCCGTCAGCTTGCAGAAACTACCGGTATCAATATCGATCGATGCCGACAGGTATTGACGGAGTTTCTGCTCAAATCGAGTTTGTTTGAAAAGTATCGAGGCGGCACAGGAGACAAACCATTTTTTGCATTCAAACTTCATCAGTTCCTGTCAGGGCTGGGTGGCGCTTATGCCACAATAGAGGCTCCGGGAAAACGCCGATGTGTGAACGATGCACAAAACTTCATTGCCAGCAGTGACGGGATAGAAGAACCAGAGCATCCGACACGTCTTTATCCCATCTATTTCTGTCGCGAATGCGGTCACGAATATTATTCGGTCTGGCGTATTTCCGATACCAAAGGAATGCATTTTTTGCCGCGAGATATCGATGATTCTGTCATGGAAAAAGATCAGGATCTAAAGGATACTCGGATTCCCGGTTTTCTGACATTGGCTCCACATAATGATTCCGAATTTGATTTCGATGGTCGTGAAGAAAATTATCCGGATGCCTGTTTTAGCCGCAATGGCAGATTAAGTCTTAAGAAAGAAGAAAAGCCGGTTCTGTGTGTTGTTTCGCCATGGGGTGATGTAGATGAAAAGCAGGGTATTAACTGCTGGTTCATCCCTGGTAAATTCAGATTTTGCCTCCGATGCAAGAATGTTCCTTCGTCACAGACACGCGATCGCAACAAGTTGGCAACGCTTTCTGCAGATGGACGTAGTTCAGCTACGACGGTCATCGTTGAAACGATATTAAATTATTTGAGCCGTAATGAGACAAACGTTGACCAATATGCACGCAAAATTCTCGGCTTTACGGATAATCGCCAGGATGCCGCACTTCAGGCAGGACATTTTAATGATTTCGTCTTTGTAACATTGCTCAGAGGCGGGTTTTTACGAGCTCTGAACATGAATCCTGACGGCATTGCTGGCAATGAAATTGGCTCAAAACTTTTTGAGGCACTTGGATTTGAAGATTTTAACCTCTGGCACTCAGATCCAGATGTAAAAGGTCCCGGTCGAAGAAATGCCATTGATACCATGAAAAAAATCCTTGAACTTAGGCTTTGGTGTGACCAGAAAAAGGGATGGCGTTACAATAATCCCAATCTGGAACAATTAAAGCTGTTCGACGTTGAATATGATTGTTTGGAAGAACTTGCCGAAGATGAAGCCGCATTTCAAAATGTTCCAGTTTTAGAAAATGCATCACCATCTGTCCGCAAACTACTGATTGGTGACTTACTCGACTGGCTTCGTCGTAGTCTGGCAATTCATGCACAGGTTTTTGAAACATTTCACGACGATAAAGGGCGAGCATCTCAGTTTAGAGCGCCATGGGCTTATGACAAATTCGAGAATATCTATTCGAATGGAAATGGCCCCAAAGCTGCTGTTGTTTGTGTTCCCAGAGATGTCAAGAAAAAAGCCGGCAAAAGAGGACTGTATCAAATCGTGACATGCGGCGCACAGGGCGCTTTTGCAAAGTTTATGAAATTTACTGCTCCCGGACGAAGAAGACCAGACGATGATGCATGCGCTGAATATAATAGTACATTACAATCGCTGCAGTCATTAAAACGCGAGCAGTTCAATGAAGTCATTCAGGGAATGCTGAACGCCTGCAAATCCTATCAATATGTTATTGAAGTCGGAACAGATGCTGATATCAATGGCTATCAGCTCGATCCCAGTCTGATTTACTTCAAAAAAGCATTGAATGCGGACTCCATGAGAATCAACGCATTTTTCAGCGGTCTTTATCATGATATAACTGAAATGCTCGCACATCATGACGAGATGCTGTTTGAACTTCAAGCGCGTGAACATACAGCTCAGGTCGATGCCAGAGTGCGCGAAGTTCGAGAAATGCGCTTCAGATATGGCGAAGATGATCGTAAAGAATTAAAAGCAATTCCAAATGATGAACTTGCTCAATATGGTGATTCCCAACGTTTTTTGCCGGCGATGTTCTGCTCACCTACAATGGAACTTGGCATTGATATTTCGGCTTTAAATACCGTCTTTATGCGCAACATTCCGCCAACACCTGCAAATTATGCACAGAGAAGCGGACGTGCCGGTCGAAGCGGACAGCCTGCACTCGTTACAACATATTGTGCAGCTCAAAGTCCGCATGATCAGTATTTCTTTAGAAACCCACCGGCAATGGTTCATGGCGAAGTAAAAGCGCCAACTCTTGAACTTAGCAATGAAGAACTCATTACCAGTCACATGCACGCGATATGGCTCGCCAGTACTGGTATCGAGTTGCCAACTTCGATTGGTGAAATACTCGATTTAACTCAGGAGACATTAACCGTCAGAGCTGAATTCGCGCAGGCCATGCAGACCGATGATGTTAAAAATAAAGCCAGAATTCATATCATTCATGTCTTGAATGAACTTGAAGATATTTACTTAGTTCAAGAAAAATCGCGTTGGTATCATGGCGCTGATATTTATGCCGATGATATTGTCAATCATGCCTTTAGCAACTTCACTGAAGCGTTATCACGCTGGTTTACGCTTTATAAAGCCGCCATTCATCAGATGAAATATGCATCCAATATTCTGATGGATCCACTTAAAGGCGACAAAGAGAAGGAAGATGCCAAATTCTTGCTAGATCAGGCCAATGATCAGCGAAAACTTTTGGAAAGTACGAATCTGAGTCAGAACAGCGATTTCTATACTTATCGCTACCTTGCAACTGAAGGGTTTTTGCCAGGGTATAATTTCCCGCGATTGCCATTGATGGCACATATTCCTGGTGGGACACGGGGCAAAACATCATTTTTACAGCGTCCTCGCTTTCTGGCATTGTCAGAATTTGGTCCTCAGAGTCTGATTTATCATGAAGGTCGCGCGTTCAGAGTGAACAAAGCCATTCTCAAAGTCGATCCCAAAGAAGACATAAGCAACCGCAAGCTTCGTACGGATAAGATTAAAATATGCCAGGCATGCGGTGCCGGTCACTGGGATATGACGACCTCCAACTGCATATCCTGCGGCGCATCTCTGGACAATGCAGATATCATCAATGATGCCTATCGCATTGATAACGTTTCGACAAGACCAGCAGAAATGATTACTTCAAACGATGAGGAACGCAACCGTCTGGGATTTGATATTCAGACGACGTTTGAATGGGCCAAACGCAATCAAAAAATCGACTTTGTTCGCGCTTTTGTTCGTAGTGCAAACGGTGATGTCATCGCTGAGCTTCAATACGGGCCTCGTACAACGATTACGCGCATTAACAAAGGTCTGCGTCGTCGAAAGAATCCATCTCAATATGGTTTTGCCATCAATCCTGGCACTGGTGAGTGGTCGAGCAAAACAGCAGAACTTCCGGATGACCAGCAAACCGTTGATAGTGCAGCCATGCAGACTATCGTTCCCATCGTTCAGGATCGCAAAAACGCGATGCTGCTCAGATTTGCGGATGTATCAATTCAGTCAGATAAAATCGCAATGACCACGATTCAATATGCATTACTACGAGGCATTCAAAGCGTTTTTCAAGTGGAAGAGAGCGAATTGATGGCAGAACCCATGCCAGATCGTGATCATCGGCATGGCATTCTGTTTTATGAAGCCACTGAAGGTGGCGCAGGTGTGTTGACGCGTCTTGTTACTGAACCCAATTTATTGTCAAATGTCGCTAAACAGGCAATTGGACGCATGCACTATGCTATCGCTCCCATGCCAGAAACGGCAGAAGACATGAATGATACGTATAGTTCCTGCATTGCCGGCTGTTATCACTGTCTGCTTTCGTATTACAATCAGCCGGAACACGAAAATATCGATCGTCGAAATGAACTCATGCGAAAGATGTTGATTCAGTTGGCGAGTGCATGGGTTGAAGAAGAGGGAAAGAGGGATGAGGAGATAGGAAAGAGGGATGAGGGAAGAGAGAGTCGCTGGGGGCGTGTGCCAGACTCGAAGCCGCTTGTCATTGACAATGAAACGATTTCTTTGGTTTGGCGAGATTGTTATATTGCTGCAATCGATAAGGATATTCCCGATTCAATCCTGAGTCAGCTTAGAAATCAGGGATTTGAAGTCATCGACATTCGAAAACTTGAAAATGTCGAGCTTCTAAAACGATATCTAGTCGAATAATTCTGTATGTTTTTTGTTGAGGGGAAAGCCTTCCCCTGCGCGGCTATTTGCTTTGCAAATACGCCGCTACCCCTTCTGGCTACGGCATCTATTCCCCAAAACTTAAGCAATCTCAAAGAGTGATTCATTATGGTGACTTCAATCCAAAAACATGAGCTCCGTGCATTGGCAAATAGGTGCGGTTTTGACGATGAACTGTCCATGGATTCACCAGACTGGTTTGGATTCGTGAATACGACAACAGGCTGCCGCGTATGGTTAAATATCCTTGCGGATGAACGTTATCTGGTTGGCATTGAACATGAGTCAGTCTTTAAAAGACTTGTGCCCGAATATGTGCCTGGATTTTGTGACGTGAAGCCCGTAGGGGCTTTCGATTGCGTTATTGCCCGTGATTTCAATAATCTGAGCTGTTTGCTGTGGGAATTGTCCAGTGCGCCGAGTGCTGAGGATTTGTTAAATTTGTACAGGACAGAAACGGCTCAAATGCCTCGTAATACAGAGATTGAAGTCCTTGCTGTGGAACGCGTGGGCCAGGATTTGTATCGTAAGGCTTTATTTGAGTACTGGCATGGCGCATGTGCGGTAACCGGCCTGGATATACCAGAACTGCTTCGAGCCAGTCATATTAAACCATGGGCGGTCGCAGAGGATAAAGAAAGACTCGATGTCTATAATGGATTTCTCCTATCCCCCAATCTTGATCTTTTATTTGATCAGGGGTTCATTACATTTGATGAGAACGGGAAATTGATCATCTCATCGATGCTAAATGCAGATAATCGTTTACGATTGGGGCTGAAGGACGACATGCATCTCAACTTAACGCAAAATCATATCCATTATCTTCAATATCACTGGGAACATATATATAAAGCATAACAGAGGCGCCGGCGTATTGCAGATAGCCGGCGCTGCGCCGCGTATATAATAGCGGCGCAGGTCGCGCGCAGAGATGCATCTCAAGCGCGACCCAAAACATCACCAATGCACTCCAAAAGGCGGTTCAGATATGGAAAATCAGCATTTTACACCGGGCAATATCATTCGGGCTCGTGGACGCGAATGGATCGTTTTAAATCATTCCAATGAACAGATTCTGCGCATTCGTCCGGTGTCGGGCAGCGAAATGGATGCGACATTGATTTACGTTCCACTCGAAAAAGAAGCGATTCAAATGGCTACGTTTTCTTCGCCTGAAGCATGGCAGATGGGGGGACACGAGTCCGCTGTTTTGCTTCGAGACGCGCTTGTGCTGTCGATGCGGCGGGGTGCCGGTCCATTCCGCAGTTTTGGGCAAATCGCCGTTGAACCACGTGCGTATCAGCTTGTTCCGCTGCTCATGGCGCTTAAACTCGATCCTATCCGACTCCTCATTGCCGATGACGTCGGTATTGGTAAAACCATTGAATCTGCGCTGATTTTGCGTGAAATGCTCGATCGTGGCGAGATTCAGAACTTTACTGTGTTGTGTCCGCCACATCTCGTCAATCAATGGTGCGAAGAACTTGAAAATCGATTCCATCTCCAGCCAGAAGCTGTCACCGACGCTACCGTTCGTAAGTTGGAACGCGGTTTACCGCCTGGTGAAAGTCTGTTTTCGACGTATCCGCAGACGGTTGTTAGTCTCGATTATATAAAAACCGAAAAGCGTCGTGACGAATTTGCTCGCGCATGCCCTAAGTTCGTTATCGTTGATGAAGCGCATACTTGTACGCTGCGTGGAAATAGCAGAAATCAGCGATTTGAGTTACTTAAAAAACTTAGCGAAGACAAGGCTCGTCACATGTTGCTATTAACTGCAACGCCTCACAGCGGTGATGAGTCCGCATTTTATAATATGCTGTCGTTACTTAAACCTGAATTTGGTGAACTCCTAGATATGAGCGAAGCCAGGCGAAAAAAACTGCGCGAGGAAGGCTTGGCACAGCATTTCGTACAACGACGTCGTGTCGATATCGATGAGTGGAAAGATAACAATGTGTTTCCGCAACGAGAAACTACGGAACTCAGTTATTTGTTCAAAGATAAAGCGCGTCAGTTTATGGACGATGTGCTCGACTATTGTCATGATGTCGTAGAAACGAGCGCGAATCAACCTGATAAACGCCATAATTCGTTTTTCGGTACACTCGCGCTCATGCGCTGTGTGTCATCCAGTCCTGCAGCTGCTCTTCATGCACTGCGCGTGCGCGAGCAGAATGCCAGACTTACAGAAAATGATTGGCTCAAGCTTCAACAACATGAAGCCAGTGAGCTCGAAAATGAATGCGCGATTTTTGAGAATCGATTGCTCGATGCCGATCCCGAGCAGGGTGTTATTGACGATCTTGAACCCGACTTCCTCGGTGATTCTGAACTCCACAAACTTGTTCAGCAAGCCCAGGAACTCTGTAAATCGGGGGATTCAAAGCTCAATATACTTAAAGAACATCTCAAATCTTTGATTTCAGATGGTTTTAAACCTGTTGTTTTTTGCCGATATATTGCTACTGCCCACTACCTGGCTGAAAAATTAGGGAAGTGGGAAGAGTTTAGTGGGAAGAGTGGGGTGGTTGTGAGTTGCGTGACAGGGCTCATGCCGCAGGAACAGCGTGCGCAGGTCATCGAAGAACTTGAAAATGCTTGTGAAAATGAAAAAATTCCCATTTTGATTGCCACCGATTGTCTTTCAGAAGGTATTAACCTCCAGAATGTGTTTACTGCCGTTGTCCATTATGATCTTTCCTGGAACCCGACGCGGCACGAACAGCGCGAAGGTCGCGTCGATCGTTTTGGACAAAAAGCCCGCGTTGTGCGTTCCACATTGATGTATGGGGAGAATAATCCCGTCGATGGAGCTGTGTTGGAGGTTATTCTCAAGAAAGCTGAAAAGATTCAGAAAGAACTCGGCGTTCCCGTGCCAATTCCTGAAGATAGCGATGGATTGAGCAGTGCATTGCTCGAAGCTATTTTGCTTCGTAGAAATGGCGGTAAAGGCATTCAGCTTGCATTGGATTTTGGGGATGAAAAATTTGATACCAAATGGACGAATGCTGCTGAGAAGATGAAGAAAAATCGCACTGTTTTTGCGCAGCGTCGTATTCACCCCGACGAAGTATTGCCCGAGTGGAAAAAATCTCTCGCGGCACTTGGGACAAGCGAAGACGTCGAACGATTTACGCAGCGATCCCTTGCCTATCTCAATTGCCGGCCTGAAAAACTCGTCAGTCGCGCTTATAAAGTGCCATTGCTGGCGATGCCTATAGATTTGAGAGAACGCCTGGAACTCGAAGGCATGACCGCTAATACGATTCGCGTCGATTTCGATTTTCCTGCCCACCCCAATTGTATGCCCATTCAGCGATGTCATCCGCTCGTTTCCGTTCTAGCGGAAACCTACCTGGAACACACTTTGAATCAACAGGAAAACGTGCAGGATCAGACTGCCCTCGGCCGCGTCGGCATTTGGAAATCCGACAAGGTTCAGGTTATGACGACGATTGTGCTTATTCGTATGCGTCATCAGCTTACCGTGACGCGCTACAATGATCAGAAACAGAATGCCCTTAATGAAACGGGAACCCAATCCTTCCTCGTTGAAGAAGCTGGTACGCTCGCTTGGACTGGTGTTGGAGAGCTTGCAACGCTGATTTCCCCCGATGATGCAGCTCATATTCTCGATTTTCCCGCGACAGGCGATCTTCCTTCTGTGGTGAGAGAACGAAAACTCAATGAGGCACTTCAGTTTGTTGAAAATCACAAAGCACAAATCCACGCTTATGCAAATGAACGTGCGGCAAGCTTGCTCGAAGATCACAAACGCATCCGCGATGCATCCAATACCCAGTATGTCACGCGTGTTACGTATCGCGTAGAACCTATGCTGCCTGTTGACGTGATTGGTGTTTTCGTCGTTTTGCCTGCTTTGTAGGGAAGAGGGATGAGGGAAGAGGGAAGATGAGGGAAGAGGGAAGATGAGGGAAGAGGGAAGATGAGGGAAGAGGGAAGATGAGGGAAGAGGGAAGATGAGGGAAGAGGGAAGATGAGGGAAGAGGGAAGATGAGGGAAGAGGGAAGATGAGGGAAGAG
>JAZRVP010000287.1:0-7902 GCA_045599245.1 Myxococcota bacterium
GGGATTCCCAATCTGGGCAAACTAAATTGATAATCCAACTCATCCCACATCATCACAGATAGGCAGCTTATTTTTACGGATGCTGTCAACGGCGTGGTGTATCCACCTCTATCCAAGAGCCCCCGGCTGAATAGTTACTCCTTTTGTAGCGGGTGGTTAAATTATGGTTGAAGAGAGTGAATGTTTCTGTTAAGTTTTATCTAAATTTAACATTATTGTTTTGATGAATTGTACTGTATCTTGTGTGGGAGTATGGAATGAGAGGACAATTGAATTATTTATGGGGAAAGAAAGGGGCAAACGGGGAGGCTGTTTGGCTGCCGCTTGTCATGCATCTGGCCGATACGGCTGAGGTTGGGAGGCGTTTGTGGGACGGCTGGCTTTGCGAAGGCGCCAAGTGCAATATCGTTTCGAACTCGAGGTTTGTCGCTTCCGAGGTGTCTGAACGTGAGAAACTCCAGCAAATCCGCGCGCTTTTCGTTTTTTTGTGCGCCGCACACGATCTCGGAAAAGCGACGCCGGCATTTCAGACAAAAGATGCCCGCATTTCGTATGCTGGCACCAGCGAACAAAGTGAGCGTGATGAACGCAGTGATGCCTGCAAAGACCTTGACAGGGCCATATTAAACAGGCTCGAAGAGGCTGGTTTCGTGTGCCCTGACGACATACCCAATCACACGAAAACGCCGCATGCACTGTGTTCTCAGGTATTGCTCACGGAAATTGCGGGAAAAGGTGTCAAGAACATTGCGGCCATTCTCGGTGCCCATCATGGAAAACCGCAGGATAGCGAGCCCGATGGCTCCGATTCGTGGCCGCTCAATTATTTTGGTTCAGTGAACAAGGGGCTTTGGAAAGATGTGCAGAGGTCATTGTGTGACTGGGCTTTAAGGCTTTCTGGATTTGATTCGTATGACCAATTGCCCGTGCCCAATCAGGTTGCGTCCGTCGAATTGTGTGGACTGCTCATTATGGCGGACTGGATTTCGAGCAATGATTATCTTTTTCCATATATTCATTTGGATGATGAATTTGATATAGGACAGTGCAGGGTACGAGCGGCGTGCGGCTTTGAGAAACTTGGCCTGACGCATCGCTGGCAGCCGTTGGACGATCTCAGTTATGCAAGTTCAATTGGACAATATTATATGCATCGATTTGAGTTTGACGCCCCTAATGCTTTGCAAAAAAAGATCATAGAAATTGCAAGAAATCAGTCAGAACCCGGCATTATGGTGGTTGAAGCTCCGATGGGATATGGCAAAACCGAAACCGCACTGGCTGCTGCAGAAATTTTGGCCAAGCGAAGCGGGCGCACCGGCGTGTTCTTTGCGCTTCCGACGCAGGCGACGTCTAACGGCATCTTTCCAAGGCTCGAAAGCTGGGTTCGCCATTTTAACGATTCTCGATGCCATTCGATTGAGCTGTTTCATTGTCGAGCCGAATTTAATGACGATTGGAAAGCGATCAAAGACGCAGGCGAATCGGCGCAAACCAAATCGATATATGGTAATGGCCGAAATTCCGAAGATGAAAATGACGACACATTAATCGTCAACGACTGGTTTTCTGGACGTAAGAAATCCATGCTTGCTGATTTTGTCGTCGGTACCATCGATCAGCTGCTCATGGGGGCGTTCAAGCAGAAACACGTCATGCTTCGACACCTCGGACTTGCAAACAAAGTCGTAATCATTGATGAATGCCATGCTTATGACGCTTATATGTCGGTTTATCTTCACCGAATCCTCGAATGGCTTGGCAAATACCACGTTCCCACGATTGTTCTTTCTGCAACCTTGCCAAGCGAGAAGAGACGTCAGTTTATTGAGCTGTACTCCGGGATTAAAGCATGTCCGAGTAAAGCAGATGCTGAATACTATGGTATTGAACAACTACAAAAGCCAGACTGGATAACGTCACGAGCCTATCCGCTCGTTACTTACAGCAATGGAGATGAAGTATGTACTGAAGTGATTCCGTCAGATGGTCATCAGACGACAATCGATATCGAAAAAATCTGCGATGAAGACGTCGAGACAAAACTTACAGAACTCATGAACAAAGGCGGGTGTGCAGGTTTCATTGTCAATTCAGTGCGTCGTGCGCAGGCTTTGTCAAAGCGTATGCGCGAAATCTATGGCGATGACAATGTCATCCTGTTCCACTCGAGATTTTTGATGCCCGATCGCGCAGAAATCGAACGACAAATCAAAGAAATGCTCGGAAAACCGAGTGAGAAAACGCATCGACCCGATTTTAAAATCGTCATTGGTACACAAGTGCTTGAGCAGTCGCTCGACATCGATTTCGACGTGCTGTTCACCGATTTGGCCCCGATGGATTTGTTGATTCAGCGCATTGGGCGTCTGCATCGCCATCATAGAGAGCGCCCGGAATTGCTCAAAACACCGAAATGCTTTGTGATGGGATGTGATGGTGACGGCCGTCGAGCATCCAAGACGATTTATGGCAATTATCTGCTCATGCGCACCGAAGCGCTGTTGCCAGCTCAAATGATTCTGCCCGACGATATTTCTCAGTATGTCGAAGATACGTATAACGAGAATACGAATATTGCCGGTCTTGATGCGGATGAGTATCAGAAAGCCTGCAAGCAATATCGAGATGGGATGGATAGAAAGCAGGATCGTGCGAAAGCATTTAGAATTAGTCCCCCAAATATAGGGAAAAGGCGTTCATCGCTGGAAGGCTGGTTAAGTCGAGATGGCGGTGATGTTTTAGAACGAGCTGCTGTTCGCGATATTGCAGAATCGATAGAAGTTTATTTTGTGCAGGAATTGGATGATGAATGTCTGCATCTCATGGATGAAACTCAAACATCTGTATCTCGCAACGAAACACCCAGTGATGAAACGGCTCGCGAGATCCTTAAATACAGTCTTGAATTGCCGCTTGGTGCGACTTCTAATCTAGAAAATACTATTACCGCGTTGGAACTTTGTGCAGAAAATGTTTCAAGGTGGCAAAAATCTCGTTGGCTCAAAGGCAATCTTTTTATAATTCTGGATAAAACTGGTCACTTTAACGGTCTGCCGGATTTCGAATTGAGCTATTCTAAATCCGAAGGACTTTCATATATCAAAAAGGAGCAACCGAATGCCTGACAAAGAATTCAATTTGCTTCATGAACCGTGGATTTTGGTCATGAAGCAGGATGGCACTACGGAAGAAGTCTCAATTCTGGACGCATTTCGTCATGCGCACGAATTTCGCGCCATTAGTGGGGAATTGCCGACGCAGGATGTCGCCATTCTGAGACTGCTTTTGGCTATCATGCACGCTGTTTTCGGACGGGTTGATGTTGACGGGGAGAAATCTTTTCTTTGTGAGGGGGATGTCGATCTGGCGTTTGATCGATGGGAATCTTTATGGGAGTTGGGAAAACTACCGATGAATCCCATCGAAAGCTATCTGAATCAATACGAAGAACGCTTCTGGCTGTTTCATCCGGAAACGCCGTTTTATCAGGTAGCTGAGATGGCAAAAAGTTCAACTGGGTCTGAATACACGGCTTCAAAGCTCAACGGTGTATTGTCTGAAAGCGGCAACAAGACAAAATGGTTCAGTCCATTGGCGGGAAAAGCCAAAGAAAGTCTGACATATCCAGAAGCAGCACGTTGGCTTCTTCATTTGAATGCGTTTGACGATACTTCGGCAAAACCCACGAGAGGACAAAATTTACCCAGTGTTGGTGCAGGCTGGCTTGGAAAACTTGGTCTCGTCTATGCTTCAGGCAATTCATTGTTTGAAACGTTGATGCTCAACTTCATTCTCTTAAAAGACGGAAAAAATGAGGTTTGCGGCGAAGAGAAGCCTGTCTGGGAAAGGCCTGTTAAAGGGGATGAACGAACGCCGGTGGCATTGCCTGATAATTTCTCCGATCTTTATACTTTGCAGTCCAGACGGCTTATTCTTTATCGTTCCGGCAATCATGTAACCGGTTATAAACTTCTCGGCGGTGACTTTTTCGATAAAGAAAATGCATTTATTGAACCGATGACTGTTTGGAGAAATAATAAGAAAAAAGAGGCTGATCCGAATACTTTTACCCCGCGTCGTCATGATGCAGAACGTCAGGTTTGGCGCGATTTTGAAGCCATGCTTGTTCGAAGTGAAGGGAAACAACGACCAACAATTGTTGACTGGATCGCATCGCTTCAATCTGAAGATTGTCTAAAGTCTAAAGATTTGATTTCATTCAAAACTCCTGGTGTTTCTTATGCCGATAAGGATTTCTTCGTCGAAGATATCATCGATGACACGCTGACCATACACACTCATTTGGTCACACAAATGTCTGATGCTTGGATTAAACGCATTGTAAATGAGATTTCGGTTTGCGATCAGCTAGTATATCAACTTGGTATTCTTGCGAAAAATATTCAGCTTGCAGCTGGTGCCGGTAAAGAAGACAAGCAGCCTGATGGCGCGAAAGCCAATGCGATGAAATCTGGCTACGATGCACTCGACAATCCTTTTAGAATTTGGCTCGAAAGCATTACGCAAGATGATGATATCGATAATAAATGCGAAGAATGGTGGGAAATTGCAAAAACTAAAATTCGCAAACTTGGAGAACTATTGATTAACCAAGCTGGTCCCAAAGCTTTTATTGGCCATTCAGAAGGCATGACGTCGTCTGAAGCCTATAATATATTTTTATATAAAACATCATCACGTGATGCTTTAACACAATCTAACGCTCAGAAATCCAAAGGAGGTAAAAAATGACAGATGTGTCGACAAAGCCGTACGATCTGGCAGCAGATTTTGTATGGAAAAAAATCAACACGCTTCGAACGAGCGCGAATGATGCCAAAGTCCGTGCGACACTGGCCAAATTCCGCCATTGCATTGGTGAAAAACCTGGTTCAGATCCCGATGTCTGGGCTGAAACGTTGGGAAATCTCCCTGAAGATTTGCATTCGCCTAATACCGATGCAAGCAAAGGAGAATGGGCCATTCACATTGCCATGACGATGTTTGCCATGCATCAGCAGGGCAGTGATATCCAATCAGACTGCATGCATCGCGATAAATACACTTTGGGGCGTGCGATTAAAATGCTTGCCGATCGCAAAGGCGAAGGCGGAGCGGAGTCTATTAAACGCCGTTTTAATGCGACGGTCACGAGCGAGAGCATCGAAGAGTTTGCGCATCATTTGCGAAGCATGATTCAGCTGCTTAAAGCGGAGTCGATTCCCCTCGATTACAAACAGCTTACGCGTGAACTTTATCTCTTCCAGAATCCAGACAATCGCGATGGTCTGCGCCTTCGTTGGGGACAGGACTTCTACGGTAGCGCTAAAGCCGAATAATCCCCCAAGTTTCCTCTTATTATTTCGCCAATTAAGGCATTCATTTCTTTTAAGGAGTTAATTATGTCCAATCTTTACGTCGATGTTCATGTTCTTCAGGTCGTTCCTCCTTCGTGCGTTAATCGTGACGACACAGGAAGCCCCAAAACGTCTGTTTATGGTGGTGTTACACGCGCCCGCGTTTCGTCTCAGTGCTGGAAAAACGCCGTACGCAGCATGTTCCGCGAAATGATGCCCAAAGAAGAAGTCGGTATGCGCACCAAACACATCTGTAATCTCATCGCTGATGAAATTGCTCGACTTGGTGGTGCCAATGCCGTGAAAACTGCAGAAAAGATTCTGTCGGCCGGTGGTCTTACGCTCAAACCTGATAAGAAAAATGCTGAAGACCTTTTGACTGGAGCGCTTTATTTTATCAGTGATGCACAAATTAAAGCCATTGCCAAACTTGCCATCGAAAATCCTGCTGCCAAAAAAGCTGACATTCAGCAGGTAATGAACGAGGCTCCTTCTATCGATATTGCTCTCTTCGGCCGCATGGTTGCCGACGATCCCAGCCTGAACACGGATGCCAGCTGCCAGGTTGCACACAGCATTTCAACGCACAAGGTCAACAATGAATACGACTACTTCACGGCTCAGGATGATTGCCGCGCCGAAGACAACGCGGGTGCCGGGATGCTCGGAACTGTTGAATACAACTCCTCGACGCTTTATCGTTATGCCACGATCGCTGTTCACGATCTCAAATCAAAACTCGGCGATAGCACGGCTCAATCTGTCAAAATCTTTGTCGATGCCTTCATCCGTTCGATGCCGACTGGCAAACTCAATACTTTTGCCAATCGCACATTGCCAAGTGCTGTCATGGTCACGATTCGCGAAGATCAGCCGATCAATCTCGTCGGTGCTTTTGAAAAACCGGTCAAAGCCGGTGATGACGGTTATGTCGAAAAATCCTGCAAAGCCCTCGTCGATCACGCCAAAGCCACGTACGACAATTGGCTCGATAAACCGGTGGTTTCATTCGTCGTCGGCAACGGCCTCGATGAACTCGGCGACAAAGTTTCTCTTAAAGATATGCTTGCAAAACTCGAATCCGAAATCAGCAATCGCCTTTAATTTGTAGGAGATTCCATGAGTACACTACTTCTGCGCTTCAAAGCCCCCATGCAGTCATGGGGCATCAGCGCAAAGTTCGACAGTCGTTCCACAGAGCGCGTTCCGTCCAAAAGTGCGGTGATCGGCATGATCGCTGGCGCGCTTGGACGTCGACGCAATGAACCTTTGGACGACTTGACGGTTGTTCGCTTCGGCGTTCGCGTCGATAACGAAGGCCGGCTTTTGCGCGATTTCCAGACTGCAAAAAATCCAAATGTCAAAACATCCGTTTATGGCAAACCTGGCGTGTATCGCGATTATCTCGCGGATGCTGCATTTCTCGTCGGCCTTGAAGGGGATGATGAATTGCTGAAAACGATCGAAAACGCCATAAAACATCCCGTGTTTCCGATCTTTTTGGGGCGTCGTTCCTGTCCTCCGGAAGGCCGCGTTTCACTTGGCATCCGCAATGCTGGTCTGATGGATGCGCTCAAATCCGAGCCTTGGCTGTGTGAGGTTAATAATCGCGACGAAAAAGCGCGTTTTGTTCTCGATGCCCAGTCGGATGAGGATGAATCCTATATTTTGCGCGACAATCCTGTGTCGTTTGATCAGAACTGCCGCAAATTCGCATTCCGGCGCGTAATCGACAAGCTGGATGTCACTGATAATCCGGTTGCCAAAGTCGATGACGAACCAGAAACGACGCACGATCCCATGGCGGATCTGTTTTAGGAGGATTAAGTCATGTATCTATCAAGAATTGAACTCAATCCTCAGCTTCGAGAGACGCAGCGTGCACTTGCCTGGCCCGTCGTCATGCATGGTGCCATCGAGCAGTCTTTTGAAAGTAAAACTGAGCGCAAGCTCTGGCGCGTCGATTATCTCAATGGGCGCTGTTATCTGCTCGTTCTGAGCGAATCAAAACCCGATTTCACGGCTCTGGCGGCTCAGTTTTCTGACAAAGGCACTGTCTGGGAAACGCGCGATTATCTGCCGCTCGTCGCTCGCATTGAAGCCGGTCAAAAATATCGTTTTCGCCTTTGTGCCAACCCGGTGCACTGTGCAAAAGACGGCGTTCCCCTCAAAAATGGCAAGGAAGGACGCGGCAAAGTTGTTGCCCATGTCACGCAGGATCAGCAGTGCCAGTGGCTTATCGATAAAGCCGCCCACTGTGGTTTTGAGGTCGATTGTGGCGAAAAAATGACGAAAACGACAAAGAAAGACGGCAAAGATGTTGAACATGAAGTTTGGACGCATCCCGGGTTTGACGTCGTTCATACGACATGGAAAACGTTTGGCAAAAAAGCCGGTGACACTAAAAACAAAGTGACGCTTCGCACGGCGACGTTTGAAGGCGAACTGATCGTAACCGACGTCGAGGCTTTTAAAAAGGCGCTCGTCGAGGGCATTGGACGCGAAAAGGCGTACGGTTGCGGACTTTTAACGATTATTCGCG
>JAZRVP010000288.1:0-2318 GCA_045599245.1 Myxococcota bacterium
TGGGGTCTGGGGCAAAGCCCCAGCGGGGTTCGGGGCAGAGCCCCGGTTGAATAGTAACTTTTTTTCATCACACCTCAACTAGGGGGAGTTCACAAATCTATTGAAATGAACTGAAATTCGCAAAAAATTATTGATCAATCATGGCAGCGATTGATGTGAGCCGGAGGCCACCCAGCGAGATAATAGATAGGCAGCCCGTGTTGCCGCCCGTTGTACTCGACGGCTTTCCTGTGATATTTCACTCCCGTTTTCTCTTTCCAGGGTGTCAATTATGTCAAAACCTTTTCTCTTTTCTCTTTGCACCGCTTTGACCGCTACTCTCCTCTCTTTTCCCGCATTTTCTCAGCCTGCGGCTGATATTTCATCCGATTCCGCTCAGACCACTTCTCCCCTTTCAGCAGCTTCAAACGCTCCCCTCAATGAGGACTCTTCCGACAGGACCCAATTAGATGATACCGTCGACAATCCTCTGACATTACCGTCTTTTGATGTCGATTCACTCCTCCTAATCACGCCCCCTGAACGCGCCTCAAAAGGTCGCGAACTCGCTTCAAATCCCGATGCCTTGACCGCTATCGACCAATGGATTGCTAAAACCGATGTCGACAATCCCCAGAATCTCAAGCTCAAAGACATTCTCATGGCCATGCCCGTTACTGTTTCCGGTCCCCGTCTCGTCGAACTCGCTAAAAAAACTCAGTCGCCTTCCATTCAAAAGTCCTGGTCAAAATGGCTCTCTCAATACCCCGAAGCCTACGAAAGTGTCCTTCGTTCCTGGCTCAAATTCGCTGCTCCCGCTTCCAGTCAGTTCAATGAACTGCTCGGTGATTACGCCAAAATTAAAGATGAGAACGCCATGGATGTCTGGGCTCAGCTCGTCTCTAACTTTCCTGTACGTGACCTCGGGAAAACCGCCTCTTTCGGCCTTGAAAATCCGCTCTGCCAGTCATCGCTTGCCTCCCGTCTCGTGTCGAAATGGGATGAACTCAAGACCCAGGACGCCAATGCTTCCCCCGACAATCCCTCAATTTTGAGACTCATGAGTGCCTATTCTCTGTGTCATGCGCCTCAAGATTCGTCTGACGGTGCGAAAAATTGCGCCGCACGCCGCGATTTTTATCATGCATCGAGCTCTTCGACGGAAGACGGTGTTCAGGCACAGGTCATCTCGGATATCGTCGATAAGCTGTTCGAGGGCGCTGTTTCACGACGCATTGTTGCAATCGATTTCTCCCTTGGATGGACGCTTAAACAGCCTAAAATTATCGAAATTTATGAATCGTCCAAGAATACGACCGAAAAGGCGCATGCCCTGCGCGTTCTTCAGGATTTCTGCGATGAAAAACAGTCCGAACGCGTCATGGATGCCCTCCTAAACGGCGATGAAACCCTTCGCCTTGAGGCCGCTTCACTTATCGACAAATATCCGCAGGACAATTTCGATGCCGGCAAACTTCAGGCTGCTTTTGACAAGGAAATCTGGCCTGAAACCCAAATTCACCTCTATCATTCCATTGTTCGTTCACTGAATGGCGGAAAAATCGACTGGATTCGTTCGATTTATTTCGATTCCAAACGATCCGAGGCACTTCGACTTCTTGCGCTCGAAGATTTGTCTGAAGCCGGAAACGGCAGCGTTTCGCTCAGTGACATGTCGTCGCTCATCAATGCCCAGGCGCCTGCAGAGCTGATTATCTCGACGGCGGAGCATTTGTACGTGGCGGATCCTGCATCGCGTCCTACCCTTCGGACCTGGATTCTGGCCCAGCAGCCCTTTGAACGCCGCCTCCTGATGACATTTGCCCGCTTTATGAACGTCGATTCTTTGGCAAAAGACCCCTCGGCAATCGATTCCATGCGCTCGGTCTGCAAAACCGCCCATGAACAGGAAAATATCCTTCAGCCGTGTTTGAACTATTTTGAAGTCAATTCACAGACGGATGAAGACCGCGAGATGTATGAACGGATGCTTCAGCGAAAAAATCAATTTGATGCCATGCTGAATATTGAGTTTTAGTGGATAGGTTCGCCTTGAGCCGCAAAAAATTGCGGCCCTACGGCTCGCCCCCGGCGCTATTGCCTTCGGCAATACACGCCTTGTCGCCGCTATCCCGTTCGGGATACGCGGCGTTACTACTCACCGGGGCTCTGCCCCGAACCCCGCTGGGGCTTTGCCCCAGACCCCACCAAAGGACTGAGTCCTTTGGAATCCTCAATATTTTTAGACAGTGTAAGCTTTTTGGGCTACCTATCCTTTGTTCCTCGCCGGGGCCCCACCCCCGGCTCTCATCAATTTCTGCCTAAAAATTGCGAAATAC
>JAZRVP010000289.1:0-4759 GCA_045599245.1 Myxococcota bacterium
CCGTTAAATTCCCAATGATCGAACGTGTAACCGCTGAGTGTCGGAGTTCCAAGAGACAGCTTCGAACCAGCTTTGACGTTTTTCATCGGATCGGGAAGTCCAGACACGCCTTCGGCATCGCAGTCGAAATCGAAGTTCACAACGGCGCACGAGCGAGTGCGCAAACATCGTCGTATGGTTTGGTTCCGCTCAATGCAGTCCAAAAAATGGCGTTCCAAACGCTGAATATAGACTTCGCTAAGGCGTATGTCGTTTATTATCGTGGCTATCGGCTTTGCCGATACGCCACTTTTATCGGGCTAACTCGCTGTCGCTCATTACGCCCTTTTATGCGTGCCTATTTCGCTATGCTCAATACGGCACGCAACGCTACCGCGCCTTAAATGGAAGAATTTGCATGCTCCGCATCCACCAGCTTTTGATATCGCACCATCAAATCCGCCACGATTTCAGCTTCGCTCATGGCCGGCGAATAGCCGTAAAGTTCCATCACAGCTTTGTCGAGCGTTTTGTGGGCTTTGAGCAAATCGGGGGGCATGGTCAACGGATCGTATAAATCAGCCAGAGAACTGTCAGGATGATTATCTCTTGCTCTCAATATTTCCTCTGCACACAGGCTGATTTTAGCCTCAATACGCTTTTGATACTCTTCATTGGTTTCTGAGGCTTTTTTCTTCCCACTTCCCACTCCACACTCCACAGTCAAATCCGGCCATGGGAAATTGTTATATACGATGTCTTTGGAGTAGCGATATCGCATCTCCAGACGCCCACAAACAGCACGCATCCATGCCATGTGTACCGATGATGTGAGAATGCCAAAGTGATAGAGTGTGGCATTGGGCATGAGCTTTACGAGATTACTACATAAAACATCTGGACTCATATAGCCAACGGGGATGTATTTTCTTTTTTCCGATGAAACTTCAGGGATAACAATATAATTCTGTTTAGGCATATTCTCTACATGAAATCGCGTAGGTCTTTGTGCAAGTTTTCGTGTTCCATCACTTTTACTGGCTAATCGGAATTTTTGAACAGCCTGAACTCGCTTCATGCATTCCGGCATTTTACGTAAGTCAGCGGGTTCACAGTCTCCAAGCCACAGACACCATCTGGGACGGTTATTGATAAATTCATCGGAACCATACCAACGTTTAAAATACTTTTCTGAAGCGGGTTCTGCATTAACGAATGCATCTTTTTCATCATCGAGGAATAAATAATTTCCACCATCAATTGGCTTATTTCCAATGCCAATTTCAGGAATGTTACATAATGGCTTATTTCTGCTCAACACGCTAATACAGGGTGCATCAACGAGATAAGCATTAATTTGTTTACAATGTTGTTTCAGAATCTGTTTGAGTTCTTTGCCATCTCTTTTATCAATTTGTTCATCAAAAATAGTTTTTCTTTCCTGTTTATCAAACCTGCTAAATCCAACAATAACGCAATGTACTGCAGCTTTGCCGCGCCCTTCATTCGTCCATTTAAAAGTTCGCCACGCAAAATCGATATGTAAACCATTATCAAATAATGGCTGCCAGAGATTTGCAGGTGTCTCTCCCTGCGTTACAGAATTTGTCATTACGAATGCAGTTCGCGTATTTGAATGAATGGCCATATCATCCGCTGCACGCTTAACCCAGCATGTGACATAATCCAAATTTCCTGCATTCTTTTGATTACCAAAGACCTGGGCCAAATCATCCTTTTGGGAAGGATTCATATAGCGAGCACCCACATACGGCGGATTCCCGATAATATAATCAAATTTTAAATCTGCCGAATATTCCTTATCATCCTTCAATAAATCCTGCCAATCGTGCCTTAATGCATTTTCACAATAGATATGTGCCGACCTTTTCAACGGCAAATCCGCATACGCCATACCGAACCATTCGCCAACTTCGCGATTCATCAGATGTTCGACGAGCCACATCCCAGTTCGCGCGACTTCACATGGGAACTCCAGAATTTCAATGCCATAGAATTGTTCAATGCTGACCTTGATTAATGGCGAAACATCCAGCAACCTTTGTCTGGATGGATATTTCATCTTGATGATTTCAAGTTCGAGACGGCGAAGCTCTTTATAGGTCGTAATCAGGAAGTTACCACAGCCACATGCAGGATCGAGAATGCGTAAATGGGCAATCTTTTCGTGGAAGGGTTCAAGCTTTTTGGGTGTTGATTTGACTCGCTCGAATTCAGCCCACAGGTCATCCATAAACAACGGATTGATCACTTTTAATATATTTTCTTCACTCGTATAGTGAGCCCCAATTTCACGCCGTTGTTCGGGATCCATAATTCCTTGGAACATGGAGCCGAAAATTGCCGGAGATATTCTGCTCCAATCGAAAAGACAGCAATCAATGAGCGTTTGGCGCATTTTTTCGTTGAAATCTGGCGTATGCAGTATTTCATGAAACAGGCCGCCATCGACGTATGCAAATTGCTTTAAATCTGCAGCCAGTATTGCTCGTTTGGCTCTCTTTTCTGGCGGCATGTCCAAAATTTCAAACAGCTGGTGCAATCTCAAAGACAAATCCGCACCGTCCTGCTTTGAATTCTGGTTATAATTGATAAACGAAAACTGCGGAAAAATGCCGGTATCCTCAGCAAACATGCAGAACAGCAGACGCACCAGATAGACCTCAAGTTCATGCCCTTCATAGCCGAACTCCTTGAGTGCATCATGAATCTTTGCCATCTTCATGGCTGCTTCGACGTTTACCTCAAACTGTTCATCGTAAATACGCTGCGTCTCGTACCCGGCAATATTCGCAAAATGGCGAACGTACTTTCGGATATCTTTCAAGCGAAAAGAAACATGCTCTGCAGTCGTGCGGTGGTACAGCTCGAATTTGTCGAAATCACACACCAGCACGAGTTCTGGCATTTCGTCGGCTGGAAGATGGAACACATAGTCTTTGACCTGTTCAAAAGCCTTGCCTAGATCTTTGCCCTTCGACTTCATCTCGACGATTAGCTTCTTTGGCAAAAAATAATCAATATAGCCGTCATCGCCGACTTCTTTGGGGCATTTGTGCTCAAACTCGCCGTCGTTTTCCAGCGGATTCTCCACGCCAAAGACGGATAGAAAATCCCGCAAAAAGGATTGTGCCTGCTGACGCTCTGCACCTTTCTGCTTTTCCCAGGCTTTTCTGAAATTTGCGGCACGGTCTTCTATTTCTTCCCAACTGAGTGTGGTCATGGTGTCTCCTATAGTTCGGCCCCCTCTCAATCTTCCCTGGCGGGGGAGATTTGGCATCATACCACAAAAATGGCCTGTTCGTAGTGGCAACAGACAGCAGGGGCAGGCATTGTTGTCATCGCGTATCGGTATAGTTTCCAACGTAAAAATTCCACAATCCGACTTTGGCCATTCTGGGCAAACGAGAAAATCTCGCAGGGTGACTTTGGCCATTTGGGGCAAACGTAAAAATTCCGCAAGCTGACTTTTGTCAATTTGTGTTTTCGAGAAAATCTCAAACATTTTTTGAACATTTTAGGCTTTCGAGAACAGTTCGAGATGAAATTGACGACTAACGACGATTTCAATACACTTACATGAATTTTTGAGCGTTTCAAAGTGAGAGTGTAAACAAGCGAATGAAAATGGTTTTCATTCGTATCCCACCCAATTCACGAGCCAGGAGTAAACACCATGAAGAAGATCAACGTGATTGTCCGTGTTACAGAGGCCGACAACCTTTCGAATGCCATTGTCCGGCTGTTTAAAGCCGAAGTAGAGGCTAGCACCGGTGTAAGCGACGACGTCTATCTGAAGGATACGTTTGCTGAGGTCGAGGCACTTTCGGCATCCCTCACCACAGCCATCAAAGCCGACAAGGCGTCGAGCAATCTGGATGTTGCGGATTCCAGACGCGACGAAATCATCCGCCATCTGAATGCAGCGCTGACGGGCTATGCGAATTTGCCGATCCCCGCATTTCAGGCGGCGGCAACGCCACTGCTCGCAATCATGGCGAAGTACAAGGGGATCACTGCCGAAAGCTATGCCCGCGAATCGTCGCTGATCAAAAGCCTGTTCGAAGATTTGAGTACCACTGACGCGAAGAATGCCATTTCTGCGTTGCAGGGAATTGGCGAACTTGTGAGTGCCCTAATAGCTGCTCAAGATGAATTCGACCATGCAAATGACGCATTCAATACGGCAACCGCGCAGAAAGCAGAGAGCGCGTCGAGTCTCAAAAAGCCCTTACTCGCCCTCATCAATGATCGCATTGTGCCGTACTTGAATGCAATGAAACTTGCCAAACCTGGGATTTACGGTGAGTTTGTCTCTAAAGTTGAAAATGAGATCAATCGAGCAAATCAGGCGGTTGCAAAACGTCGAAACAAGGGAGAAGCCGAGGTCGAAGATACTGCAACCGATGAATCCGTATAAGCGCGGTAGCGCCGCGTGCCGTATGCGCGCAGACCGCAGGTCGAGCACACAGGCACGCGCAAGAGAGCGTATTTGCAAAGAAAGGGACGTGCGGATAAGCACGTCCCTTTCTTTGCAAATAGCTCGACAAAGGCGAGCCGTATTGAGCAAAGTGAAATAGGCGAGCGACAAAATTCCACTGTCTTTGAGTTTGTCCTTCCACCGATCGAGTTCATCGCACAAAAGATACTTCACAGGCGTCGAACACAGGTCCGATGCAGATTTGCTCGAACCGATAATCAGATTGGCGCCAGGCGCAAGACCGATATTTGAAATCTCTTTTGACGCATCCGGATTGAG
>JAZRVP010000290.1:0-2428 GCA_045599245.1 Myxococcota bacterium
AGGCTCGACATCAACGACTGCACCAGGTTCAGGAACATCAGGCACGTCGCATCCACATGGGACTTCAACAGCATGAGGATAGTGGACTCGCCGATGGCGGAAGGACCGAAGTTCATCACCTTCTCCCACACACCTCAACTAGTCACTGTAACGGGCAGCGACATCGCAGAACGCGTCCTGAATGCAGCCAAATATAACGAGGTCGCCAATACTAATCTCGAAGCCGTCTTTCAACTGCTTCTCAACCAGGCCAAACAAGCCCATGCCACCCCCCATGAGCTGCCCGAGATGATCTACATCATTTCGGACATGGAATTCGACGCCTGTGTGACCAATTCCGAGTCAACGAACATCGACAATGCACGGCGTATGTTCGCCGAAGCCGGCTACGATCTTCCAAGCGTCGTCTTCTGGAACGTCAACAGCCGCAACCGCCAACAACCCGTCAGAATGCATGCCACTGGCACCATTCTGATCTCCGGTTCCTCGCTGCACATCTTTGACATGATCGCCAACGGCGCACTTACCCCTGTCGCATTCATGAATCACGTGCTCCAATCACCGCGCTACGCCAAAATCCAGTATAAACGTGCGGAACGTCAACCTGTAGAGACGTGCGGAACGCCCGTCTCTACAGGTTAACGTCGCTACCGGGTCGCAATCACCCAGTCGCCGATCGTTCTCAATTCAAAATCAAATTGGACGCCGATTTTATATAATTTTTTATGATCAGCCTCGAACGAAATTAAATAGCCTTTTTCATCGATTTGTTGAATAGCTTTTTCGGGCGATTCTTTTTTCTTGAATTCAAAGCAGAAAACAGCGTCTTTCATTTCTATTAACAGATCAGATCGACCGACAGCATTGGCGTGCTCTGCCCGAACCGTATAAGGCGTCACAAATCGACACATTAATAACAACAACGTCCTATAATAATGTTCGTTGTAATCTTCTTTTTTACGCAATGCATTATAAGGAATGCTCGATAAAAACGATCGAGCCAGCGTCAACGCTCTGTCGATATTATGTTCAGCAAGACTTCTAACAAATTCAACAGAAAAACTCTCATTATCAGAGCTACTGTTATTGGCATAAAACGGCATCAGGCACTTGGAAAATCCGATACGAACTTCTTCATTCGGATATCCAAGTTTGTACATATTCATTTCAGAATCATAATCTTTAATCGTTAAATAGCCGGATTGATAAAGAAGCGGAATGATATCCGACGATTTTTCAGCAGGCATGTCGAAGATCTCACGACTCGTCCAGAAGCCTTGATCGAGTTTTTCAACATCAATATTTGGATGCAGGCTGATCTGCTGGGCAAGAAACGTCGGCGTTCCCGATGAAAACCAGTAATTGCCCAATTTATGCTCATCCAAACTATTCAAAAGACTGAATGGATTAAATATATCCGGCGAAGTTTCAGAAAAGTGATAGCCGTCATACTTTTTCTTCAATTTAGCAATAGTTTCATCAAACGACCAGCCATTGGTTTCAGCCATGGCTTCTATTTCCGGACCGAAGTTTGTCAACATCTCATCCTTGCTGATGCCGCAAATCGTGTCATATCTCGAATCCATGCTGAGGTGCTTCAAATTATTAAACTCGCTGAAAATACTGAGCTGACTGAATTTCGTAATGCCCGTCAAAAAGACGAACTGCAGCAAAGCGTCATTCTGTTTGATCGGGCTATAAAAGTCGCGCATCATGTCGCGTGTTTTCTGAAACGGTTCGTCTTTGCCCATCAAATCGAGCAGCGGCGCATCATATTCGTCGATCAGGATGACCACTTTTTGACCAGTTTTTTCCGCGACGGTATGGAGCAACCGCGTCATGCGGACCCCAAATTGCTCTTGACCAGAGATGATTTCGTATTTTTTCTCAAATAGCGAGAGTTGCCAATTAAGCAGAGCGCTCAATGATTCAGCCCCATTTAGATACTTGACCCCCGAAAAGTCAAAATGAAGCACGGGATGCTCGATCCAATCGTGTTCAAGCTGCTCGACCGCAAGCCCCCGAAACAGGTCTTTTCGGCCTTCAAAATAAGCCCTGAGCGTCGACACGAGCAGCGATTTTCCGAAACGGCGCGGACGGGCGAGGAAGCAGACCGTCAGCTCGTGAACGAGCTTGTATATTAATGCCGTTTTGTCGACATAAATGGCATTTCTGCTCCTAAGTTTTTCAAAGTCCTGAATTCCAAGTGGAAAAATGCGCTGTTCCATAATTAACTCCTATACCATCGCTTCTGCTAACGAATACGCAGAAACATCATGATATTCTACGCGATTTTTATATGGAATTTAACCCTTAATATTTTTTGGTGGGGCGCGCCTATCGCCAATGGCGATACGGCTTGCGATTTCGCCGCATTGCATGGGGTCGGCCTATTTCCGGCCGGCACCGTAGAGACGTGTCGCGACAC
>JAZRVP010000291.1:0-40128 GCA_045599245.1 Myxococcota bacterium
GCGTCCGGTGGACGGCTGGCATCGCAGAGCCCAGTGAGCAAATGAAATGAACGAGTTGGAGAGCCGACAGGCTCGGGAAACGAAGTGCATTTCATATTGCGAACTGAGGACAGGGGCAAAGCCCCAGCGGGGTTCGGGGCAGAGCCACGGTGAGTAGCAGCCATCATCCCCCCTTGAAACACCACTCTCCCTCTATTGGCCACACATCGAACTGACGCCGCTCACATAATTCCTTATCTCATCTCGCCAAAATTCTCCGTCAAACGTCCAATACGCTTCGTTCTCTCTCTTGCTCAGGACGCCGGAACCCGCTGTTTCCTCTGTCATAGAACACTTCCCGCCGGCTGCCGTCACCTTCAGACATTCCGCCTCCCGGCGCCTCTCGGCAAGACGTATCTCAATCGCTATCTGCGATGACGAAATATCGAGACTGTGAAGCTCCGTAAGCGCCGACTCATATATCCCGGATATCACCGTCGACATATACTGCTGACGCGCCGCTATCGCCTCGTCATATACCTTCTGCAGCTTTGGCAATGACCCAAAACCGGCTCCGGAATGCTCGCTCAAATTGCGCCTTTCCGAACTCAATACCCGTATCGAATGATGCACCGACTTGAACGTCAAATCCGAGATCACACGCCGATATATCGACACCGGAAGTCGCGAATTGACCGGATCCTCGGCATGACGCATGATCTGATTGTAATAATCGCGAGACGGCGTCTGCGCTAAATATTCCTTGAGCACATTGGCCTCCGATATTGTCTCCCTGCGAAGCGCATCAAGTGCCCGCTGTGCCTGGCTGTAACGACACAACCCCAGCCAGGCACCCGCTTCCAGCAAAAGCAAATCCGGCATCCAGGACTTCTCAAACATCGGCGCCCGAAGCGAATGCGTCAGCGACAAAACCTGTGAAGGATGATTCGCAAATAACTGCCCCCAGGCATTCTCAAGTATCGATTCCTTCAAATGATGGCTGTTGACATCCACCCTGCGGTAAAATGCATCCGCCGCATCAAATGCCTTGTTCTCATAAGCAATTCGTCCCAGCGCCAGCCAGATCGTGTTCCTGATTTCATACGCCTCACTGGACTCGTCCCCCTTGATCGCCTCAAGCGCAGAATTCAGGTGTTCCGCAGCCGACTTGAAACGATATCCGGGCGCCCTGACAGCTAATGTTGCAAGCATCACCTGCGCTTTTGCGTAATAAATCGTTCCCTTCGGGATATTTGACAACAGCTGTATCGCAAGCTTCTCATCCGGCTGCGGCCCGTACACCAGACTATAGCCCTCAAAATACAGAAGCTCGGCCTGTCCGCTCAATGCCTGCTCTTTGAAATGCGCCAAAATGCGCATCGGTTCCGTACTCGTATAGTCCGTCTCATGCGCCGCCCTCAAAAACGTCTCAAGCATCGATGAAAAATCTTTCAGTTTTGCCTTCGACTGAAGCGCCTGATCGAGATAAACCGCCGCCATCCCCGGCGCATTCAGAGCATATAGCGACATACCGATGCATTCATTTAATGCCGCGCCAAGCGGCGTATCCAGCGACGGATGGATCGTTTCGTCCAGAGCGAGACACGATTCAAGAGCGCCAACGGCATTCTCCGGTATCTGTCGAATATAGCCCAGAACTTTGGGCACTTCCGAATCGTATGCACGTTCGGAGGCCGTCTCATCCCGAAGACGCGCATACCGGCGCGCGACTTCCGCCTGAACCGAATACGTCTCGTATGCCTCCTCAAAAAACTTCCTGAAAACGATGGGAACATTGGACGATTCGATCGGCGCCAGCACCGTGTCATCCCCCACGGCCTGAACCGGCACGAGCTGTTCTTCAGTCACCGAAGCCGCTGTTTCCGCCGGTTCGGCCGTCTCCGATGACACCTGTATCGATTCATTTGAACCCTCGTCTGCCGCGTTTTCCGTTTCATCCACGGCATCGGCTTTATCATCGGCTGCTGCCGCCCCGGCCTGTTCGTCGAGCGCTTTTCGCCGCGCCGCAATGGCCTCCACGGTTTTGGCCGTCAGTCCCGCCCCCGTCAGTGCCTCATAGTCTTCCGGTCCAAGGCGCGGAATGTCATTCGAGCTGTTGATCACCGTGATCAGAACATCTTCCGACAAGCCCTGCCCCGACATCACGAGAATTTCCTGCAGCGAAAGCGCTTTGACATCACCGGGAGCCAGTGAAACCGCACCCGCCAGAACCAATGACGTAAATAGTGTCTGAATCCAACGTTTCATTGATGAATACTCTTATCCGGAATTTTCCTGCGGGAAAACTATAGCTCAGGAAGTAAAAAACTCACGCCCACGGACAGCGTACAGGGCACGACCCACTGCGTCGGCGCATGATAAAACCTCAGCGAGGCTTCAAGGCGAAGCGCCAGCCAGTCGAGGAAAAAGATATGGGCGTCCGTTCCCAAAATGCCTTCGGCATGCCCCGACACATCGCGCTTCGTCCGACGGGCATTCGCCGACTCCGAAAATACGACGCCGATGCCGGCAAACACGCCCCAGTCAAAACGCCCCAAATTTGCCGTTTCTACCGTTGTTTTGCCGTACACAGGATGAAATGTCGCCACGAGTGCCAGATCGCCCTTTTGTTCATCCCCAAGCATATCCGTCGAAATCGACGACTGATGCCGATCGATGAAGTCCGAAAGGGTCGTATCGGTGTGCATCATCAGGAGACTGGCACGAAAACCGAGCCCCCACATTTCAGTAAACCGATAGTGCACGTCGAGAAAGAGCGGAAAATAGTTGTAATAATCGTCCGTCGGCACGATGCCGAGGTTTAAAGCCAGTTCAAACCGGTTTGCCGTTGTGAAACACGGCGCGCCCGTCACTGCCGGAATATCGCGCTTTGACCACTGTGCCTCGAGATCGTCATCAATGGCATCGGCATACGCCATCGCAGGGCACCATGCGCATATCAGTAAAACGAGAGCCGCCATCACGGCTGTCACGCGTTCCGTCAAACGGCCTGACTGGATTTGTTTCATGTGCATTGCCACCCCCCCTTAAAGCAGAAATGAAACACTCAGGCTCAATTCAGAGGACGTTCCCAGCCCCTTGCCGTGTTGTTTGCCAAACAGATACTCGCGAAAATCCACGCGAAGCCCCACAAAGTCGAGAAATACAAATCGAAGTCCGAGCCCCAGATTGCCCTCAAAAGTGCCGCCGTAATGGATTTTGCCGATTTCTTCCTCATCGGGGGTTTCGACGATCTGCGCCCCAAGTCCCGCCGTGACGTTCATGTCAAAATGCGCAATTGCATCGTTTGCGAGCGCAAATTTTCCCATAAAGACCGAAAACACGGGGTTCACGGCGAAACGCGCGACCTCATATTCCTTGAGCTTGACGCCGCGAAGCTGCGTCTGGTCCGCTGCACTTCCCGTCAGGCGATCGTACGTCGGCGTCAAAAATCTCATGCATTTCTGCCCCGAAGCCCTCGTCTGATTTTCGCCCGTTTCGCTGCTAAAACACCCCATGTACGAAGCCGAAGCCTCGAGCGCGACCCACTCCCTGAAATGATAGGCGCCGCGAAGCGTAACGGGCAGATAAACGAGAAAAATGTCACTCGCGATGGTCCCCAGACCGAGACTGATTTCGCCCCGTCCCGACTTGCCAAACGGCCTGCCCTCGATGACCGCAAGCGACTTTTCGGAAGCACTCACCGCCGGGTCCAGCACCGCTTCATCGTCGTTGAGCGAAACCTTATCGGGGCCCGCCAGGGCCAGTCCCGGAAACAATAGTATGAACAGCACAAGAAGGCTGAAAACAGGTTTCATGAAATTTCCCCGTTATTTCGTAAAGACAAGGCGATAATCGATACTCTCATTCTGCTCGTTCATTCTCTGGGCTTCATACGTGACGGCGGATGCCCCGACCGAAACCGTCATCATCGTGGCCAGACGATACGTGTACCCCTCGGGAAGCTGCGCATCGAAATGAAGATCGACATCCCACCACGATTCGGAATTGATGCCGATATTTCGCATGACTTTGGAAAAAGCGACGGGATTATCGAAGAGATAATGCGTCCCGCAGCCGGCTTTCACGACCTGAGCATATCGAGCATGCGGCCGACCGGCGGTAAACTCCAGCCAGTGGATCGCCATATTTCCGGCCATCGCGAGCTGCCGCCTGAAAGCCTCCCAGGCCTCGTCCGTATTGTCATTGGGGTCGCCGTCCGTCATGGCAATCATCATGCGGGCATACCCGGAACTGGCCGAATCGAGGATTTTTGAAAGCGAAGCCCCGGCCGCTTCCCAAATCGGAGAATAGCCGCTCGGCGACGGATATTTTTCCATCACGGCGTCATTCCAGACGGCCGCTGTTCTCATCCATGCGGCGGACGCGTCATAGACCCCGGCGCTTCCCATGCCGTTGGCAAAGTGGGCGGAAAATTCAAATCGCGGCGCAGACTCGCCGGTCATCTCCAGCCCGTCCATGAACTGATTGATGCCGACTTTTCGGTACTGCCAGGGGTCGGTTGCCGACGCGGCGTCCGGGACGCCCGTTTCGAGGCTCCCGTCGAGCGATGCGGAATTGTCAATGACAAACGCAATCGTCCGGCCGTCAGCATTCTGCATGCCCGTGAGGCTGTTTTCGGGAAGCGGATCCTTTTTAAAATGCGTAAATCTCGGATCCGAAACGGTCTGAATTTTGGTCGGATAGACGCAGAACTTTCCGGGAGCATAATAATATTGATCGAGGCCCATTTCGGAAACGGACAGACACGAGGCGCCCTGCATGCAGCCACTCTCGTCCGAACATTCGACATCCGATCCGGCCGTATCGACGACAAAAAACCAGCCGTCAGAAAACACGACATCCTTTGCCGTGAAATTTTTACCGGGATCGAGCAGATCGCCCAGTGCGGCATAACGCCGTCCCGGAGTCATGCGGTCATCGAAGGACGTCAGGAC
The DNA here is from genome assembly GCA_045599245.1 of Myxococcota bacterium. Classification (GTDB taxonomy): domain Bacteria; phylum Myxococcota_A; class Bradymonadia; order UBA4248; family UBA4248; genus UBA4248. The sequence continues at coordinate 4,938 of JAZRVP010000291.1, forward strand.
GCTGAACCGGAAAATGGCATCGGTTTTTTCAGCATTCAGCGCGCCGCACGCAGGCGCAACGAGCCCCTGTGCTGCCGCTTCAATGAGCTGTTCGTCCTGAAACGTGAGTTCCGCCACGGTATCGCATCCCGCCGTCCCCGCAAGAATGGCAAGGAATGCCGTCATTCTGATTAATCGATTCATGCTTTGAAGCCGCTCCCTGTCATTGGTTGGAGTCAAACCACTTCATACTGCCATTTTATTGAGTTCAAAGAAAATTATTTTTGGGGTAGTTGGGGCGGCTATTGCAGAGCAATACGCCGTCCCCGCGCGGCCTATTGGCAAAGCCAATACGTCCGCGCCCGAAATATTATGCCGATGCGTATGCGCCCCAAAGGGGCCATAGCAGCGGCCCGGCGGGCGTGGCGCGAAGCGCACAGCCTGCCCCCGAAATCAAATTCTGTCGAACCAGCCAATCGTCTCGACATGCGGCGTCTGCGGAAACATATCGACGAACCCGAGCGCGCGCAGCCTGAAAGCCCCCGAAAGCGCGACGATATCCCGCGCCAGACACGACGCCTCGCACGACACATAAAATAGATGCCGGGCCCGGCTCCGGCCGATGTCGCGGCAGGCAGCCTCAGAGAGCCCCTCGCGTGCCGGATCGCACACGATCATGTCCGCCTCAAGCATCGCCTTTGGAAGCCCCCGCGTCAGATCGTGGAGTGTCAGGCTCACGCCGCCGGGGGCAGCAAGACGAGGCGCGTTGTCGGCAAGCCCCCGTTCAAACGCCCTGCGATCGCAGAAAAATTCAACGCCTTCGACGCGCGGCACCTGCATCGCCGCACGGAACGTCAGGTTGCCCGAACCGCAGTACAAATCCGCAAGAAACTGCGGGCGATTTCGCGCGATTTCATCCGCCAGGAGCCGATGAATGACGGCATTAGCCACGGGGGTGGCCTGCGCAAAATCGCCGCACCGGCGCCACATCACGCACGGTTCCAGGCCATCGGCCGCCGTCACGGACCGAATCATCGACGCGCCGTAATCGCGTTCCCCAAGACGGACACCGGCAAACGCCCCCGTTTTCGTCCATTCTTCGGCAAAACGCGCAAGTGAAGACAGCGAAAACGGCCTTTGTGCGGTTTTTTTGGCACTCGAACGGCGATCCTCACGACGCATTTCAGGAAGCTTGAAATGGGCGTAAGGCCGATTTTCATCATCGAGATCGAGCTGAATTTCAAAGCGTCCACGGGGGGCTTCGGCCAAAGTTTTTTCAAGCAGCGAAACGGCCTCGCGAAGCGCAGGATGAATGACACAGCAGGCACCGGCCGAAACGATGCGGTGCGTTCCACGGCAAAAAAAGCCTGTGCGTCCGCCATCGGCATGAAGCCTGACGCGGCAGCGGCGGCCGTCCAGCGCCCCATCAAGACCGTAACACCGGTAAGGCACATCGGACAAATGCGCACTCCGGACGATATCGGCATAAACCGCAGCCGATTTCATCGCGAGCGCACACGACGAGCGCACGTGCCTGAAACCGCATCCGTCACATGAAGCGGAACACGGACAGGGATCGTTTGGCTCGCGTTCCGGCGCATCACAGGCCCGGGTCAGAGCAACAGCACGTCCAAAACGAGCCTTTTCTTCGACAATTTCAGCCTCTCCGCTTTCGCCGGGAAGACCGCCCTCGATAAAATACGTCTTGCCCGTTTCATTCGATATTCCCAAACCGCCCTTTGCCAGACGAAGTACCGTGTAGTGCATAAAAAATCCCGAAAAGTGAAAAAAAGAAATGCCATATTCACAGGCATATTCACAAGGTGCTGTCATTTTTTAGCATTAGATTTGAACCATTGGTATTTGATTTTGCAAGTTAATAAGTTAGGATAGACAATCGGCTGTATAGCCGCAAAACCGTAATTAAAATTCAAACAAAAGGATGAATAGACGAATCATCCTTTCGTTTTTTGCGGTCAGAATATTTCATCAAGATGAAAGGCAGATTCATGAAAATTCGAACTCCAAATGATGTTCCAGAATCGGTAAAAAATGTCGTTCAGGCCTTCTATCTCCACGGTCTGGATGATGCAAAAGTCCTGGCTGCCAAACTTCGAACAGAACACCCGGAATACAATTCCCTTCTTGATGAAGTTTTTATCGTTTTTGAAAACGCGCCGGACAGCATGTTCATGTTTTATGACGCCCTTCTCGCGGTTCACGATGCCGACAGTGCAAAGGATGTCTTTGACTTCTCGATGGGCAGCCTGATGGACGACGATGTAAAGCTGGACGATGCGCCGCTCATGGACAACGATGTCGAATTTGAACTGGGCGGTTTCAGCGAAGAAGCAATGTCAGAATTTGAAGCGTTCGGCAGCGACAACGAGCTGGCGGATGTGTTCAGTTTTGGCAACAGCAACCCGCCATCAGTCACCGTGTCGAGGGACAAACTGGCCGAATCGATGCCGAAATTCAATATCCCCAGCCTCCCCCCCTCAGAAACCCCGCGTTCAAGCGAAATGCAGGTTCCTGACAATGTCTTCGGTCTTGGAGACCTCGGCGATTCAAGCCGCAACGGCTCAGATAACCACGTCACCTCGGAAATGCCGGCTGTCTCTCTGTCTGCCGTCACAGGCACCCGGTCACGTTCCGTATCCGACTCATTCGATATCAGTAAACCCAAATCATCGATCTATCGTTCCGTTCCGGGAGGCGGCATAAGCAAATCCTCAAAACTGAGCGAAAGCATGTCTTCAAAACTGGAAAAAAGTCTCTCCTCTAAAATGGGTGAAAGCCTTTCCTCCAAGATGGGTGACAAAAGCCGTGAGATGTTTCGTCCCGATGATTCGCTGGTCAAGTCAGCCCCCCTCACCAACAATGACAAAACGCCGGTTCCCAACAGGGATCGCGTCGCGACGTCCGATCAAAAGCGCGAAGTGATGGATTTTGCGATGGACCCCATCGAATTTGACACCGAACTTTTTGATGACAACGGCGCAGACATGTCATTTGAGCTGTCTGTCGGAAATGATGAAGACATGATTCCGATGGATACAGAAGACACAGAAGATATCGAAAACATCACGGCACAGCCACCCAGCAAAGGAATACTCGATTCGGCCATTCAGCCCGTACTTGAAGAAAATTTCGACACAGTCGATATCAGCGATGACTTTTTCAGTGACATCCCAAGCGGTATATACAAAAAAGCCGATGACGCGACGCCGGCTCCCGATCAGAAAGTCAATTCACAGATCAATCAACTTCGTCGGCAGATGGCTCTGGCTAATCAGGATGACACAAACACCCGCGACCTCACGCCGATTCCCTCCGTGGAGGAGCGCAATCTGCTCTGTGCGGCAGATACCAAATCAGGCCACACCACAAAGGTTCACGATGTTCAGAACGATCAGCTCCTCGACACGAGCAAATCAAATTCCTCACCGGCCTCAAAACTGAAATCGTCTTTAAGTTCGAATTCGTCACTCTCCAATTCATCGAGCAAGAGAATTTCCTCGTCCGCAGCGAAAGCGGTTTCCCACGATGGCACCAGGCCAACGATGCTTTCCATGACACCGGTAGCCCCGGCTCCGATCAAAGTCGCCGATCCGGAACTGGCCCAGGACTATCTCGAAAGACTCAAACCGGTTTCGAGAGTTCCCCGTCTTCTCTGTTCAATCAGTGATCTTTCCAAACGCGGCAGTTTTAATTCAAAAGTCGGTTTCGTTCTCTCGCTCATCGACGGCATGACGACACTTTCTGAAATTCTCGACATTTCCGCGTGGCCGGAACCCGAAACAGCCGCCGTCCTTCTCGAACTCAAGGAACGCGGCGTTATCACGTTTTAACCCCATCATCAAAGCCGATTCTCAATTGAACCGGCTTTTTTGTTACAGCTCAGCCAGGGTTTACAAATCGAATCTCTGAATATAAAGTTATTTTAAGGCAGTAATTGAAGAAAGCTGGGGGGTGGTGCCCCGGCGGGGAACAAGGAGAAGCCACCAAAAGCTAATACCAACTAAAATATTGAGGATTCCAAAGGGCTCTGTCCTTTGGTGGGGTTTGGGGCAAAGCCCCACCGGGGTTCGGGGCAGAGCCCCAGCTGAATAGTAACGCTTTTTTTCATCACACAGGAAAGGAAAACTCATGAGCAATCTCATCCATCTGACAGACGAAAACTTTGATACAACCGTAAAATCGAGTCCTGCCATGATCGTCGATTTCTGGGCGACGTGGTGCGGTCCGTGCCGTGCCCTGGGTCCGACGATTGAAGCCCTTGCCGATGAATATGCCGGCAAAGTTGCCGTCGCCAAATGCGAAGTCGATGCAGCCCCTGCTGCCTCCAGCCGCTGGGGCATTCAGTCGATCCCAGCCATCATTGCCTTCAGAAACGGCGTCGAAGTCGGCCGCGTCATCGGCAACAATCCTGCCAAAGTCAAAGCCCTCATCGCCGATCTCGCGTAATCCGCCATGTCATTCAAAGACTTTAATTTCAAAGAATATGTCACGAACTGGAATGATCATCTGACCTCATTCTGGGTTCCGCTGATTTTGGCCCTGATCTTTTTGAGCCTTGCCATCACGGCCTTTGCAAAGGACAAAAATATCCGCATGGGCATTCTGTATTTGATCTTTATGGCGGCCTGTCTCGGGTATCTGGCTTATGGAGACGCGCTCATCAGCAAAATAGCCGGATTGTGGTAAACTCGCACTGCCCGTTTCATAAAAAGGCAAAAAAAAAGCCGGGCGTATCGGCATCGCCAATAGCCCGGCTCCTGCGCGCCGTATGCACCGCAAGGTGCATAGGCACGTTCCGTTAGAACTCAAAATCCTTATAAATGCGAAGCATCTTGTAGGCATGGGAGACGAGACCAGAAATGCGGTCTTCCGCCGGTTCATAGTTGACTTCGACGACACGTTTGCGGCCGGCCTTTTCGAGAAGGGCATCGAACTCGCGTTCGGAATAAGGACGACGTTCGAGCGAAACGCCGTGTTCAGAAAGCATCTGCCGAAGGGCCTTGAACTGAGAACGCGTTGTGGCGAACATTTTGAGATCGCGATCGAGGTCGAGCACCTCCATCCAATAGCGAGAATCAGCCATGAAACCGAGTTTTTTTGCGGCCTGTTTGAGAATGCCGAAATGCTGAGAATAGGTCACTTTTCCGTCTTCGATGGTCTGAACCGGATATTTGATATCCTCACCGAATTCGATGAAGAAAATCTGCGTGTTGAAATCGGCGAGTTTTGCGACATTCCCGAGAAGGCGGAGGGAGCCGGAGTTGAGAATGAAGTCTTCGGGGGCGTCACAGAGATTGAGCCGGTATTTGAAAATGAGCTGAACGGCATCGCCTTCGCCGATGAACGTGACCTTGTTGTTATCCGCAGCATGAGCCGGTTTGAGTTCGCCGTCGTCGGGACGATCCTCGTCTTCATCGTCATCCGATCCATCCATCGACATTTTTCGAACATTGACGGAGGGAAGATTAGCGAGGAATTCGTCGGAATAAATGACGTTGAATTTTTCGCCGTCGAGAAGGTCGGCAATTTTTTCGACATCACCGCACAGAATGCGGATATTCGAGAGTCCGTCGAGATCGTGACGGAGCGTTTTTTCGATTTCTTCATCGGTCACAAAGAGCGTGTAATCGATGGTCGTGTCTGGAGATTTTTCGTGGCAGGCGTTGATGAAGGCGCGAACGGTATCGGCATTTCCGCCGATGTCAAGGACGCGGCAAATATCGCCGGAAATGGCGGCATAATTGTGCATGACATCGAAAACGGCCTGTCCGTAAGCGCGTCCCTTGAGGACGTCGTGAGGCTGAGCCAAAAGTGAGCTAAGGCGTGCGCATGCGCGGTCCAAAGCCATGGCCTCGTCATCGAGCGGAATGATTTCGAGGGATTTTGGCAAGGGGCGTTCGGGATCGGTCCAGGGTTCGACGACGTTTCCGGCATCATCGACGACGGTGCGAACATCAGCGGTGACGCGGGGATAAGGCATGGTCGAGATGAGATAGGGCGGAATACCGAAACGGGCATTTTTACTCGAGCGGACGACGTCGGCTGAGAGTTTTACGGCCTGAACGGAGCAGTGCGACCAGAGAGAGAGCGTAGTCTGTATTCGGCTTTCGACAGCGGCGGCATCGGCATTTTCTTCTTCGGCCATGATGGCGGCGATTTCACCGACGGTTTTGTTGCCCTGAATGAAGCTCCAGAGGTGAGATTCCCATTTATCGAGGGAAATTTTGAGGAGGCAGTTTTTAGACTGTGTGTCGAAAGCATAGATGACAACGGCCTCCGGATTGGTCTCATCGACGGTAATCCAACGAGCGGTTGTCGGATACATGTCATGAGTTTTTGCGGGTTCAAAGTCGTCATCGGGCAGGATGCAGGCGAGTGGCCGAAAGACGGAAAGGAAATTATTGAGGGTGTCGCGATCAAAGATTCCGTCGAACTGAGTCATGACTTCATCGGCGGTTCGAGGTGACGGATGAAAATACTCGAGGAAATCGACGAGGTCCTCACTCATCTGAATGATATAACCATAAATATTGTGATAGACGAAGAAGTCGTCACCATTTTGGAAATAATCGAGATGAGGGGAGAGAAAGAGGGTACCCTCGAAAAGAGGAGCGGAGTCTGCGGCCGTCGTCTGGACATTGGTATCAGTCATGACAAATCCCGAAAAAGAAGAGCGAAAAAGGGAACGAAACTAGTGTTCGGCAGGGCCGATGCGAAGGAGCTGGTTGCCGATGAGAAGGTGCGTTGTTTTGGTCACTGTGAGGGGCTGTTTAATGCGAATGAAAGTCCCGTTTGAGCTGTTGAGATCGGTCAGGACGGCGTGATCATCGAGGCTTCTGAGCATGGCGTGTGTGCCGGAAACGAAACCGTCACGAGGGAACATGATATTGCCGTTTGTTCTGCCGAGCGTGATGGTGGGTTTGTCGAGACGATAGACACTTCCCTCGGAATAAGCCCCCATAATCACTCGCAAATATCCCCATCCTTCAGACTCCTCGCCGCCAAGAAGGACGGTGCCGTCACTTGCTTCACTGGTCAGAAGGGGCTGAACGGAATTTCCGTTGAAATAGCACAAAAGCTCCTCGCCGATGCGGAATATATCGCCGTTCATGAGGTCTTTTGAATCGCGGGAAATGCGGATGAAAACGCCGTTAAGGCTGTTAAAGTCCTCGACAATGACTCTGTTTTTGTAACAGGTCAGTCTCATGTGTTTTGGACTGACGAAACGGTCGGCATTCAGAAGAGAGGAACTGTTTCTGCCCACAATATTTTCGCCTTCAAAGATCGGAATGTACTCGCCATCCGATCCGTCGTCGTTGAGATGACAGAGGGTAAAAGCGGTATAATCGAGTTCCATGGAAGGCGTAAAACGATTTGAAATGAAATTAGCGCGTTCGACGGCGCGTCCGGAGGATTTAATGCTTTCCGGAAATTCGCCGGAATCGACGATGCTGGGAGTGCCGATGAAATCGAGACTGTCGTCATAACGGGCGCCGCAGTTGCCGCAAAACTTGTGACCGTCACTGACGATATCGCCGCAGTTCCGGCAGACACGGATCTGTGTATTTTCGATGGGCTGGGAATCGAGAGAGACGAGACTGGGGATATCGGAAGCCTTCGGCATAGACGCCCCGGAAGGATGCGAATCGTTATTAAGCCTGGGGATATCGGAAGAAATGTCATCGGAAATGGGAAGATCGATGGAATGAAAATCCGGATCATCCTCGGGAAGGCTGTCGATGATAGAAGAGATGGGCTTTAGTCCGGATACGGAGCGATGCTGAGCGACCAGCATCTGTTCGGTATCGGCGCGCGTAGAGCCGACGGCAGGCATTCCGGGAACGCTCACAGCCGCCGTTTCAATTGAGTCGTCCGAAAGCCAGTCGGCAACCGAATCGGGAACGGAAATATGGGCTGAAGGCACGTCAAACAGCTTCGAGCCGCCATCCGAACTGGCGTTTTTTAAAGGATTTCCGCAATACTGACAGAAACGGAAACCGACATCATTCGATTTTCCACATTTTGAACAAAGCATATCGAACCCACTAAAGTCATCACAATTGTCACGGAACTAAAAACATTGTCATCATTTCTCAAAGTGAGAGAATTGTCAATGCAAAGGCCAGTGAAGGGCACATAAACGGGGCAATTCACGGTTCAGAACAGACAAGCCAATCTTAAGGAGGAGAAATAATCCATGGCGACGAGCGAAAAAAGCATGAGAACAGCGGTACTGCTTGGAGGAGAGAGTGAAGAGCGCGAAATCAGCATTCAGTCCGGCGAGAACATCGCCGAAGCATTGAGAAGCGTGGGGATTGAGGTCGAAACCTACGACTGGCATCCGACCAAAATGCGCGATTTTCTGAATGCGGGATACGAGCGCGTATTTATCGCCCTGCATGGCGGAAGCGGAGAGAACGGAACGGTTCAGGCGATGCTGGAACTGGCCCAGATTCCGTACACGGGCGTAGGCATGAGACCGGCCGCCGTATGTATGGATAAAAATCTGTCGAAAGTCATTGCATCGAGTGCCGGAGTACCGGTTCCGCAATGCGTGACGATGTCAGCCCATGACGCGAAAGTACGCCTTGACGAAGGAACGGCGGACTGGTCGGAAATGATTGAGAAGCTGGGCCTGCCCCTCATCGTGAAACCGGCCCGCAACGGTTCGAGTGTCGGCGTGACACTGGTCGAAGACGCCGCCCGGATGAATGAAGCGGTCAAAGCGGCCTGTCTGAGCGATGACGAGATCGTAATGTTTGAACAGTACATTTCGGGCTACGAGCTGACGGTCGCGATGCTCAACGGAAAAGCCCTGGGCGTGTGCCAGATCATTCCGAAGAATAAATTTTACGATTACGATGCGAAATACAACCGGAGCGACACGGAATATCTGACGCCGTCGTCACTTGGTGAGGAATTTGATGAGAAACTGTGCCGGATAGCGGAGAGCGCGGCAGCAGCACTGGACTGCACGAGCGGCGTGGTACGGATCGATTTTTTAGCGGATCGAAACCAAAATCCGTACTTTTTGGAAGTGAACACGGTCCCGGGAATGACGTCCCACAGCCTTGTGCCGAAGATTGCGAAGAAAGCGGGGTATGATTTTGCGTCGCTGTGCAGGATGATATTGGAGATGGCGCACAAGTGAGTGTTCGCAGGCGGCTGAAATCAACCGCCTGCGTGCCGTGCTATTGACATACGCACGGCATGTCATCGCTATGGCGAAATCGCCATACGCGCTGCCAAAGGGTGCAAAAAAAGCCGGACATATCCAAATAAAAAAGCGAGGAATGAAAGAAAGGTCATTCGCGCGGCTTTGACAAGGTGCACCTACATGTGATAGCGTAGCAATGTTTAGGCTTGTGTAACGAGAGTACCGAGCAGGAGAAAAAATGTATTTTTTACAGTGTTTGGCGTTTGAAAGTCCGGCGCTCGATTTGGATATCACGATGTTTATCCAGTTGGGCCTTTTTATTATTGTGATGTTGGCCTTGAGAAAGTTCGTTCTTGCGCCGTATTTACTGGCGTACGATGAGCGGCAGAAGCTGACGGACGGAGCGCGCGAAGAAGCAGAAGCGCTGACGCAGAAAGCGGAAGACGCAAAGAAAGAGTACGAAAGCGAGCGCCAGAAGGCCTACAACGAGGTGGAAAGCCTTCGCAAAGCCGAATTGGCGAAAGCGAATGCAGCCGCCGCCGAAACGCTAGAGAAGGCGCGGGTCCGCATCCAGGAAGACATTGCCGGAAAGCAGGCAGAATTTGATGCCCAGCTCTTGCATGCCCGTCACATGGCAGACATAGAAATAACGGCGATTTCAGAACAGATCGCGAACAAGATACTGGTATAAGGCAATGAAAGAAACAAAGGAAGCCCCCAAGAAGAGCAGCCGCAAGGCGGCCCTTATTGTATGCTGCATCCTCATTTTGTGCTGTTTTGTGGCGCATTATGCGCTTTCAGGCACATGTGACGGAAGCAATCCCGTGTACGACTATTTCATCAAGACCTTTGCCCCGCAGCTCGGCAACTCCGGGATACTGTTCACATTATTGTGGTGGTTTGGAGCCCCGATGCTTTCAAAGATGGTGAAAGATCGCAAGGCGAGCGTTGAGGCCAAAGTCTTCGAAAACGGCAAGCAAAAAGAAGCGGCGATAATTCAGTATGCAGAAGTCGAAGCGAAGATGAAATCGCTCAAGAGCGAAAATGCGTCGATGCAGTGCAGCTATCGTGAAGCGACAGAAGTTGAAAGTCAGAGAATAGCCGAAGAAGCGAAACTGCAGGCGGAACGCCTCAAGAAAGATGCCGAAATAGCCTTTGAACTTCAGTCCAATGTAACCCGCAGAAAGTTTGAAAATGAAGTAATGACGGAAGCTGTGGAAAAAGCGCGCGAAGAGATCAAACTTCGACTAGCCAAAGACAGCAGCCTTCGGGATCGTCTGATCGATCAGAGCATTGCCTCACTTCAATTATAAGAGGAGTAAGCCGTGAGTTCAGATTCGACAGCTCAAAAATATGCTGAAGCACTGTACGGCATTGGCAAGAGCAGCGCAAAACTGGAAACGTTCCAGGCAAACGCGGAGGATTTTTTGAGGATTCTGCAGGGATCCAAAGAACTGATGACGTCGCTCTCGCATCCCAATATTCGCCGCCTTCAGCGCAAAGCAATCATCAATGAAGTCCTGAGTCAGTGCGACTACGATCCGGTATTTTCCAATTTTATCCGTCTGGTCGTAGACCGGAGCCGTATCACGCATTATCCGAAGATAGTATCGAGATTTATCGGGATGCGTGAAGAAGCAGACGGCCGAGTACATGGAGTTGTGTATTCGGCGACGCCGCTGTCAGCGAGCCAGAAAGAAAAGCTTCGTCTCAAGGCGCAAAGCCAGTTGGGACGTGAAGTAATTCTGGAGGAGAAACTGGATGAAAGCCTGATTGGAGGCCTTCGTCTGGAAATCAACGGTCGTGTGTATGACAGTTCGGTCAAACGGCATCTGGAACGCATTCGAGAATCGATCAGCGATAAGCGCAACTAGAGTATTTTTTAACCATGGACCCCAAGAAGGTCCGGAGAATCCAAGGATAAACGGATGGCTATCAACATTGAAGAAATCAGTCAGATAATCCGTAAGCAGGTCGAAGATTACGACCGGCAAAGCGAAGTCACGGAATCTGGCACTGTCATCACGAGCAGCGACGGCACCGCCCGTGTATTTGGCCTTGAAAACGCGATGCAGGGAGAGTTACTTGCCTTCCCGCACGATGTATTCGGACTCGTTCTCAATCTTGAAGAAGACAACGTCGGTTGTGCACTGCTCGGCGACGGTCATCTCATTTGCGAAGGCGACGTTGTACGCCGCACGGGCAAGATTGCATCAGTTCCTGTCGGCGAAGCCCTTGTTGGACGTGTTGTGAATGCGCTGGGTCAGCCCATCGACGGCCTTGGCCCCATTGCAGCGACAGAAACGCGCCCCGTCGATATCAAAGCGCCCGGCATCATTTCACGTCAGAGCGTTGACGAACCGCTTCAGACAGGCCTCAAAGCCCTTGACGCGCTTGTTCCCGTAGGCCGAGGCCAGCGCGAACTCATCATCGGCGACCGCAAAACGGGCAAAACCGCAGTTGCAATCGACGCCATCATCAATCAGAAAGAAACCGATGTTTACTGCATCTATGTTGCCATCGGTCAGAAACAGTCAACAGTAGCTCAGGTTGTGGAAACCCTTCGCAAACATGACGCGATGAAATACACAATCGTCGTGAGCGCAACAGCCTCCGAATCCGCGCCTCTTCAGTACCTCGTTCCGTACGTCGGCTGCACCATGGGCGAATACTTCCGTGATAACGGCAAACACGTCCTCGTGATATATGACGACCTTTCCAAACAGGCCGTCGCCTATCGCCAGCTAGCCCTTCTTCTTCGCCGTCCACCTGGGCGCGAAGCATATCCCGGTGACGTATTCTATCTCCATAGCCGTCTTCTCGAACGTGCAGCCAAAATGCGAACCGACTGGATCATCGTCGATGCCGGTGCCTCTGAAAATACCGAATGCGGTATCGATGGCAAAATCTATCCGGGGGCAGCAGGCAAAGAAGAAGCCGAAGCCATCGCGAAAGAAAAAGGCGCGTCATACAAAGTTATGCGTCATCCGAAAACGGGCGGTTCCCTGACAGCCCTCCCGATCATCGAAACGCAGGCCGGTGACGTCTCTGCCTATATTCCGACAAACGTCATTTCCATTACAGACGGTCAGATCTTCCTCGACACAGACCTTTTCAACGCCGGTACCCGTCCCGCCATCAACGTCGGTATTTCAGTCAGCCGAGTCGGTGGTGCCGCCCAGGTCAAAGCGATGAAACAGGTTGCAGGTACCCTTCGACTCGACCTTTCAACGTATCGCGAACTGGAATCGTTTGCCCAGTTTGGTTCCGACCTGGACGCCGTTACGCAGGCAACACTTGCTCGTGGTGAACGCCTGACGGAAATCCTCAAACAGGGTCAGTACGTCCCGATGCCCGTTGAAAAACAGATCATGTCGATCTATGCCGCAACAAACAACTGGCTGAAAGACTATCCTGTGAGCGCAGTCAAACGCTATGAATCAGAAATGCTGACGTATATCGAAGCGAATCACAGCGACATACTCGCCGACATTCGTAAGCTGAAGAAGCTTGACGATGCATTGAAAGCCAGAATGGATGCGGCTCTTGAGTCATTCAAGAGCACCTTCGATCCAGCCAAAAAGTAATCCAGAACGCGGCATTCCGAAAAGAATGCCGCACAAATTGAGGAAAATGCGATGGCGAATCTCAAGCAGATCCGTAAACATATTGCGTCCGTTCAGAACACAGGCAAGATCACGAAAGCCATGAAAATGGTTGCCGTATCAAAACTTCGCAAATCCCAGGCAGCTGTTGTTGCGACGCGTCCGTATGTCAATCATTTGATTGATGTGATCGAGCATCTGGTGGCCAAAACCGATGCCTCTCAGCATCCGCTGCTTCGCAATCCGGAGAAGAAACAGAATGCCGTTCTTCTCGTAGTAAGCGGTGATAAGGGACTTTGCGGAGCCTATAATCACAACATTGTGAAAAGTGCCCGCAAGTTCATCGACGAACGCGGTGATAAATACGAAAAAATATTCCTGACCTTTGTAGGCCGTAAAGCTTATGAAGCGATGCATCGACTTGAAAACGACAAAGTTAAGATGCAGCTCATCGAAGGCGGCTGGGAACGTCCGGCAGCAGAAGTTGCCCTGGATATCAGCAAAGAGCTTTGCGATAAATTTTCAGAAGGCAACATCGACGAAGTCTTTATTCTTTATACAGTTTTTAAGAGTGCAATTGCGCAAACCGTTGTATTGGATGGCGTATTGCCGTTACAGTCGATCATCTCGAACTGTGATGCAGACGGACATGCCCTGTTTTCTGCAGAAGAAAAAGCCAAGCTTGATGACACGTGCTACATCTATGAACCGTCAAATCACGGCATCCTCGATGTTCTGCTTCCCCGAGCGGTAGCCATTCACGTACAGCGAAGTCTTCTGGAAGGGTTAGCGAGTGAAAATGGAGCCCGCATGACAGCGATGGACAATGCCTCCCGCAATGCCACCGAGATGATAGGCCGTCTGACACTTCAGTTTAACCGCGCACGCCAAGCCGCAATTACGACGGAACTCAACGAAGTCGTCAGCGGCGCAGAAGCCCTTTAATCATTCAAATTTGTACTTTCTTGAGAGGGAGTTCACATGAGCCCAGAGATAAACATTACAAACGGCAGAGTTCTTCAGGTAATTGGTCCTGTTGTCGACGTTGCATTTGACGGCAGCCTGCCTGAAATTTACACGGCACTTCGTGTAAGCAACCCGTCCATCAGCAGCAAAGAAGGCAATCTGGTTCTCGAAGTTGCCCAGCACATCGGTGAACACGTTGTTCGTTGCATCGCCATGGATTCGACAGATGGTCTCGTCCGCAATATGCCCGTTGTAAACACGGGTCGCGGCATAACGGTTCCGGTTGGCAAAGAAGTTCTTGGCCGCATTATCAACGTTATCGGTGACGCCGTCGATGAACGCGGTGACGTCAAAGCCACAGAAGCATGGGAAATTCACCGTGCAGTTCCATCGTTTGAACAACAGGCCGTTTCGGTTGAAAACTTTGAAACGGGTATTAAGGTCGTCGATCTTCTGGCCCCTTATGCCAAGGGCGGTAAGATTGGTCTGTTCGGCGGTGCAGGCGTCGGCAAGACGGTCTTCATCATGGAACTCATCAACAACGTCGCTATGAAACACGGTGGTTATTCCGTATTTGCCGGCGTCGGAGAACGCACTCGTGAAGGCAACGACTTGTATTGGGAAATGGTCGAAGCAGGCGTTATCGACCTCAAAGAGCAGGAAAAATCCAAAGTTGCCCTGGTGTATGGACAGATGAATGAGCCGCCTGGGGCCCGTGCCCGTGTTGCCCTTTCCGGCCTGACCGTTGCAGAGTATTTCCGCGAAGTCAATCATCAGGACGTTCTGCTCTTCGTCGACAACATCTTCCGTTTCACCCAGGCAGGTTCCGAAGTATCCGCTCTGCTGGGTCGTATTCCAAGCGCCGTTGGTTATCAGCCCACACTTGCAACCGAAATGGGTGAGCTTCAGGAACGTATTACGTCGACAAAGAATGGATCCATTACCTCCGTTCAGGCCATTTATGTTCCGGCCGACGATCTCACCGACCCGGCCCCTGCAACGACCTTCGCCCATCTCGATGCGACAACCGTTCTTTCCCGTCAGCTCGCCAGCGCCGGTATCTATCCCGCCGTCGATCCGCTTGCATCCACAAGTACACTTCTCGATCCGTTTGTCGTCGGTGAAGAACACTACGACGTCGCCCGCCGCGTCCAGGCTACCCTTCAGCGATACTCCGAACTTCAGGATATCATCGCCATTCTCGGTATGGATGAACTCTCTGAAGAAGACAGACTCACCGTTAACCGCGCTCGTAAAATTCGTTACTTCCTTTCACAGCCATTCTTCGTCGGCGAAAAATTTACCGGCATGGCCGGTCGATATGTCGAACTCAAAGACACCATCCGCAGCTTCAAAGCTCTCCTTTCAGGCGAATACGATGAACTTCCCGAAGCAGCATTCCACATGGTCGGCAATATCGATGAAGCCGTCGAAAAAGCTGATAAACTCAGCAAGGGTACGTAAATGTCAGATCGACTCGATGTCAGAATAATCACACCGGAACGCGTCGTCTTTAAGAATGAAGTCGATTCAGTGATGCTGCCGGGAACAGTGGGTGAAATGGAAATTCTTCCAGGTCATGTGGCCCTGTTTTCGACCATTAAACCTGGTCAGATTCAACTCAAAGACAATGGCAAGAAGATTGTCTTTGCCTCTGGAGCCGGTCTCGTCGAAGTGTGCAGTGACACCGTCACGCTGCTCGTCGACTCCGCAGAAGGCAGCGCAGAAATCGATCCCAAAGCCGCAGCTGCCCTTATCGCCGAAGCTGAAGACAAACTCAAAAACCTCTCCAGTGAAGACGAAGAGCAGCGGTTTGCGTTCGAAACACAACTCGCAGCAGCAAAAGCACGCATCGAAGTTTATGAAAAAACTTCGGGTGAAATCGAAGCCCAACACGGTTTTTCAAGAGCCAATCTTACGCCGATCAAACCAAAATCTGACGACAATAAATAATAGCTCTCAACCGTTGTTTGTAGCGGATGTTCAAGCTTTGAACATCCGCTTTTTTGTACCGCATCGTGTTTCCCCCATGATGGTACGTACTCTTTTGCCCATCCCCCTTGCAGGTTTTGACTATGACTTCAGATGCCCAGGAAAACAGTCCGGTTCAATCAGACACCAATACATCAACCGCTCAGTGCCCCCCGGAGAGTGAATCAGAGGTGGAAACACACCTCAATGAACTCGATAATACAACGGAAAACAAACGACGTTCCATTATCATCCTGACGACGGTGTGTGTGCTTCTTGCAGCCTCCATTCTCGTCATCATTCTCATGCCGCCTTTGAGCTGGACGCCGCAGAAAGAAACGCACTCCAATTTTCAGACGACGGCGAGCGTGAGTCAAGTCATCCCGGGGGAAGCCCAGCTCATTGATTTGTCCTATTCAGAGATTGCGGATAAAGCCGTTTTCGATATCAATCTGGAGCAGATTTCCGAATACGAAGGAAACATCCAATCCCGCGTTACGCTGAAGGCGGAGTGCCATTTTGAACGCCAAACCACGGGAGCCTCCAAAGGCGCCCTCGGCATCAAGCTGGAGAATGTGGATGCCCATGTCTATGAGAATTCGCAAGAGGTCAAGATCCCGAGTGCGGGCGGAATGCTTGCTGGAATTTATCTGTATTCATACCTCAAACCCAAAGAGGGAATGACGAGCATTGTTCCGGATGCCGACATCAACCCGCAGGCCGCGAGAGTATTGTATATTGTTGTTGATTCCCTGCATCAAATCTGGCTTCCGATGCCGGAAGAGCAAATAGGTCTTCACGGCAAATGGCATCTATCAGACCCGGAGCAGGCAGAATTCAGGCGTCAGACAGAGGTTGAAATAACGCAGCAGCAGTCAGAGCAAGTCATGCTTACGAGTCGAACAGACCTGTACCAGAAGAAAGGCGGGCAGGATCAGTCCATAGGCCAAGGGAAAGGTCAAATCACGATGAAATCAGGGCAAATCGAGCGCGGCGAAATTGAATTCGAGCGAGAGCAGCAGATATGGGAAAAAGGAGCCGGAAAGCAAAAGGTTCATGTGACAGTAATGCGCAAAGAGAAGCAGGAAGAATCGAAGTGAGGATTGGGGAGAAACGAGAGTGATCGAAAAAGAAAGAGAAGGCAAAAAGAGTGCAATGATGAAACGGGCACATGAAAGTTGAAATAAGTATAAGAATATAGTAGAGTATTGAGGGATTATTTCATTTTTGAGAGAAGACAATCTCCCGAAAATAGAAGAAAAGTGTATATGAATAGCGGTACAGACAGCGAACTGTACAGTTCCATCAGGAGGAAACAATATGTTTAGTACACGGAAAGTTGCGTTCACTCTGAGCGCTTTAATGGTTGCAGGATTTGGTTTGTGCGGATGCAATGAGACAAACTGGGAATGTCCTGAATGTGCCCAGACTGTCCCGACCGATCCCCAGAATCCCAACAATCCCACGACCTCCAACTACAAAGGAATTTCATCCTACAAAGACTTCAAAGATGTTGGATCAGAATGCAAGCAGGATGGTTGCTTGAATAATTCCGCGTGCTCTGAAGGAAAGAATTACTATGCATGTATATGCCATATGTCCGGAAAGAAAGATTCCATTGATGACGGCGATACGTGTCATACCTTTTCAGCCTGTCACGGCGTAGGTGATTGCAATTTCAAATGTGGTGCGGCAGAAGGAACGTGTAGCTATACATATTGCTTGGGCAACGAGGCATGCAAATCTGCCTGTGATCCGAATACCCTTGATGAGACAGGCGATGCCGACGGCGATGGAATCCCCAACGGTGTCGAAAAAGCAGGCAAGATTTCAGACCCCTGCAAAGAAGACACAGATGGCGATGGTGTTCCCGATGGCATGGAAGATATCAACCACAATGGTAAATACGAACCGCTGGCAGGAGAAAGCAATCCGAGCGATCCGGCCGATAAAGTCGATCCGACCACGAGCCAGTACAAGGTCATGAAAGTGACCTGTGATGCCGACAAAATCCTCAATAGCAACAACATGACCTATAAAGACAGAAATGCAACCTATAAGGAAATGCGAATTGCCAAGCTCGATTCGGCAGACTACACCAAAGATAACGACAGCAATACCGTTGCAACCTTTGATGATTCCAAACATGCCGTTTATGGACTCTTTGGTTCAGGCCTGACGCTTAACGGCCAGCAGCTTCTTTCAGCCGCAAAACTCAAAGAAGGTTCCTTCATTGAAGAGTCCAACTTCAACCAGCCGAACCTTGCCGGTTGGGAAACAAACGGTGTGTACAAGAAAGAGCTTCAAATTGTTCCGGAACAGTCCGTAACGCGATACAAATATGCCATCACGATGGATGACAGCGATACCCTTGAAGGCATCCGCGATAAAATTGCGAATGTATTCCAGCCTGGCTTTGCAGCGGCTGGTGGAAGCACCAAATGTACGGGCGGTTCACCCGATGATAAGAATAAAGCGATTCTCTATCTTGCCCGCTCCATGTACAAAGATTCATCAGGCAAAACGACGATTCGTCTGTACAGCCTCGGTTTGACATGTGCCAGCACCAAAACAGAAGCAGCCAACGCTTCATCGGCAACGACAGCAGTCGAAGCCATGAACGAACTGGAAGACGTTCTGTCCGGAACGCTCATCACTCCGCTCAAAAATGTCCACGATGAAGCTCCCGCCGGCGGTTACCTCGCATTCAAAAACTTTGTTTGCCAGGCTGAAGAATTCGGTTCGGCAACAGGTTCCGTCGACTTCATCTGGGTCATCGACAACTCCGGTTCCATGGCAGACGAACTTGACAAGGTCGTCGGTACCGTCGAAACCTTCGCAACCAGCCTCGAGGGTTCCGGTATTGACTACCGCGTTGCGGTAACCACAACCGACTCTTATCTGATGGATGAATGGAACGAAGCCTACTCCGGACAGGGCGGTATGCGCTATACACCTTATACCTCCACCATGCAGCCCAACACCCAGAATGCTTACATGAATGCCCTCGGCATTCGTACCAGCGTCTCCAATTATCAGGGCTTCGTCGACAAGAAAGGCGTCATTTCAACCAGCGCCACCTCAGTCTCAACCTTCGTTTCAAACGTCAGCCTTGACAGCGAATGCGACACCAACGGCGTCAAAGGCAAAAACATTTGCGGTAAAGGTTATGAAGATGGCTTCAAGAGCGGTGCCTTTACCCTCTCCCGTCTCGCCATCAATATCGACGGCGGTGAACAGCCTGTTCTGCCCGAAGCCGATGCAGCAAACATCGAAACACTCGTTCAACTCAAACAGAAAATCGCCTGCCCGAAATCCAATTCCTGCAGCAACGAAGCAAACAAAACAAAGAACTATAAAACCGTTTCCCTTCGCAGCGATGCCCTCAAATACATCATCTGGGTTTCCGACGAAGAGTCGCGCCAGTTCAAAGAAAAACAGGCCACATCTCAGTCTGCCTCCAACCTCGTTGGCTGCCTCACGGGTTATAAACTCGAAAATGGCAAGATGATTTCCGGAAGCTGGCAGGATAGCTACACCGCCGCTACTCACTGTAACCCGGAACTGTACACAAAACTCGAAGCTTTGGAAAATGAAGTTGATTCAGCCGCATCCAGTGTCGGCGCAACCGCATACAAAATGCGTGCTGACTTGTCCCTCGAAGAAATCCAGGCCCTCTATCCGGACTATTACAACATGCTGATGTATTACATCGGTCAGTATCGTAATTACAAAGGCACCGGCGATATCGCAGGCTTCGCGCTCGTCGGCGACATCGGCAACAAGAAAGGCGGTTACTGCAAGACCCTTAAACTTTGCGACGGCACCTGCATTCTCAACGCAGATGGCGACAAAACAAACGACACATCCCTCGACATCTACAAGAAACCGACAGCCACAGGCAATGGCGGTTTCGTCGGTTGCTTTGACTGCGAAGGTGAATGGGTCGACAGCGCCAGTGCAACCATCGGTGCTAACTACGGTCTCTCTTACATCCATCTCGCTCGTTTCTTGAGCGCAATCACCGATGACGGCAAAAATGATGGTAAAGAAGGCGGTTTCGCCAGCGTCTGCAACGATTCCTTCCAGACCAGCGTCGAGGCCATCTTCGAAGACGTTGCCGGTCGTGTAGGTTCACATCCTCTCAAAGGTTATCCTATCGCTTCGACCATCTCCGTCTCCATCTCCACGGGTGACTCCGTTATCGAACTCGTTCGTGGCGCAAGCAAGAATGGCTGGAAATATAACGCCTCTGAGAACTCTATCGTTTTCAGCGGCCTGCCCAAGATGAACGCCAAAGATTACATCGCCATTTCTTACGTTATTTGGGATGAATTCGCTGGTTAATCGCTTCGATTTCACACCATCGCGCCCAAAGGGGCGCGATCAAAAAAGCCCGCTTTCGCGGGCTTTTTTCGTTCTTCTTCTTTGTCATGTGCACTTTCAGGCACAAAAAATGCCCGCTTTCGCGGGCCTATTGCTTTTCTTTTGCTTTAGAAACACGCCAACTGGGGCGTTGCGGGGTCTCCCCGCACCGGGGGTAGGCGCGTATTTGCTTTGCAAATAGCGCCGAAGGGGGCTTCGGCCCCCTACCACTCCATCGACTTTCCCTACGATATTCATTATGGAATTCGCTGAATTGGGAACAAGCGAGCACAGAAATTTGCACCGAAATAATTCACCAGCTGTTTTAATCTTTCATAAAAAGCCACTGAAACAACGACATTTCCACGCTCTGTGGCAAAAATCGGAGCTTCTCGCGTAAACGGATTGTTGACAATTTTAAACTCATATCCGCTCAGGCGATCCGAACGAAACCCAAATGCGCCCCACGTTGCTTCCGCATACGGATTGAAATCCAGTTCACAATGAATCACCGGAAGACGCAGCCGATAGTAGTGATACATCGAATAATTTAATACGACAGGCTGACGCCCCAGCCACTGACTTGCATAAGAAACCGCCGGCATGATATCGCGATTGGGGTTGACCACGATACCGGTTCCGACCACGCAGTCACACGGCGCAACCATCTTTATCTGCTCCGCAACGCCGGGCATCAAAACCAGAGTTCCGTCCACCGTGCTGCGAATCGGATCAATTTCGACACCAAATTCATCGCTCAGCAGTTCCGCGATTTCCCAGTATACCGCCAAATCACCATTTGGCAGATAGCCAAAAAACTGCGGGTAATTACGAGCGATATCGATATCCAAAGGCGGCTCGACATTGGCAATGTTGTACCCCATTGTGGCAATCGGATAGTGCCATTGACACAATTCTTCAGAAAACACCGGAATATCGGTCATCAAGCCATGCGTTTTGTCCCATGTATGAGGAAATACATAGGAAAAGTCATGTCGAAGGCACATCTGGGTATGCAGCGTATATTGCGTTCCCATGCTCTGAACATCGAGCAGGAGTTCATCGAGCTCGCTGATTTGCAGTATCGTTGAATCCCCGATGCTGCTGGCCATGTCATCCGATCGCTCGGCGGCAAAGAAATCATCCATTCGCCCGTCTTCCTGTTTTGGTTCGGAATAAAACGGATCAGACAATGGAAACTCACGATAAGGCTGAAGGTCTTCTCTCGATTCAGGGAAAAGAAATCCCCTCGGCACAAAACACGAATCAAACGGCGGCGTTATCTGCGGGGTCTCGCTGTGGATATGCGCCGGCAGCTTAACAATTTTGGTTCTTGGCATAACGTGTCTTGGAAAAAAGTAATAATCCACTCGGCCAGTCACTAAGGCCTGAAATATTGTGTTATTCCATATTTCGAGTCGTGGCAAGATTGCCAGGAAAAGGCTATAAGGCGCTCGGCGTCTTCCCTTTTTACGGGGATCTGTTCCGGAGTAACTTCATGTCACGATATCCATTTGTTTTTTGTTTTCTTTTATTTGCCTGTTCCATTTGCGCATGTCATTCCCAAAGTGTTCAATCCAACGATCAGAATAACACGGCATCAGCCAATGAAGTTTCGGCCCCCAAAATCGTCGATGTTCAAGAAGCACCTGCAGTCCAAAACGATGTCATTCAACCGAATGAAGAGACAAATGCCCAAACAGCCGTTCAAGAAACCTCTGATTCCATCGGAGAGCCAACTGACACGATCGCAAATGACGAGCTCAAAGCCGCAGAAAATGTACAGGAAACGCGCTTTGACATCAATGATCACGGTGACTTATCCCCGGAACAATCTCAATTGCTTGACAACATTCAATGGGACGAGGATCCCGAAATTCTCAATGCCGTCGAAGCCCAAAATGAAGGCGGACATTTTCCCTTCAGCGATGAAAAACACCTCGACCTGTTTTACGACAGCATCAAGGATCTCGGCGGAACCTATATCGGGGTCGGAACCGATCAGGGATATCTATTTTCCGGCTGGCAAAAGCCCTCTCTCGCCTTTCTTATCGACTACGATCCTTGGATTATCCTCATCCACAAACTGTATTTTGCCTTCTGGAATGCCTGCGACGACAGTGCCTGTCTCTATCACTATTTTCACGACAGGCCGGCAGGACTCGAATACATTGCAGCCACAGACGACAAATACGGTCTGAACAAAAAGCTTCCGATTAAAGTCTATCGCACGTTCCAAAGAAGTATTGCCAGACAGCTCAAACGCCTCGATAACATGGAACAAAAAAATTTCATGAATGATCAGGAAACATTCCAGTTCATAAAAAAAATGATTCAAACGGGAAGAATGAGAACGTTTCAGGCAAATCTGCTCGGCACAAAGGCTTTTAAATCCATGGCGGAAACACTGAACCGTCTGGGAGCCGGCGTCACGACCATTTACCTGTCCAATGCCGAGCAGTACTGGGGATACTCCAAACAGTTTAAAGAAAATATCATCGGATTACCCAGTACCGGGAATGCGTTAATTCTTCGGACGAGTGCGACTTATCCCGTCAATTCAGACTATCGATACAGCATTCAGCCCGTCGATGTTTTTAAAGCCTGGCTCAAACATCCATCCTGTCATTCGGTTCGAGACACGACCAAACGAATCAAAGCCAAAGGTCCTGAGGATTTTCCTTTTGTCGTCGATGATTTTTTACCACCGGAGGAGGAACAAACTCGTGATTAAACGCCTCTGCATTGCATTATTCTTATGTATTATTCCTCTGTCGGCCTCTGCACAGACGCCGTGTCCGTCGGCGACGGAAGAAGAAAAGCCGGCTTCACCGACGGAAAAATGCAAAACGGATCTCGGTGATACAGCCCCTGTTTTGTTCGTATTTCCGGATGAAAAAAAAGCAGAACCTGCCCCGAATCCTGCCCGCGAAATTCCCAAATCCGAAGATGCGGACGAGAAAAAATCGACGAGAACATTGCCGGAAACCTGCACCTATACAGGATATGCATGGGACACAAAAAAAAGCCGTTCAACCGATCACTTTAATGTTTCAAAGCCCTATGCCGAGGTCACGGATGACGAACGCGATCCCAATGTTCCCGATTGCACCATCTGTATAGAGGATCAAGTTCTCATCCAGCCGGAAACTCTGGGAATCCATGCATCCCCCATCCGCATTTGTCATGTTTATGCAGAACAGGTCAAAAATGCGCTCAAGGAAATCAGGGATGCGGGAGATTTTGACATCGAAAAGCTCGAAGGTTATCGCCCCGGGAAAACGCGAGGCCCCGTTGATAAAAATGGCCTTCGCACGCAGTGGAGCCAGCACAGTTTCGGCACGGCACTCGATATCAACGCCAATCACAACGCCATTTACAGCCAGTGCCCCGACAAACTGACGGGACACGCCATCGAAGTAAAATCGTGTAAAAGAGGCATTGGCGGCGCCTGGGAACCCGAAAAAAAGCCCCGTGTATCCATTACAAAGGACGGTTCCGTTTATCGCATCATGACAAAATTCTGGAAATGGGGCGGAGAAATTGATGGCACCACCAAAGACATCATGCACTTCTCCGTCACGGGCTACTAAATTCACCATTCCTGGATTATCTATGCATCCATCTCTCATCCTTCTGCCCATTCCTGAACTCTTTTTTGTAGCCTGCAACCGCCTGCACGGCCCGCAAACGACGATGGAATGCGCCAGTCATATTGCTCAAACCATTCAAACTCATCTGCCTGTTCTATCAAATGTTCAAACAGAAAATATCGCCAATGAACTCCATCTGGCCGAACGCGTTCTGTCCATTCCCTGGGGAACGTGTCTCGAATTTTCATGTGCTGTTCAAATCTGGCTTGCTCTTCATGGTCAAAGAAGTGAAATCTGTCTTGGAAAACGCCTTCAAAACGGAAACTTGCTCATGCATGCCTGGCTCAAAACAGAGACGAACACATTCTTTGAAGATTCTCGATTTGAAACCTGTTTTCATGAACTGTGACATGAAATATCTCATGTAGGTATTTTATCCACTTGCAACCACGTTGGGTATTGCGCTAATTTCTTTGCCCCCTACTCCGACGGGAGTAGTCTATATCCATCACAGGAAAGGACAGTTTTATGCGTTTTCCCGGAATCCGAAAGGGTAAGTATTATTTCCCAGTCACGGAAAAAAAATCCACGCTGATAGAAACGACGGCAACGAAACCATGGTACATCGTGGGCCTGGATGAAGTGCTTGTCGATCTTGAAATTCATGGTTGTCCCCAGTCACTACTCCCGGAACTCGGTCTGATTTCAGGTGAAAGTGTTCAATTTTCGGCCGAAGAAATCACGCGGCTTCTGAACAGAGTTTCAGAACTTGGACTTGAAGTCCGATTTGCAGCCGGGGGCACGATAGCCAATACGCTTTGCAATTACACACATCTCTCTGGTGAACCCGCCATTCTTCTCGGTGCGATTCCGGACGTTATTCGCCCCGGAACACCGGCATTTGCCTATGTGGCGCAAACCCCCAAAGCCGTCAATCTCGATTACCTCATTCCCATTGCCGGCCAGGTTGGCATAGCCGTAACGTGTTTTACCCCCGACGGCGAACGTTCTTTTGCGGTTGCCCCCGGAATCAGCGGTGATTATTCAGCCAAAGACATCAAAAAGGACGTCATTGAACGAGCAAGTGTCGTAGCGACAAGTGTTTACTGCATTGCCAATCCAAATCGTCCCATTGCCCAGGCCTCACTGGAAATGATGAAAGTTGCGCATGACGCAAATGTTCCGGTTGCCTTCGGAATGGGCACGAGTGCACTCGTGCGAAGAATGCGGGAAGAGCTTCTCGACGTACTCCATCACTATGTGAATATTGCAGCCATGAATGCGAGAGAAGCCGAAGCCCTGACGGGTTTTTCGGATCCGCTGCTTGCGGGGAACAAACTCCTCGACTATGTCGATGCAGTTCTCATTACCGAAGGCGCTCACGGCCTTACGATGTGCGGCTATACGGATGATTCTGTCAAACGCGCAACGCGAGACGGTCTGCACAGCGGTTCGATTGAGAACTACAATCAGTATGAATACAGCCGGCTTGTACTCAAGAGAAACTGCCCGGCCCCCGTTCGCATTTTCACACATATCCACCCGTATCTCGGTGGACCGCAAAAGCTTTGCAATACCAGCGGCGCAGGCGATGCCGCACTTGCGGCCTTCCTTCACGATGTCGCCGCCACTCGTTATCATGCCGCTACCGTCCCTGACTCAAAAAAACATTCACTCGGCATTGAGTTTTTGACCTACTCTTCTCTGTCCCGAAATGCTCAATACAGCAATCGTGTCGCTTATGAAGTCCTGAGAAACAATTCACCCAGACTCGAAGCCCCCATCGGAAATGACAAAGAAAATGATAACGATTAACGGGAGTTCTGGAATGCTTGATTCTGAATCCGAACTGCTGACTGCCATTCAGTCAGCAGCCAAATCGGTTAACAAAGTCGTCTCGACCGGCAAATCCATTTCGAAATCACTCGAAAAATTCGATTCCACAAAAGTTTTTGAACGTCAGGATTATATCGCCGATCTCATCGATTGCTTCAAAACAAACGATCTGACACCATTTGGATGTGCCGAAACTCAAAAACTCATCGTTACGGCTCTGGAAAAAAAATTACATGAACTGCGCCAAAATGCGCATCACACCCTCGTCTCCGGCCTGGTTTCACGCATTGAGAAGCAGGAACATTTCCGCATCCTTTCCGATATTCCTCTCGTCATTTATCTCCACCCGCTCACGCTTGAAGTCCAGTTCGAACAAATGAAATCATCGTGGACCTATGCGCATGAAATGCTTCAGACCGTTTCGCTCGATCCCGACGAAATTCTGGCTTCGCATAAGTCTCTGCTCGATACATTCAGAGCATCGCGTATTGATTCTCAGTCCTTCTGGAGCATCTTTAAAACCGCTTACGATATGGTGCTGCTAAAAAATGGGCAGCCGGCCGGTTCCCGTATCGATATCGTCGAAACGCTAACGCCGCTGGCCTGGCTGTGGCCAAATGCCGCTGCATTCAAAAAAAATGGAGCATTTCCCAAGTACCTTCTCGCCTATCAGCTTCAGAAATTGAGAGCAGACGGACTGCTCCAAAATCATGGACTAAGACTTGAACTCGGAACCGCAACCGGCGGAAGCACCCGAAACAAGGCAAATGTTCTTTTTGTGCCCTCCGGACCATCCGAAGGACAATATTATTTGTCGATATGCATGAGATAGCGTTAAACTGCTTCGGGTTTGTTTTTTTGCAGTCGATTTCACATCAAACACTTTGCAACACGAGATTTTTCTATGTCAACCAATGAAGAGAACAGACTGATTGCCGCTCATATCATTCAACGTCTTGGCGAGGGCGGCCAGCCACCTGAATTCGGTCTCAACCGCATCAATGTCGGCAACGAGAGCTATCTCAATGTTCTCGAACACGAATACTTTAACAGCCTTCTCAAACAGGGGTCCAGCTTCAAACTCGTTCAGGGATACTTCGGCGGCGGCAAAACTCACTTCCTTCACTGTGTGCGGGAACTCGCATGGAAATACGGCTTCGCGACCGCAAGCATTGAACTCTCACCGGCTGAATGCCCTTACGATGACGCCTTAAAAGTCTATCAGAATGTCGCCAGCCATCTCAGACTCAAACCCGTTTCCATCCTCGAACCGCCTCAGCTCGGCATCTGCGCCGTCATTCGTCAGGTCATCGACCAGAAACTCGATGAAGCCGCAAATTCAGCCAATCCTCAAAAAACAGTCGAAGACTGGATTCATCGCACGCTCTCAAGAGCCTGGTGCGAAAGCCATTCATGCCGTCAGGCCGTCATCAAATTTGCCGAAGCAACCCTCAAAAATGATTATCAGCTCGAACAGCCCCTCGAAGCCTGGCTCCTCGGAGAAAGCATCTCCGTAACAAGCGCCCAGCTTAAAGACAGCGGCATCTACGAACAGATCTCCAAATCCAACGGTTTCACGATGATGCGAAGCCTCCTCCAGATGGTCGTCGCACTCGGCCTTCCGGGAACCGTCCTGCTCTTCGACGAGGTCGATCGAAACCTCTCCGTGAGCGCAAAACGTTCCCATATCATCGGCGACAATCTGCGTCAGGTCGTCGACCTGTGCGGCCGGCATCAGCTCCCTCACACGCTCTTTATGTACGCCGTTCCGCCTGAATTCATGCGAACCGTCGTCCCCGATTATCCCGCACTCTATCAGCGTCTCAAATCCCCTGTCCCCTTGAGCGCAAGAAGCCCTCAGGCCGTCCTTATCGACCTCGAAAAACTCGATCTCGCCCCTGATGAACTCCTTACAGAACTCGGAACAAAACTCATCTCCGTCTTCGAAGACGCTCGCGACGTCGCTTTCAATCACCTCCTTCAGGCTCAAAACGCTTCCGCACTCGCAAAAGCCTGTACCGAAGCCTGTTTCGAGGTCAACCACCGACGTCTCTTCGTCAAAACCTGGGTCGATTTCCTCTACGCTCAGTTGGCCGATGGCGAATCCGTCCTCACCGATGAACAGGCCAAAGACCTCCTCTGGTCCGGACAACAAACCATCACTGAAGCCGAAGAAATCGAGGAAGAATTCGACGACTTTTGAGATTGGCGCAGCATTGAGAGGGGAGCGGCGTATTGGCTTTTGCCAATAGACGCGCGGGGGGACACTTCCCCCCGATATATTTTTTACTTTCAGGTTACAAATCATGTCCGTCGATCAGAATGCACTTAAACTTCACGCGGCTCTCACTCTCGAGGCCATGCGCCTCGGCGTCGTTCCCGCTACCGATCTCGAAGAATCTACCGTCGGCAGAGATATTGAACTCGATATCGTGCATCAGGACCTCTTTCAATGCTCTTCTTCCGGCGCCAGAAGAGCTTTTCTCGGCGATTATGGCCTCGGTAAATCACACCTCCTTGAACTCATCGAACAAATCGCTCTAAAACAGAATTTCCTCGTCTCAAAAGTTACGCTCGATCACGCCGATTACGCGCCCTCTCAGCCTAAACGCGTCTATCACGCCGTCATGCGAAACCTCATCTACCCCGACCGGCCTGACGCCCTCGAAGGCATCACTCCGCTTCTCGATATGGCCGCCGAAAACGACGAAATTCTCTCTAAATATCTCGCCAAAGCCGACAAATCCCTCCCACGATCCGTCCGCGACCAGCTCAATCAGGGACTCCACCTCTACCTCTCCCCGGCTCTGGCCTATACTCGCGCTCTCAATCACCTGGAAACACTCAAAATTAAAGGCCATTCCGACGTCAATCCCGCCGATTGGGCACGCGAACAAAAACACCTCCTCATCGACTGGATCGAAGGCCATCCCACACAGTCAAATCAGGATATCAGCGACATCCTTACCGATATTCGCGGCCGTTTCCCTAAGATTTATTCCCTGCTCGATTACCGCCCCTGGGCTAAAATCTACGGCTATATCCTCAACGGTATCTCTCAGCTCGCAAAAGATGTCGGTTACGCAGGCCTCGTCATCGTTATCGATGAAGCCGAATTCTATTCCCTGCTCTCATCTCAGAACAGAACCTTCGCTAAATCTCTCTTCCAGGCCTGGTCTCACGCCGTCAGTGCCGATAACGACGCCGTCCTGCCTTACGCCGATGACGAACTCCTCGTCGGCGGTTACGGCATCCAGCGCGAACTCCCAACCCGCTATTCCGATACTCCGGGACTTTACCTCGTCTTCGCAATGACCCCAAACTCCGACGGAATTCGCGTCCTCCAGGAAACCCTCCCGCCTCAGTTCATCTGCTACCTGAGCCAGCTTACCGCTCCAGATTATCTCAAACTTACCGAACACCTCGTCTCCCTCTACCAGAAAGCTTACCCAAATGCCGACATCCCTGACGGCATCACCGGCCCTCTTTCCGACGTCGTAAACGCACTCACACAGCAGGGACAGCTCGCAAATCCACGTCAAACCATGAAATTCCTTACCGAATTTCTCGATCTCGTCCGCTTCGCACCGGACCAAATCCCTGACGTCATCGAAAATCTCATCTACGACAACGATTTTTAAACCTCACCCACAAAGGATGTTCCATGATCTCTCTTAGCGGCATTAAACCAACCTCTACGCCACATGTCGGAAATCACCTCGGCATGATCGAACCCGCAATCGCACTCCAGGATCAGTTCGACTGCCGATATTTCATCGCCGATTATCACGCCATGACAACCGTCCATGACGCCGCCAAAATGCGCGAATACTCTCATGGAATCGCCGCATACTTCCTCGCTTTCGGACTCAACCCTGAAAAATGCATCTTCTATCGCCAGTCCGACCTCCCACAGGTCTGCGAACTCGCATGGATCCTCAGCTGCGTCACAAATATGGGCCTCCTCGAACGCGCTCACGCATGGAAAGCCGCTAAAGATCGCGGAACCTCCGGTGAAGAAGTCCACGGTCTCTTCGCTTACCCAGTCCTCATGGCCGCAGATATCCTCATCCATGACTCCGATATCGTCCCCGTCGGTAAAGACCAGGTCCAGCACGTCGAAATGACCCGCGATATGGCCGAACGTTTCAACTTCGCTTTCGGCGATACATTCCACCTCCCCACCGCTAAATTTAACGAACGCGTCGCCACAATTCCCGGCCTTGACGGACGAAAAATGTCAAAGTCCTATGGAAATACCATCAA
The DNA here is from genome assembly GCA_045599245.1 of Myxococcota bacterium. Taxonomy (GTDB): domain Bacteria; phylum Myxococcota_A; class Bradymonadia; order UBA4248; family UBA4248; genus UBA4248. The sequence continues at coordinate 34,697 of JAZRVP010000291.1, forward strand.
CCTCATGCTCCCGCCAAAACAGCTTAAAAAGCAAATTATGAGCATCGTCACCGATTCAACCCCCATCGACCAGCCCAAAGAATACGAACACTGCAACGTCTATCAGCTATACAAACTCTTCGCAACGCCTGAACAATGCAACGAACTCGCCGAAAAATACCGCACCCCGGGCTTCGGATACGGACACGCAAAACTCGCTCTTTACGACCTGCTCATCGCTAAAACTGATGGCCCCCGCAAAATTTATGAAGACTTCATGGCACACCCGGATACCCTCGAAGACGTCCTCAAGGACGGCGCCAACCGCGCTCGCGTTAAAATGGACGAAGTCCTCAATCGCGCCCGCAATGCCGTCGGTTACAAAATCTAATCCCTTCTCCTCCTTTTGGGGCGCGCCTATTGGCTTCGCCAATACGGCTCGCTATCGGCGCTATTGCCTGACGGCAATACGCGCCTTTTTTTATTTTTTATATGTGGCTACCTCTCGCTTTCTGCTCCGCCATCCTGCTCGGGTTTTACGACGTCTCAAAAAAACGTTCGCTCAAAATGAACGCCGTCGTCCCCGTCCTCTTTCTCAACACACTCATCTCAAGCCTCCTCTTCCTGCCACTGCTCGCGTCTTCCGCTTCCGGCTTCATTCCTCAGGAAAACCTCTTTTTCGTCCCACTGACCGACGCCGCTTCACAGGGCTATATCTTCATTAAATCCGCACTCGTCCTCTCCTCCTGGTTCTTCGGATACCTCGGGATGAAACATCTCCCCCTCACACTCGTCGGCCCCATTAACGCAACCAGACCCGTTCTCGTCCTCATCGGTGCCGTCCTCATCTTTCAGGAGTCTCTCAATCTCTGGCAATGGGCCGGCGTCCTTATCGCCGTCTTCGCCTTCTACCTCCTGAGCCGAAGCGGAAAAAAAGAAGGCATCGACTTCAAGCATAATCGATGGATTTTTTCCGTCGTACTCGCTTGTATTCTCGGCGCCGCATGCGGTCTTTACGACAAATTTCTCATGGCTTCGCCCAATAACGGCGGACTCGCTCTCGACCGAATGGCCGTTCAAACCTATTACAACTTCTATCAATGCGCACTCATGGGCATCATGATGCTCGCTTTGTGGATCCCAAAACGAAAAGAACAGCCTTTTCACTGGTCCTGGGCAATCCCCTGCATCTCCATCTTTCTCTCGATTGCCGATTTCGTTTATCTGTACGCATTAAGCCTCGACGGCGCAATGATCGCCATCGTTTCCATGATCAGAAGGGCTAGTGTCCTCGTCTCTTTCTGCTTCGCCGCATTCATCCTTCACGAAAAAAATCTGCGCGACAAAGCCATTGACCTCGCCCTCGTCATCGTCAGCATGATCCTGCTCTGCATCGGCTCCATGCAGGCCTGACCATGCTCATGGTCTCAAATCAATCCAAAAATACCTTCTGCCGCAAAAGCTGCTTGCCTTCATCCGTTTCCCGGCCAACAAGTTCCGCTGCGGTTTCAAGACAGGCATCCGCCTCTTTCATCTGACCTAACGCCCTGTGAAGCTTCGCACGCTGTTTCCAGTAAGCCGGCTTGTTCTCGTTTACGAACTGAATTCGTTTCGAATACGCAAGCGCACTCGCGTTGTCACCCTGTTTCGTCGCGAGCTGAATAGCCACTGTCACGACAGAACTGTCATTCGGCCTCTCTTCGAGAAGCGGTTCTAGCAGGACCTTCGCCGTGTTCAAATCATTCTTGTTGATTGCCGTGCGGACGGCCTGAAGACGCGCCTGTACTGCCGCCTTTCTACTGCTTTCTGACGACGCAGATGTCTTCGATGCCGCCGGAACAATCGTCTTTTGCGTAACTCTTGTCGACTTTTGTGTTGTATCTTCAGCCGCCTTGTTTGTTCGCTCCCGATGACTCCGAGCACGTTCACTCGAACCGGTTTTACGCTGGACATTCGACGCACTCTTCTGGACTTCAGCCGGTTTCTCAACCACAGGCGCAGGAACAGGTTCCGGAACCGTGTCGACAACCGCAACCGGTTCCTGGACGGCTTCCGGCTCCGGCGTCTGCTCCGCAACTACAGCATCGACCGGCAAAGCACTCTCTTCCACAGGAACAGCCATATCATCCTGACCCGCATCTGCCGAAAGACCCGCATCTGCCACCACAGCTACTGCATCAGCCTGTTCCCCCGCTGCCATCCCCCCAACTGCACCGGCCGTCTTCGCTTCCAAATCGTTCTGTTCCGGCTCGGCGTTCTGTTCCGGCTCGGCATTTTGTTCCAGCCCCGGGGCTTTTTCCGCCTTATTTACAGCTACTTTCTCACCATCGCGCTCTATCGACCCCTTTGAATCATCCGTTCCCGTTGCAATACTCAAAATGATAAAAACGACGATCAGCCCCACCAAAACATAGATGAGAACGCTATACTTCTTGAATTCTTCCTTTTTCAGTCTGGCAAGTGTCAATTTCTTCCATTGATCACTCGTGTATTCACCGGAATGCAGCCGCTTATATTCCTCTTCGGCAGAAAACTCGGCAGGAACAAGCAGTTTTTGCGTATCCGAAACGTCCTCTCCGTCTGCCCCGTCTCCATCATCAAACCATTCTTCTTCATCAAACGATTCATCTTCCTCTGATGCAGAATGACATGAACAGACCCGTGTTTCTTCTCTTTCGACGTCTGTTTCGGCGAACTGTTGAGTCCCCTGGTTTGGCGGCAATTCCCCCTGAGCCGCAATGGATATCAGGGACTTTTTAGACGTGACTTCGTCACCAAATTCATACTTTGACACATCACCGTCATCGACAACGCTATTTTCATTGGATGTATCCGAGCCTTCATCCCCATCCTCCTCCAGCTGAGAAGCATCAATGGCTATTCTCAAAGCCGCTTCATCTTCGGCCTGTTGACGCGCTTCTTCCGCCTCATCGCGAAGCCTCTCCTGTTCAAGCAGTTCATCGCTGTACTCGACACCTTTTCTGAGAACAAACGTCGCTGTTGCCAGCGGCTCATGCGCTTTTGACAAACGGTGTTCGACTTCAGCCCGCGTAAACGTCTTTCTTTCCGCCTGAACAGCAAAAAATGGAGATGAGCACTTCTGGGTTATACTCGATTCGTCTTTTTCCTTTTTCGGGATCTGCGGCAATTTCGGAAGAACGGGCTTTTGTTTCTCCGTTTCCGGAGCAGGTTTCTCCGAGAGACTGGGATTATCAAGCGGTGACTTTTCTTCCGCCTCTTCCCCATTTTCATCGGTAAACGGAATGCTCACAAATGACGACAAACTCGGTGTGATTTCCGAAATACACGAATGGATATCCGATGTTTCTTCCTGAACCGGCTCATGTTCTTTTCTCTGCATCCACGATTCAAGCGTAATATTATCCTCACCGCTTTCCGGTTCACACTCGACGATCAATTGTTCGTCCAAAAGACGGCGAACGATCTGAAGCAATAAAATATCATCGACATTGAGTGTATTCAGGATATCAGCCAAAGGCAGAAAACCATCAAACGTCTGAACGATGTGACGAACCTGTTTCGGCAATTTTCGATAGGCCCCTTCATACGCCACACTGTTGAGTTTAAAGACCGCCTGAACGCCGTTAATATCCTGAAAATTCTCTACAAAATACTCTCCTGCCTGTACGACCAGCGACGTAAACTCCGTTGCCGTCATCGACAAGACATCTCTCTTTCCCCAGGCCGGAAGCGGCATGGCACTCAACCGATATGACGTCGGAAAACATCGCCAAAATGCAGATGCCGCAACCGCCTGAATTTTATTCCCGACATGGATGCCGACGATTTTTCCTTTGGCAAAAAATACTTCGGCACTGTTCACATGATTATCCAAATGAAGTGCGCCGGAATATCCGGATTTAGACAATTCCTGTATTTTCTGGGCAAACTCAAATTCGTCCGTCAATACACTTGTATCTTCGTCTTCCTGTTCGTCCCGTTCAAATACCAGTTCAAGTCGAGAGAGCAATTCTTTGATTCGTATTGGCTGAAACATCACGTCATCGACGTCAATTTCGGCAACAAATCGACGCGACATCTTGTCGTGTGAATCGATAATCAGAATGCGTTTGGGTTTGGAAAGCGTCTGCTGGCGAAGAAAGCGTCCGGCTTTTTCTATATCTTCTGCCCTCAAATAAACGAGAAGTGCGCTCGGAATTTCATGAAGTTTAATCAGCTCCGAATAGTTCACAGTTCGAACAGAAAATCCTGCGCGTTTAAGCGATGCCCGAAGAATGCTTTGAGCATCTTTTTGACATCCCACAAGCATTAATGACTTTTCTGCACTCATCTGTTTTCCTCCTCAGCTGATCAGTCGCCGTTTTCCCTTTTATATTGAACTGTTTCCCGCTTTCGCAAAACGATCGCCTGGTTCAAAAAGGAATTATGAAGTCTTCACCCGTGTTCTTTCTTTCGCCCTGTCAGTGATATCAGCAAGCTCACGGTACAGCTCGGCACTTAGCTTTTTCTTTTTACCCCATTTTTTCTCTTTTTGGCGCATATTTTACCCATATCATCTTATGAAAGTGGAAACGAGATTACAGCTCAGCAGGGGCTCTGCCCCTGTCCTCAGTTCGCAATATGAAATGAACTTCGTTTCCCGAGCCTGCCGGCTCTCCAACTCGTTCATTTCATTTGCTCACTGGGCTCTGTGGTTTTCGCCATTCACAGGATGGCGAAAATCCTCGGCCCCCGCTTCAGGGCTGAACCCTTAAGAATCCGCAATAATTTTAGTTGATATAAGTCTTTGGGGCTGCCTAACCATGCTTCCCCGCCGGGGTGGAGGCGTTGTACACAACGCCTCGACTGGCTCTCATCATTTTCTGCCTAAAAATTGTAAAATACTCTGTCATATTCAGTAGATATGTGAATTACCCTGGTTGAATAGTAACGAAACGAGTGCACTATTCAGTCAAAAGGGAGAGGGAATTTACGCGTCCTTAAGCTCATTCGTTTGACGACGATTGGAAACGGCGAGAAAACGCATCAAATCATCTTCTCACTGGCATAGACAAAGCACTTTGTTCCATCGTGTTCAAAGACTGCCCTCCCAGTCATCTTCAGTCAACATCCCATTGACTGCTTATCAAAAGTCATCGAGATATCGAGCAAGGGCAAAAAAAAAGACGCAAAAGCGTCTTTTTTAATGTATGCGAGAAGGGGGACTTGAACCCCCACCCCGGTAATGTCAGGACTAGCACCTCAAGCTAGCGCGTCTACCAATTCCGCCATCCTCGCAGAGTAGATTTTTAAAGAGCGACCAAAATTTCTTTTGGAGAAATCGGAACTATCATTCGTGCAGTGAATGATGCCGTCCAACAAAAAAAAGACGCATAAAGCGTCTCTTTTAATATATGCGAGAAGGGGGACTTGAACCCCCACCCCGGTAATGTCAGGACTAGGATCTCAAGCTAGCGCGTCTACCAATTCCG
>JAZRVP010000292.1:0-10796 GCA_045599245.1 Myxococcota bacterium
GATTGCGGCAGAAGAAGCTGAAATGAGTGTCAATGAATTTCAAGCCCTCTTTACAAAATCATGAATGATAATACATTGAACAAAGCTGCCGACGTGCTTCGTGAAATGAGCGGTGATGCACGACTTCGCGAAGCCGCTCGACTTCGCGAAAAACGCCTCCATGACGAAGCGTCCGAGCTCGCATCTGCTAGAGAAGAAGGTAAAATCGAAGGAAGAAAAGAAGGTAATAAAGAGGGCGGGCTAAAAATGCTCATCAATCTTGTTAAAAAAGGCACGCTTTCAATGAATGCTGCGGCCGAAGAAGCCCAAATGAGCGTCAATGAATTTCAAGCACTCTACGCAAAATCATGATTGATAATACATTTGACTTACAGAAATTTTATGAAAAAACATGTCGTTTTAGTCTTCATTTGCGTTCTCTTAACGTCATGTGCCAAAAAGCAAACAGAACCAGTGGCTCCGACACAAAATGAAACTGCTTAGTCTGCCCTAAAAGCTGAAGGCATAGATGCTGCTAAAGTCCCCGAAAACGCAGCCTGTAATCCGGAACGTGGCGATTGCGACTGCAAAAAGTGGCCGGAAAGCAATTGTCTCCCCCCGCATGCCCTGGTCATGGAGCAACTTAAAACTGGCGTGCATCCGAATCGAGTCGTCAATGACGAGAAAGAAACGATGCTCATGAATGCACGCGACGCCGAGAGCGTGAAAGCGCTGATCGCAGCAGGTGCTGATGTCAATGCAAAAGACAAATAGGGCCGAACGCCGTTGTTGCATGCGCGTGATGGCGAGTCCGTGCGAGCACTAATTGATGCCGGATCGGATGTCAATGCTAAAGACAAATGGGGCCGAACGCCGTTAATGCAGGCGAAAGATGATGATTCTTTTCGTACACTGTTCAATGCCGGGGCCGATGTCAATGCAAAAGACAACGAAGGAAAATCCGTTCTTTCATACTACACTGACGAATATACCATTCAACTGCTGAAAGAAGCTGGTGCAAAAGAATAGATATCATATACATCAGTTCGGCAATACACGCCTTTTACTGAGTTGCACGGTTTTGGCTCGCCTATCGCCATTGGCGATACGGCTCGATGACGCCGCTATTGCTTACGGCAATACGCGCCGTTGGCGGTGTAGCACGCATCGCCGTTGTTGAATATAATTCACCCCCCCAATAATACATTAAATATAATACAACAAACAAAGCACAAATTTAAACATTATAAGTAATTCTTTCATCAATATCAATTATTAAACTTTAAACTTGAAAACGAATAACCACATGTCTATAAGCACCAAGAACAAACATAAAGTTCATCTCATGGCATGTTTTTTCATTTCTCAAAATAAATTTGCTTCATAAAGGTCTTTATTATGCGCTATTTTTCCATACCATACCTGGTAATTCCTGCTGTATTATTGATGCTGTCGGCTGTCGGATGTGATGAATATCACAACTGTTGTGAAGATGTGTATAACGACCCGCTTTTCGTTGCTCTTTGCAGTGAAATCAACTCTGACTCCTACCATTCCTGCGCAAATTATTCATTTGATGATAAATGCCCTTCGGATTTAAAAGCAAAAACAGATTCTGTCATTCAGAAAACCCGCAATTACTGCGCAGAACTCTTCAATGATCCGAACACCATGTTTGACCATTTGACTTATCAAAAGAAATCGAATGACAATGATGACCCGAATTATTGCTATTACGATTTTACCAATCCAATCTTAACTGTCGGACAGATATGCGTCCAACAGGGTCTCATCGAATCTGTACTCCCAAAAGAAACCTATATAAGTATAAAACAGCAATTTGACTATGAATGCTGGATTGAAACGAAAAGTATAACGGATGACACACAGCGTTCTTCCGCTATTGACGCCTGCATTGCAAAAAAAATTAAACAATATTAGGTAATCATTATGAAACACACCCTGATTAGTAAAATCATTCATTATTCCCCCTGTCTTCTGCTCACAGCTGCCATATTCAATATGTTCGGATGCGAAGGCGAGGTTAACTGCTGCCGTTACTATTATGACAAAGATACGGAAATGAACAAACTTTGTGAAGCTGATGGGCAATTCACCCGCATAATGACTGGTTCACCAAGCGATAAAGATACCTGTGAACCGACCGATACAAAAGAATATACCGAAAAACTCGCCAATGCACTTCACAATTGCTGCGATCCTTTGTTCGACGCAAATGACTCAAGTCTGAACCATCTCACCTACATAGGGAATTATTGCAGCCGGATGAATAACCGTTGTTCCTTACCCCAGGCCATACATTCCGTCGGCGAACTTTGCGTCCGATTCATTATGAATAATTACGAATGCCAAGTTGAACGTTTCGAAGAGGACTATAACAAAACAGTTAATGACTGTGAAGCTGAGGTCGCAACCATTCAAGATGAAAAGCAGCGCAGCGATTTATTTGAAGGCTGCCTGTACTCAAAATTCAACAGCATTCACCGAAAAGATTAATAGTCATCAATATATTTTGGCGCGGCGTATTTCGCTTTGCGAAATAGACGCGCCCGCAGGGCGTATCGGCTTTGCCGATAGCCATGCCGCACTAACGTATTATCGCACGAATGGTTTTGAGGTCGGTTCCGACGCCCAGAGGGCCAAGGGCATCGTCGTTGACAAAGATTTCAACGTTTTCGGCCGTTCGTTTGTGGCGACTGAGGGCTTCTTTGAAGGCTGTTTTGAGGCGCTGGAGACGGATTTTCCGATGGTTGACCGAAAACATCAGAACGGCATTTGGGGATGCGACGGCGACACAGTCATCGATAAGTTCTTCGAGGGCATCATCCAGGCTGAAAACGATTTTACCGGAACGACCAAAACTCGGGGGATCACAGATAATGGTGTCATAGCGAGTGCCGTTTTGAAGGCATCGATTAAGGTACTTGAGGACATCTTCGGTCATGAAACGGTGGCCGTCGGTCGAAATATCATTGGCCGTAAAATTTTCACGCCCACGGCGAAGGGCAGCGCCTGCGGCATCGATGCTTGTCGTGGATGTGACATCGGGATTTCTGGCCGCACAAACAGAAAATGCACAGGTATAAGCAAAGAGATTGAGAACCGATCCGCGAGCATGGTCAATGACCCATCGACGATTGTCGCGTTGATCGAGATAGAGCCCGGTCGCATTGCCGGACAGATCAAACGTATATTTCAGACCGTGCTCGGTTGCCGAAAACGGCGCCATTTCATGAGAAAAAGCACGTTCAAAGGCACGACACGGATGCGTCTTGCCGGGATTTTCATGAATTCGGTAGGCGAAATCCGAACACTGGAAGGCATGCATCGCGAGTTCAATGAGCTTTCGAAGGGCTCCCTCTGTCCAGAGCGATGAGGCCGCAGGCTCGAGATGACGAAGGAGCAAAGAATCACCGATTTTTTCGAGGATGATTTCGGGAATGCCGCTGTGCTGCGGGGAAACGAGGCGTATGGCTTCCGTCGCAGGGAGCGACTTACAGACATCAAAAGCGGCTTTCAGAATGGGCTGAAGGATGGCGTCGACGGTCGGACGATTGAGAAGTGCAGGGAGCGGAGCTTCAAACGTCGGGAGATTGGGTTCGGAAAGAAGGCGAAGGCGATGCGCATGAAGGCACAGACGAGGGGCCAGTTCACCGCCGCCATAGAGGGAGTCGCCAAGGATGGGATGGCCCGAAAGTGCGCACTGTACGCGGAGCTGATGCGTCATGCCGGTGAGGAGATCGAGCTCGAGAAGTGCAAACGGCCCATAGGTTTTGACGACGCGATAGCGCGATTTGCAGAGCTTTCCCGAAGGGTCTTCGAGAGTCAGTCCATCCCTGTGAACGAGACGATGGCTCCATTCGCCGGAAGTATTTTCGGGGATTCCACACACGAGAGCGCGATATGTTTTTTTGACATTTCGTAGTTCGAAGGCGGCAGCAAGTCGTTTGGCCCCCTGGGGCGTCTTTGAAAAGACGATGACTCCGCTCGTGGCGGCATCAAGGCGCTGATGCACCCCAAGCTTGATATTTTTTTCGGCACTGAGCATCTCGACAAAGCCCATTTCGCCGGAAACGGCGGCATGTGTCGGGATATTTTCGGGCTTTACAGCAGCAATAAAGTGGTCATCTTCAAAGAGAATGTGCGTCATATTCTGGGCTCAAAGGTTTTCGTTGAGAGGAAAAAACAAACGGATCCGCGAAGGGATCCGTCAAAGATAAAAAGCCGATCGGCACGATTAAAAATCTTCGAAATTCTCGCCGACATCGACTGCGGCTTCTTCGCCGCGCTTGAGGTCGGTGTCATCGAGACCGGTCAGGACACAAGGTTTCCAGCTCGAAAGATGGTCGTCAAGATCGCGTTCGCGATACTGAACGGGACGATAGCCACGGTGGATCAGCTGCTGAAGGAATCTCGAGAAGAGAGATTCAACGCTCACTTCATCAAAGACTTTGAAGTGGATGATGGGCTGATATACGGTTCTGGCAAAGGCTTCACCGAGGAGTTTTCTGCGGCCGCGAGCGCCGCGAACGACCGTAAGCATCAGCGTGATACGTTCCGTCCCGGACAGAACGTGAGGCGCAATGTATTCGACTTCTATTTCTCTGAGATCCAGTTCAAGATAAGCCATAATGTGTCCTGAAAAAGTGTAGACGCCCCAAAAGGCGTTTAATGGTATAAGTTTTTTGGGCTGCCAAATTTATTATTCCTCGCTGCCCTCCCCAGCGCTCATCATTTTCTGCCTTCTAATTGCGAAATAATCCTTTTTTCGCCAATCTCAGCCTATCCTTCAGTGGATTTGTGAATTAACCCCTGCCGAGTCGTAATGTTTAATTTTATTCCAAAGCGGAGAAATTGCGAGAAGAAAGATCAGGAAATATCGGTTCGACCGGTTTTTCTCGCGATGGCCTCGCGATAGATGTCGCAATACTGTTCGGCAGATCCCTGCCAGGAAAAGCGCTGTTCCATGGCACGTCGGCGAAGGCCGTTGATTTCATCCGGCCTGTGATACCAGGTACTCAGAGCCCAGCCGATCGTGTCATACAGTGCGCCCGGGGTTTGATCATTATATTTGAAGCCGGTTCCGGAGTGGAAATATTCATCGAAGCTATAGACGGTGTCATTGAGACCGCCGACGGCATGGACGATGGGAAGTGTGCCATAACGGAGGCTGTAAAGCTGATTGAGGCCGCAGGGTTCAAAGACACTCGGCATGAGGAAGAAGTCGGAACCGGCTTCGATGCGGTGAGCCAATGGATTGCTGTAACCGATATAGCATCCGAATTTTCCGGGATAGCGAGCGGCCATCTGCGAGAAGAAATCCTGTGCCCAGGCCTCGCCGCTGCCGAGAAGTGCAATCTGAAGATCGAGCTGCATGAGGCTTTCGAAGATTTGAGCAATGAGGCGAATGCCTTTCTGATCGACGAGGCGTGCAACGAGCCCAAACAGGGGCACATCGGAACGCGGCTCAAGGCCGAGTTCTTCCTGAAGCGCATGTTTGCAGACGGCTTTTCCGAACATATCACCGATGTCGTATGGAGCCGTAATATAGGGATCATTGGCCGGATTCCATTCGTCATAGTCGATGCCGTTGAGGACACCGCGAAGGGCATCTTTTCGGTCACAGACGACACCTTCCAGACCGTGTCCGAACTGCGGCGTCATGATTTCACGAGCATATCCGTGGCTAACGGCATTGAACAGGGTTGCGTGATAGAGTCCGCCTTTGAGAAGATTGCACTGGTTCTGCCACTCGAGTTCGAGATGATTGAAATGTTCCCAGCCGATATCGAGCACATCCATGAGTCCCGGATAATAACGGCCCTGATACTCCATATTGTGAATTGTCAACAGGGAGGCCGTGTTTCTAAAAAGGTCGTCATTGGCATAAACGGTGTTGAGAAAGACAGGAACGGCGGCCGTGTGCCAGTCGTTGCAGTGAACGACGTCCGGCGAGAAACCGATTTTTTTACAAAGTTGAAGAGCGGCACGGGAGAGGAAGACGAAACGGTTGTCATTGTCCATAAATCCCTGGCCGTCGGGTTCGTTATAGAGACCTTTTCGGTCAAAAAATTGATCGAACTTGATGAAATAAATGGGCACCTCAGAATGCGGGAGGGTTGCTTCCCGGACTTCACACCATAACTCTCCGAGAGCCCCCATCCAGACACCGAGTGCGCCCGGAACGGGATTGAGACGATATTTCCACTGGTCGATGCTGCCATAAAGCGGCATGACGACGCGCACATCGTGTCCCAGCTGACGAAGGAAACGCGGCAAGACGCCGGCGACATCGGCAAGGCCGCCTGTTTTGGCATAGGGAACAGCTTCAGATGCAACCATTAAAATTTTCATGAGCAATCCTTATGAAAATGAAAACACCATCCCAGACCCGTTTTCTTCAAAAAACGGGTAAGGAGCGTTATACCACAATTTAAAATAAGTGCGAAACGCATGATCCCTGCAAATGAAGTTACTATTCAATCGGGGCTCTGCCCCGAACCCCGCTTAAGGGCTGAGCCCTTAAGAAACCGCAATAATTTTAGTTGATATAAGTCTTTTGAGCTGCCTAACCATTATTCCTCGCCGGGCCCCACCGCCCGGCTCTCTGCATTTTTTGCCTTAAAATTGCGAAATAATCCGTCATTCGTCAATTTCTGCTCATATTTCATGTTGATTTGTGAATTAACCCTGCCTGAGTTGTAACCCAAATGATTTCAGATTTTTTTAGAGATATTGAAAAAAAGTCTGCAAATGAGTAAAAGGCTAGACCTACTTGTAAGACGTTTAGTCTGAAAAAATAGCAGATGGCCGAGTGTGTTTTTTGAACAGCAGTCAAAGATAGGTTATATTCCATAACACCCAAAGGAAGGACGATGAAAAAGTTTGCATTTTTGCTGGCATTTGCAGCACTTTTGGCAGGTTGTGCCGACAGCACCGACGAAGAAAAAGATATGATTTGCGGACATGGTCACTATGACAGCACAACCCAGGGATGTGTTTGTGATGTCGGATATGTAGCCAATGCAGCCGGCGTCTGCGTAAGCAGCACAACGTCGCCTGAGGAGCCGAAGCCTCCCAAAGAAGATTGTGTAGCGACGTTTTATTACACCAATCCCTCGACGCACAAAGATTCAGGCGGAGCCGATGATTTTGACGTTCATCTTGTCGGTGATTTCAACAATTGGAAAGAAGCCGATCCCGCCTTCAAAATGACGTATATGAGTGATGGAACACATGCCATCAAGGTCAAAGTCAATGCGGGTGCGACGATTCAGTACAAATATTATGTCAACGGATGGGCAGAAAACAGCTGGCAGTCAGATGCAGCCAATCCAGGCGATAACGCAACCGCCACATTTACGTGCGGCATGAGCATTGGTCAGTCCAATGGGAAATCCTTTACGGGTGATGCGACAGCCACAATCTCGACGACCGGCACCCCAGGCACCGACAAGCCGGTCACTCCACAGGACGGCTGCAAGGCAACCTTCCAATACGTCAACAAATGGACCAACATTAAATCCGGCGGCGCCGCCGATTTTGACGTCTATCTCATCGGCGATTTCAACGAGTGGAAAGAAGCCGATACCACCTACAAAATGACGAGTGACGGAAACGGTACGCACACGATTACGATGGATGTCACAGGAAAATCGACCTTCCTCTACAAATTCTTTGTCAATGGCTGGGAAGACAACAGCTATCATGCCGACCCCAATGCATCAACTGATGATATGGGCAACAACCAGGCGGACGGCACGTGCGGAAAAACCTATCGTTATGTCGAAGTCGATGTCGATGGCAGCGGCACCACAACAGGCGGCGAAAGCCAGCATACCGGTGGTTCATCCACATCCGTTACTCCGACACAGAACTGCTACATCAAATCCATTCCGTCCGTTTCCAACCGCAATATCTCATTTGAAATTGCCTGCAACGACGGTTCAAACAGCCTCTCCATCATCTCCGGCGGCAGCTCAAATGCAACCGTTAACGGCATGACCGTGACTGATACCGTCTCCGAAAACGGCAAATATTCCTATATCGTCAAAGCCGGAAACAACGAAGTCTTCGTCCCCGTCTGGGTTGAAGACAAAGCCTTTGACTGGCATGATGCCCTGCTCTATTTCGCCTTCACCGATCGTTTCTATAATGGAGATACCAGCAACGACAATCCCAAAACAGATGCCTCTATTGAAGGTTCATCCAATGCACAGTGGCTTGGCGGCGACTTCAAGGGCCTCCAGGAAAAAGTCGAAGCCGGTTACTTCAGAGATCTCGGCGTCAACACACTCTGGATTTCGTCCGTCAGCATGAATGCTCAAGGCGTAAGCTGGGGCACCGGTAATGATGCTCAGCACAAATATTCCGCCTATCACTCCTACTGGCCGGTTGCCTCCTTCTACACCGACGCCAACAAAGGAGAGTTTGAATCCGGCAGCAGTGAAGGCATTAAAATCCAGGCCATTGAACCCCATTTCGGCACACTGGATGATCTCAAATCCCTCGTCAATGCCTGCCACAAACAGGGTATTCGAGTTCTCGTCGATTTTGCCGCAAACCAGGTCCACAAAGACAGCCCGATGTTCCAGAAACATCCCGACTGGTTCAACGATGTCGGACATCAATGGCTCTGCGACGACAACAATGGCTGGGACAATTATTCAGAAAAATGCTGGTTCTCCCAGGATCTTCCCGACATCAATTACGAAAATGGTGATGCAAGAAAAGCCATGGTCGATCATGCCATCTGGCTCATCAAGACCACCGATATCGATGGTTTCCGCGTCGATGCCGTCAAGCACATGAACGTTCAGTTCATCAAAGACCTTCGTGCTGCAACCGATCAGCTTTACAACAATTCCGGCAGCATGTTCTATATGGTTGGCGAGACATTCACAGGCGATGTCAATCTTTTGAACAAATATATTGGCAACGATCTGCTGCATGCACAGTTCGATTTCCCAATGTACTACGCCATTCAGAACCATGTTCTCGGTCTCGGCAACTATGCCGATCTCGCAAACCTGAGCAATCAGTTCAACTCCGACCTCATGGGAACATTCATGGGCAACCACGACGTGGCTCGCGCCATTTCCGTTGCGGCGCATCGCAGCGGCGACAACAACCAGAGCGAAGATAAATGGAAAAATAATGCAGAAATCAATCAGGACAGCTGGGGAGATGCCTGGTGGCAGCCTTATCTCAAAGTCAAAACAGCTCTGACCATTCTCCTCACAAATCCCGGTGTTCCCCTCATCTACTACGGCGATGAATACGGCATGGAAGGCGCCAACGATCCTGACAATCGCCGCATGATGGAATTCGGTGACACGCTCAATGAGCAGCAGAAAGGCATGCTCGGTTACGTCCAGCAGCTCGGTCAAATCCGTAAAAATCATTCCGTCATCACGCGCGGCAAACGTAAGAATCTTTCCTCCGGTGGCGGCTTCTGGTGCTACGCCCTCAACGAAGGCAATGACGTCAAAGCCGGTTCCGTTATCGTCGGCGTCTCGCGATACGATGGCGACAACAACTCCGGCTGCTCCCTCAACGGTTCATACACACTCCAGAACCTCCTCGATCCCTCGGCTTCTGACATCACAGCTGACGGCCTCGATTTGAGTGTGAACCGACTCCAAATCTATCTCGTTAAATAATCTTGTCTGAATAAATTTCTTATGCCGGGGACACGCCTCTAAACGCGTTCTCGGCTCATCTTTTTTTGGGGAGAAACAAATGAAATCAAACGTCAAATTTCTGACTTTATGCTGTATCGCCATTGCTTTTGCCGGTTGTGCCTCCAGCAATGATGACGATGCCTGCAGAGATGGATATTCAATGTGCAACAACGTATGCTTCGACCTGCAATCGGATGCAAGTCACTGCGGAAGCTGCGATGTCAACTGTCTCACACTCGGTCATGTCAATTCAGCACAGTGCGAAGCCGCTGTCTGCAAAGTTATCTCTTGCGCGGCCGGTTACAAAGACTGTGACGGCAATGTCGCAAACGGCTGCGAAGCATACGTTGGAAATTCAAATGACTGTTCTTCAGTTCAAAATCCAAACAACCCCAACAATCCCAACAACCCAAATAATCCCAACAACCCAAATAATCCCAACAACCCGGACAATCCCAACAACCCGGACAATCCCAACAACCCGGACAATCCCAACAACCCGGACAATCCGACCAAATGTCAAATGACATTCCGTTATGTCAACGTCGACACATGTACGGCAACGGGCGGCGCATCCGATTTCAGCGTCTATCTCATGGGTGAAATGAACAACTGGCAGGTCGCCGATGCCGCCATGAAAATGACAGCAAAAGACAAATGCGTTCAGGAAGTTGTCGTGGATGTCGAAGCCGGCAAAACCTATAAATACAAGTTCTATGTCGATGGCTGGGCCGATGACAGCTATCGTTCGGATCCCGACAAAGCCGTCGATGACGACAAAAATAATCAGGTCACAGCCGCCTGCGGCGGTCTCGTCGAATACGATGAAAAACCGGCATCTGACTACAATCCCGATAATCCTCCCATCGACAATCCGCCCGATGATGGTTCGTGCAAGGCCACGTTCAAATTCATCAATGCCGACACCTGCATGTCGACAGGCGGTGCATCCGATTTCGACGTCTATCTCATCGGCGAAATGAATGACTGGCAGCCTGCCGACGGCAAATACAAAATGGATGTCAATGACCAGTGCGAACACTCGCTTACCGTCGACATCAAAAAAGGCGAAGCCTTTAAATATAAATATTATATCGCCGGATGGCCCGTTGA
>JAZRVP010000293.1:0-3322 GCA_045599245.1 Myxococcota bacterium
GCAACACGTCAGCAGCTTTGTTCAATGTGTTATCATCTTTAAACATATCAAGCTCCTCCGGCTTTTTGACATTCAGGAATTTGAGCCATGCTGCCATGCGCTCCGCCAAATTCACGGAATCGAGTTTACCAACTTTTTTCAGTTCAAAAAAGTGCAATGACATTTTGTCTGAAAAAGGCATCTGAGTGCCTTTGATAACCGGAATAACCTCGGTATGAATGTCTGAACGGTTTTCGAACAGGTTAAAGTCGAGCAGGTTGATCGTAATTGCCTGTTTGAGTTTGCAATATTCCTCGCCGGTTTTCAGGTCTGCAGTAAATAGTTTTGCCCAATAGAAAAGTGCGCGATCGGCATATCCTAAAAACTTTCGTATCTGAATTTCGATGTCGATTTGGCGCTCATCCATACTAATTCTCAAATCGAGACGACTGAATTTGGCTTCCGATTCCTCCGGTATCATTTCAGGATTTGTCAGTACGAGGTTTTGCACTTGTTCCATTGGAATCGACAACATCGATGATACAAAATCCCGCAGCAGATCGAGGTTTTCCGAAAATAACTTTTTAAAAACAATGTCGAGTTTAGGTGAAAGCAGTTCGTCCATCATCCATTTCTCCCTTTATCAAATGTCATTGCTCAATTTCGAGCTCGCATTCTATCGCTCGCCAGATTTGAAGTGTCAAAAGAAAAAAGTGTGTAAAGCGAGTAATGGTGAGGGGGTCTGAATGGCGTATATAAGGCATAAGGCGGCCTCGTCGCATGTGCGGGAACAATCCATAGGCTCAGTAAATAAGCCTGGAATCATTGTAGGCCTCGTCGCATGCGCGGGAACAATCCTTACAACTGGCAACAGCTGCCGCCGTATTGAGGATTTCAAAAGGCTCATCCCTTGGAATGAGTGCGCGATATGCTACTCGAAAAACTTTCAGATATTGTTACATTTTTCGAGTAGTGTTACTTTAACTGCATAAATCCTTTAAATACCTACTCGAAAAACTTGTTGAAAAAATGAAGTTTTTCGAGTAGTGAGGTGATGGAGGTGAATGATGTGAATGATGGCAGATTACATTCAAAGACCTGCATTGCTGGAGCAGCTCATCAGACAAAAGGACAAAGAAATCATTAAGGTTGTAACGGGGGCTCGTCGAACCGGAAAATCCTTTTTGCTTTTTCAGATATTTTATCAATACCTTATTCAATCTGGGGTGCCTAAAGAACGCATTATCAGAATCGATCTTGAAACATATAAAAATAAACCATATCGCAATCCTGACAGTCTTTATCAGTATGTCACATCACAGATTATCAATTCAGAATTAAGGACTTATGTCATGATTGATGAGATTCAATTTGTCGAGTCCTTTGAAGATGTCGTAATGGGGCTGATGCTTGACGAGAACTGCGATGTTTATGTAACGGGTTCCAATGCCAAACTGTTGTCCAAAGACATACACACACGATTTCGTGGTAGAAGTACTGAGATCCGTGTTTATCCGCTCAATTTTCAGGAGTATGCTGAATATCGTCAGTGTAGTGGCCGGATTTCTGAACAACAATTATTAAATGATTATCTTCTTGATGGGGGAATGCCCTATGCCGTTATGCTCGAGCATAAGGACGACAGGTATAAATATTTGAGTGATATCTGCGAACTCGTCGTTTTTCGCGATATTATTGAGCGATATGAAATCAGAAATGAAAATCTTCTCAAAGCCGTATTTGATGTTCTTTGTTCCTCGATTGGATGTTATGTGAGTGCCAATAGCATTGCAAATACGCTTAAAAGCAATGGATATCCTAAAGTTACTCCGGATACCGTCGGGAATTATTTAGAATACTTCTGCGATGCATTTCTATTTTATAAAGTTCATCGCTTTGATATTAAGGGAAAAGCTTATCTCAAAACGCAAAATAAATATTATGTCACCGATCTCGGAATTCGCAATAGTCATCTCAACTTCAGACAGCTTGAAATTACGCACTCAATTGAGAATTTAGTATATCTCGAGCTTCTTCGTCGTGGTTATATCGTTGATATTGGCAAAAATTCAGATAAGGAAATTGATTTTGTCGTAAACTCAAATGCCGAATGCTATTACATTCAAGTATCTTACTCCATCGCAGATCCCTGTACCAGGGAAAGAGAGTTGTCTGCTTTTTCGCATATACGAGATAATTATAAAAAAATTATTATCACAATGGATAATGATCCATATTGTACCATTGAAAATGGTTATAAAAAGGTGAATTTGATTGATTTTTTAACACATTCCAATTGTCTTGAAGCGATCTGATATGCGCACATTGGCGAGCGTCGGCGGCGTATTTTCATCGCCGAGCGTGGGCGTATGGCGTAGTCGTAGCCAGGGCAATTATAAAATAGATGGGTTAAAATGCAGGTACTATTTCGTTTTCGAGAGAATGCGTGTAAAGTTCGTTTGTTTTGCGTTCAACGGCAAGGAGATAAATAGCATGAACGAAGAATGTCTTATTTGCAAAGCACCTTTGGAATATTTACAAAACGACGAGGAAATGAAGTGCAGCCTGTGTCATAAAACAGAAATGAGTAAAACGCGCTGTATTCAAGGACACTATGTGTGTGACAGCTGTCATACGAGCGGTATGGATAGCATTCTGAGCCTGTGTCTGAGTGTGAAATCAAAAAATCCGTTTGAAATAATATATACGATGATGAAGATGCCGTTTTGTCACATGCACGGGCCGGAACATCATGTCATGGTTGGGGCGGCTCTTTTGACGGCATATAAAAATGCCGGTGGTGCATTGGATCTGGACGCGGCGCTTTCTGAGATGATTCAGCGCGGTCGACGTGTGCCTGGCGGTGCGTGCGGATTTTGGGGCGCATGCGGGGCTGGTGTGAGTACGGGAATGTTTATTTCGATTATTACAGGCGCGTCGCCGCTGGCTCAGGAATCGTGGGGGCTTGCCAATCAGATGACAGGGAAGGCTCTTGAAAGCATTGGCCTTGTTGGCGGTCCGCGATGCTGTAAACGAGATTCTTTTCTGGCTATTCTGGCTGCCATCGATTTCGTTGCAGAACATTTTGGCGTACAGATGGAAAAATCGGATATCGTATGCGGCTTTTCATCAAAGAATAACCAGTGTATTGGTCGCCGATGTCCGTTTTCGGCCAGTGCGCATCGCGAAGATGAGCATTTTTAGCCCGCCCTCTTCTCGGGCAGATGCGAGCTCGGAAGCTTCATCATGGAGGCGTTTTTCGCGAAGTCGAGCGGCTTCGCGAAGTCGTGCATCACCGCTCATTTGGGCAAGATTATTCATGAGTATTCTTATGCTTTATTGC
>JAZRVP010000294.1:0-1407 GCA_045599245.1 Myxococcota bacterium
CCGCGAAAAACAAGTCCGCCGCACTGTCAAGCCGTTCGCCTGTCTTGCTTTCTGTACGCAGTTTTCGTGCGACAAAGCCGTCCAACATGTCGGTCACGCCGCATAGCACATAAAGCACCGCAAAGGGAACGGAAGACGGAGGAAACAAAATTATCGCAAGCGAAAACAGGAGCCGGCTGACGGTGATACAGTTGGCGATCACGACGTTATTGCTTCCACCGTTTCAGTGTCGGGAACAGCTTTTGGCAATACGCTTTCATTTCCTCGTTGGTCATGCCCGCCTGTGCGCCGAACCGACTGCACATTTCGATGTATTCCTCCATCGAGACCTTGTCGATAAATTCGCCGTTCGTATAGCAGTATTTGCAATAATCGGGATTCAGATTGCCGTCGGCGTCCGTGCCGAAAACATCCTCTGATTCCATCGGCATTCCGCAGCTCTGACAGATCTTCAGGTCTGCCTTTTTCCTGATCGGCACCCAAATGCCGCACTCGTAATCCGGCGACTGCGGATTCATTGCAGAATAGATCTCAAGGGATGAAGTGCCAATCTCATACATGGTTTTTATGTTCGGTTCCCACTCGTTCCACACCTGCGTGTTGAGCGCCTGCAAAGACTGCGGAATCGGACCTTTTGCCGTGAAGATCGCCCAATCGCTTTCTGGGAAGGTGAAAAGCTCCAGTCCTTCCGGCACATCGCCGCCCCTGTAGAGTCCGGCGATCCAATAGGCAAATCCGTTTTTCTCGTCGGCGCAGATGGCGTACATCCCGATGCCGTTTTCGAGAATTGCCGCTTCCACCGGCGTTTCGGGTTTCATCGTCTGCCAAAGACGGGCGTATTTCGCCGCATATTCCTTGTCCCAAAATTCCGGACACTTTTTGTAGCCCTCATTCGGTGCGATTTCGGTGTGAAAACCGATAAAGGTCATCTCGTTTTTATGTTCGTAGATTACGTTCATGTTCATTCTCCATCAAATCTCAATTTTATCAAGCAGTAAATCATTTTTGTTCCAATTTCGTCAGTTTGACGTTGCCTTTTGCCTTTGACCCGATAACGGTCAGAACATATCTGCCGTCCTCATGGACGGTTACGGTAAAGGAGTTTGATCCCACTGACTTCCCCTCGTAATCAGGTGAGGCATCTTTGAGGCCAAACGCAATGTCTATCTGACCTGACTCTGTTATTATGTCGAATTGAACCGTGTCACCGGATTTCAAGTCAATTTCCTGCGTTTGTGCTGTATTTAAGGTCTGAAACTCTATGGTAATGCTATTGCCGATTTTATAAGAATTACCGACAAAATCAGCATTTCTGCAAGCAGTCAGCATCATTATAAGCATAAAACAGGCAATGCCTAAAAAATATTTTCTTTTCAATTTATGCATTTTGTTCTTTACTCTTTATTG
>JAZRVP010000295.1:0-67619 GCA_045599245.1 Myxococcota bacterium
GTCTTTGGGCAAAAGGTGAAGCCTTGAACGACAATCTCAGTCTCGTGGTCATGTTTCATGCCACCCGTTGTAACGAGTCGTTTCAAGGCTTCGTTCGTGTTAGCTAGTCACGAACACAAAAGCAACCATACAAGCTGTAACTTGTTATTGTTACATTTGGGGCTGCCTGACAATTGTTCTCGCTCGGGCACGGGCAAAAGAAGTTGAGCAGTTACACCGTACAAAAGGGTACGCAACTGCTCACAAAGAGTCATGAGAGGCTACGCTCTGCATTTGAATTCGAGTTCGTGTTTGAGCTTACGTGACATGAGTTCGCGCACCACGTCTTCAGGAACCTTATTTTCGTATATGGCCTCATAAACGCGTTGAACGATGGGCATATCGACATCAAATTTTCTGGCCAGGGCGAAGGCACTTTTTGCCGTTTTGACGCCTTCGGCAACGGTCACGCGCCCGGTCTGAATACTTTCAAAAGACTCTCCCCGCCCCAGGCGGAAACCGAGATCACGGTTACGAGAAAGTTCACCGTAACAAGTCAGGACGAGATCACCGAGGCCGCTCAAACCGGACATCGTGAGTGCTTCACAACCGAGTTTGACGCCCAAACGAGTCATTTCAGCAAGCCCTCGCGTTACAATCGCAGCAGCCGCATTGTTGCCAATGCCAAGACCGGCAACGGCACCGGATGCAATCGCAATGACGTTTTTGAGCGAACCGCCAAGCTCGACACCGAGGACATCTTCCGTCGTATAGGCGCGAAAATCCTCGTTGCTGACGAGTTTTTGGAGATCGAGACAGAGTTCTTTGTCACGCCCGGCAAGGCTCACGGATGTCGCGCGACCATTGGCCACATCGAGAGCAAACGACGGCCCGGAAAGATAACACGATCGCCCATGAACCCACTGCCCGAGAACGGATTCAATGACATCACTCATCGGCATTAACGTCTCGTTCTCGATTCCTTTTGTCGCACAAATGATTGGCGTATTGGGCTTGAGATAGGGCGCAATCTGACACAAGACGGGACGCATGACATGACTTGGAACGACGATGACGAGCAACGTCAAACCATCGGAAAAAGCCTGAAGATCACTGGTTGCGGTGAGATTTTCAGGAAGCGGAATGCCGGAAAGAAAACGTTCATTGACGTGACGGCGATTGATTTCATCGGTGACGTCTTGTTCAAAAGCCCAAATGCGAGCGTGACCATATTTTGTACAAAGATGTCTGGCCAGAGCAGTTCCCCAGGCTCCGGCGCCAAGGATGCCAATTTCTTCAGAATAGTTCTGCATGAAAAAACCTCTCGTAATAACAATCAATCCGTGAAAAAATCCGAGACGATGTTTTTTGAGCCGATAGGCTCGAATGCTGTAAAAGTAAGAAAAAAGGCCGTATTGCGCGAGCAATAGGCCTTTTTCGCGAGCCGTATGCCGTCAGGCATAGGCGCGCCACCATAATATAATTACTTCGTAGCCGGTGCAGCCGGTGCGGCGGCTTTGGCATCTGCCGGTGCGGCAGCTTTTGTATCCGCAGGTGCGGCGGCTTTGGCATCTGCAGCAGCTTTAGTTTTTTCGGCTTCAGCCTGCTGAGCCGCGACAGCCAATCGTTTTTCAAGAAGTGCGCTCGTGAAATTCGCGAGTTCACCCATCGTCGAAACCTGCATACCCCAACCCTTGATGTCCGTTTTTTCACCGGCAAAGCTCGCCAAAAGCTGAACGTCGGCGGCCACACCAACCGTTGACAGGCAAGCCATCGACATCATACGCGTCACAGTCTTGCCCTTACCGGCCAACTGACGGAACACTTCAAGCGGAACCTGATTGTTCAGGATCGAGGGCAAATGTGCGCAGTAAACGCGAAGTGAGTTCCAGAACGTCATCGACGGTGATTCGACAAACTGAGGATGATCGGCAGGAACTTTCAGAACTTCATAATCATCGGGAAGCGTCTGAATCAAAGCAGCAAAGCCATCTCTGCCCTTTTCGATCGTGAGCAGTTCAAGACAATCCCATCGAATATAGCCCGTGCGATCGTTTTGAAGGAGCGATGTGCAGACCTCAACACCGGCTTTCTTCTGAATATTCCGAAAATATGTCGCCAACATGACGTCTTTATAATAGTTCAATGTCGGGTTCTGATAGTTCGGATCGGTGAGGATTTTCTTCGCCAACGGCAGCAATTTAGCCGATTTATTGGAAGCAAACGGAAGGACATAGGTTCTCGGCATATCCGGATATTTTGCATTAATGCGTTTAATGAACATATCCGCGACCATATCATCGGCACCCGGAAGTTTTAATTCTTCGAGATTGGCGAGAATGGAAGAAAGATTTGCCGTAATCTTGTCACTGGCGCGGGAAACGATTTTGTATTTTTTACCGGATTTCGCGAATTCAGCTTCTCTTTCGGCTTCTTTGACGAGAGCATCTTCGAACTGGAGCAGGGTCTTCTCAATGCCTTTTTGGAAGAAGATGAGGGACTCTGAGCCGAGGAGTTCGTAGAGTTTTTTCTGTTCGACGCGGCCGGCTTTTTCCATTGGGAGGAAGAAGTTCTGGGTCTTGTCAGGATCGAGCCAGTTCCGGATGAAGTTCAGGAGACCATCACGATTTTCATCGGAAACCTCGAGTTTGAGCATGTAATAAGCCGCGTCCTTGACTTTTGTCTCATAGGTCGGGGTTTGTTCGAGCAGAGCCTGCATTCTCACGATGGAACCGGCGACGATGCGATTGAGTTCATCGGTTTTGAGCGGTTCACCGAGGGCATCCGTAAGCTCTGTACAGTTACCTCGCTCAGTGAGAACCATGACAGCTTCAATTTTGGACTCGAGGGAGAAGTTTTTATTGTGAATGAATTCTCCCATTTTGACGGGAGCTCTTTTATCGTGCATCCATTCGCGCACTTCTTCCGGTGATTTGGCACACCCCGTAATGGATACGGCTGTAAAAAGGAGGCACATACATACGAGAATGCGTGTGAGGATCGAATTTTTCATGAACTGTCACTTCCTGTAACAAACGAGTTTTTGATTTTATAAGTCGGCTCCCAAAGGAAGTTCATTTGAGAGCCGAAAGGATTTAATCGTTCTCTTCATCGGCATGAACAGGAGTGTCTTTAGCCGCACCTTTTGGGGTGTAGAGAACATTTTTGGGGAGGTTGTCGAGATCAAGTTTGCAGCGTTTTTTGAAGACGAAATTGAACACCTCCCGATAGTGATCGACGAAGAAAAACGTGAGACCTTCTCGGATATACGGTGCGAGTTCATCGACATCACGACGGTTTTTAGAGCACATAACGAGAGTTCTGGCGCCTGCGCGTTTTGCCGCAATGACTTTTTCTTTAATTCCGCCGACGGGCAGCACGTTACCGATCAAAGTGATTTCACCGGTCATGGCGAGTCGTTCAGGAATAGCCTGATTGAGGAGCAATGAGAGGATACTTGTTGTGATCGTGATACCGGCACTCGGGCCGTCTTTGGGAACGGCGCCTGCGGGGAAATGGACGTGGAAATCGAATTTCGGGAACATATCCTCGCTCACGTCGAGCAATTCCATGTTTGCGCGGATGAAGCTGAAAGCGATCTGAACGGATTCGCTCATGACTTCGCCGAGTTGTCCCGTAAGCTTGAGCTGACCGACGCCCGGCATTTTTGTTGTTTCAATGAACAAAATCTCGCCGCCGAACTGTGTCCAGGCAAGGCCGACAGCGACACCGGGAAGGAGTCCACGGCTAATCACTTCGTCCGTATAAATCGGCGAACCAAGGAATTCGGACAGATTATCGGGGCCAATTTTAGCAATCGGGTCTTTTCCGGATGCAATGCGTTTTGCGTTTTTACGGCAGCATTTGGCGACCATGCGTTCGAGTTCACGAACGCCGGCTTCACGCGTATAGCTGCGAATGACTTTTCTGAGACCGGCCGGGGTAAACTGCATATTTTCTTTCGTCATGCCGTGTTCTGCGAGTTCCTTCGGCACGATGTGACAGCGCGCGATCTGGTACTTTTCTTCATCGATGTAACCGGAAAGCTCTATGATTTCCATACGATCGAGAAGAGGTCTGGGAATCGTCGAAGCATCGTTTGCCGTCGCGATAAACATGACATCCGAAAGGTCGAAACACACATCGAGATAATGGTCGTTAAAGGCCATATTTTGTGATGGATCGAGGACTTCGAGCATGGCACTCGACGGATCGCCGTGCCAGTCGCTCCCGAGTTTATCGATTTCATCGAGAACGAACACGGGATTGCGCACGCCAACGCGTTTGATACCCTGAATAATTTTGCCCGGCATGGCGCCGACATACGTCCGGCGATGGCCGCGAATCTCCGCCTCATCCTTCAGACCACCCAGTGAAAATCCGAAGAATTTGCGTTTCAAAGCACGGTTAATCGAACGTGCAAGACTCGTTTTACCGACGCCCGGAGGGCCCAGGAAACAAATGATCTGACCCTGATGATCGGGTTTGAGTTTGCGAACGGCCAAAAATTCCAAAATTCTCTGTTTGATATCATCCAGACCGAAATGGTCCTGTTCGAGCACTTTTTCGGCATATTTCAAATCGAGAATATCTTCGGTTGTCTTGTTCCAGGGAAGGTTGCAAAGCCAATCGAGATAGGTTCTAATGACGTTTGTTTCACTCGATTCGGGGGTGAGAACGCTCAGGCGTTTAATCTCTTCATTGGCGCGAGCAGCGGCCTCCTCGCTCATGCCCGAGGTCTTGACGAGTTCTTTGTAATTCTGAACGGCGAGTGCGATTTCGTCCTGTTCGTCGCCAAGTTCCTTGCGGATGGCACGAAGCTGTTCGCGAAGGAAAAATTCACGCTGACTGGCTTCGATTCTCTCGTGAATTGTGTCGTGAATTTTCTGCCCCAAAGCAGCGAGATCGAGCTCCTTGACCAGTGCTTCATACGCCATTTCGATGCGTTTCAAGACGTTCAATTCTTCGAGAATTTCCTGACGTTTTTTGTTCGGAATATCGAAGTGGGATGCGATCATATCCGAGAGTTTGCTCGGGCTTTCAACGGACTGCATTGCCGAGAGAAGCTCTCTGGACAAGGTTGCCTGCTCCATCTCGCCGAGTTTTTTGAGGCATCCTTGAACGTTTCGGAAATATGCCGTCATTTCATCGGATTCGACATCGATATCGCTCAGATATTCGACTTCAGCAATGAGACGGTCTGATTTGAGGAACGAGACGACTTTCATTCGACTGACGCAGTGCACGAGCATCGTGTACGCACCGTCCGGCATTCGCACCATCTTAATGATGCGTCCGACGCAGCCAATTTTTGAAAGCGTTTCGGCCGTCATTGCGGTCGGATCTTCGCCTTCCCCCCACAAAAAGCCGAGGAAATCGCTGTGCGTCTGTGCGCGCTTGACGAGTTCAAGCATCGGGCCGGGCGTCACAACAATCGGCATCATGACATCCGGAAAAATCACCGTTTCCGTGAGCGGAAAAATAAACAATTTCTCCGGCAGATCGGACATCACGCCATTCTTTACCTGTTCAAAAATATCCAGGAGGTTTTCGCTCATAACTTGCTCCAAAAACAGATGAATTCCATATTTCGGACAAAAAACACCGATAAACTCTATCACATTTCAAATTGTTTATCGTGCAAAAACAGGCCGATTTGAAGATATTTTGGCCGGCTATGGCTAAAAGCCATACGCCCGGCCATGCCATGCCTATTGGCCCGAAAGGCCAATACGTCATGGCAATCTTTTTTGGGGTGCATTTTTTACAAAAAAACCGCGCTTTCGCGCGGTTTCTTTCTTCACCGGATTACTTGAAGCATGCGGGCCCGACGTAACCATACAAATCGCCGACCTGCACATATTTCCATTTCTTTGCCGAAATAACTCTCGATTTAGGCTGCGGAATCGACATGCCTTTGACCGCATTTGCAAACTGTTTACCCGGTCCAAGTCTCGGCGTTTCACCGGCTTTCGTCCAGACGCCGCCTGACTCGAGTACCCAATCCTCTTCCACATCCGCCAAAATCAACATCTTTGTCTTCGGAGAAACCTGTTTCACGAGTCCAAACCGGCTCGCAGGTCCTTCTCTAACCACACATGTATTCTTCGACTGATACGATTCTCCCGGTTTCAGAACCGACAGAACATTGTCCTTCTTTCCATAAAGACGAAGCTCCGTCAAGCGTGCATTATCCTGAACTTCTTCTTTCACATCATTCTGAGCCACGATTACCTCGTCATTATCGAGTGCCGGGATTGAAAAGTCGTCATCGGCATTAAAGACGAACTCGTCACTGGCTTCATTCTCGTCATCCTGGGCAATGATATCGAACGGTTCCGAACCGGGAACAGGTGCTGAAGCCTGCGAAGCCGTCGTGATTTCCGGCTCATCATTACCACCGCTGACTGAAACGATTACGATCGCAAGAAGCGCAACCACGATGATCGACAACAGTGCAATACGGGTCAGTTTTTTCTGTTTGTCCGACATCACAACGGTATTTGTCGAAGCTTCATTCTTCTTTCGAAGCGACTGAATCCGCTGCACCATGCCTTCACAAGCTGATTTAATCGACTCCCAAATCGGGTGGAAGACATTGCTGGGGACGCGAGCGAACGTTCCCGAACCGACCGGGAGTGTTTCCGAAACATCCGTCAAAGATGACGTTTCTTTATCGAAAAATGCGTCGCTCAGCGAGTTTGTTTGGCTCATATCATCGTCATCGAAGCAAAATCCCTCATCTTCCTCATTGAGGTTGATATCAAACGAATTCATGCTCTGGACTTTGCGGGGTTCTTCGCTCACTTCATTCATTTCGCGAAGCTCATCGCTGACGTCGATTTCACCATTGTCAATTTTTCCAAAAGAAGAACTGCTCAAACTGCCCAAAAGAGCTTCGAGCTCACGGCTTCTTTTATCGGCACGGCTTTCTTCCTGAGCTTCTTTCGCCGAAACAGTCGGAATGACCGGCTTGCTCATCTCTTCAAAAGATGATGCGCCAATGCCGAATTGATTCTTACCATTGAGGCTGGCGAGATTAATTCTCTGCTGGCTATCGGTGCTCCTCTTCTGAACCTCAGGAAGTGCCGTCTGCGAAATGCTCGAACGATGTCGAATCCGCATTACCCCCGAAGAAGCTCTGCGAACCTGTAAGTTCTCTCGTGACTGCAAATTTTCGCCACAAAAAATACAAAATCTTTTCGCTTCGACTTCAGCTCCACATCGCGGACATTTCATAATCACACCATCCCTGGCCATCGGCCATTCGTTTTGAGTTCCAAAACCGACAACCGTCCATGGCTGTCAACTGCTTTTTACAACACAAATTATTTTGCGCAAAAAAGAGGGGTTTTAATGTGGTGTGCATTGATGTACATTATTGCAACGACATACACCTACATCAAGGATTCTCCCTTTAAACTCTTTGTCTGATGTGCTAAAAAGAGTGATGGTTTTTATCTGTTTTCTGCCTGTTATCGGCATATTATCGTGGATTTCTATGCATCAAAACGACAGCTTTCATATCGTTAAAATACGGCATATCCACGAAGTCTATCTTTTGTTTTCTTTAATTTTTATTTTTTCCGGATGCAGTCAGAAAGCGGAATGTCCCAGGCACGAATGTCCTGCATGTCCAGTCAATCAGATTGCTGCCCAAAATCATGTTCAGCTCAGTCAGCTTGATGCCGAGTCTCGTGAACGTCTCAAAGAAGAGATACTTTCTGAAATAAAAGACGAAATGAAGGCCGAGTGGATCAAAGAATTTGAGCAGGAAGTGGCTAAAACAAAGGCTGAAACGAAG
This sequence comes from Myxococcota bacterium, assembly GCA_045599245.1. GTDB lineage: Bacteria > Myxococcota_A > Bradymonadia > UBA4248 > UBA4248 > UBA4248. The sequence continues at coordinate 7,784 of JAZRVP010000295.1, forward strand.
CCTGAAATCATCGAGTCAGATCCGAAACCTCAAAAGCCGATTGCAGTTCCGGCGCATCTTCCACCGACACAAAAAATCGAACGCGATGCAGGGGGCATGAAAATTCTTCGTCACACGTTTGCGACGCGTATCGATCACCGACTTCCGGCCGATGAACGCGATGCATTTTCCATTTCCGACGGTTCGGTCTATTGCTACGTTGAAATATCGGCGGCGGATGAAGAAGATCGCATGATCACGATCAAATTCACGCATTCCACGGGTCTGGCGCAGTCATATTCACTTCCGGTGAGCCAAAGTCCTGCGTGGAGAACGTGGTCAAAACTAAATCTCACAAAATCGATGACAGGGACGTGGCTGTGCGAAATCTTCAATGAAGACAACGTTTTGTTAGCCAGTCGTCCCTTTGTGGTCGTCGATTAATTATAATTAATAATCGGAATTGGATTTACCGCCCTCGACGATGGCAACGCTGGCGGAAACGCCGAGTCTGGAGGCACCGGCTTTAACCATGGCAATGGCTGTTTCTGTGTCGCGAATGCCGCCGGAAGCTTTGACGCCCATTTCAGAACCGACAACGCGGCGCATCAAAGCAATATCTTCAACCGTGGCACCGCCTTTCGAGAAGCCCGTGCTGGTCTTGACGAAATGAGCACCGGCGGCTTTTGAAAGTGCGCATGCAATGACTTTTTCTTCGTCGGTCAGGAGGCATGTTTCGATAATAACTTTAACGAGCGTACCTTCAACACCCTGAACGACCTTGCGAATGTCGTATTCGACGAGTGCATAATCTTTGCTTTTGAGAGCGCCGACATTGATAACCATATCGACTTCAACGGCACCGCAGCGGACGGCTTCCTGAGCTTCAAAGACTTTGGAAGCGGTTGTACCGGCGCCAAGAGGGAAGCCGATGACAGCGCAAACATTGACATCAGTGTCTTTGAGAAGCTGGCTGGCGAGATGAACCATGGTTGTGTTCACGCAAACGCTGGCGAAATTGTATTTGCGGGCTTCGGCGCAAAGAGCTTCAATTTTGGAGCGATCACCATCCGGTTTGAGATAGGTATGATCGATGATACGAGCAAGGTCTTTTGCTTGAACATGATCGACATCAGCCACACCTTTCGTGTTCGGATGTGCAATGGTAAGGACATCGAGACCATCAGGACAATGACATTTACAGCAGCTCATTTTTTCTCCTTAATTGTGGCATGGTGACCGCCCCGTGCGGCCAAAAGTAAAACCAACGACTAAAGCCGTCGTTGAATCGTCTGTGCTATTGTCTTCAATTGTTCGATCGAGCAGATATTTTCCGAGCAAGAAAGAAGAACTGTCGATCGTTTTGATTTTTCAAAAAATGCGAGTTCGTTGATTTTGTGATGATGTGATGTGAAGGCATCAGAAGCGAGGTTTTTAATTTTCTGACCGCCGAAAGACTGTTCAAAGAGGTCGGTAAAGCGTTTGGAAGCGGCATTTTCATTACCGGGTTTCCAGACCTGAATTGTGAAGCCGAGTTCAGCATCATTATCGGTTGCGAGACGCGCTGAAGAATATCTGGGATCGTTTTCCTGCCCCTCGAGCCAGGCTTCAGAAAGGGCGCCGGAAAACCCGGTTTCCTCGCGCAATTCCTTGATATTGATATATTTTTCTATCCCGGTTGTGATTCGAGGCTTCGGCATCCGAGGCTTTGGCGGGAGAGGTTTGACATTATCTTTTGGCTGTTCATCATCGTCAGAAAAATCAAAAGCCGTTTCGGGGGCAGGTTTTTCATCGACGTCTTTAGTCTCAGGATTATCGGCTTCCGGTTTGACTTCTTCTTTTGAGTCTTCCGGTTCCTGCACTTTTTTGTCGTCCTTATTTTCGGCTTCTAAACGAGTATTTTTGGCGACTTTAGCCGACTTGGCTTCGGCTTTTTTATCGTCTTTTTTATCGTCTTTTTTGGCGGCTTTTTTATCAAGCTTTTTGGCGCCATCATCCTTTTTGGCGGCCTTTTTATTGTCTTTTTTGTCGCCGTCATCCTGAACATCGTCGGTCTCGCCGAGATCGACGGTTTTGGACTGTTTCGTATCAGCTTTAGCTTTATCTTTTGAGCACGAAGTCGTGAATGTCAGACAAAGTGCCATGAGAATAAAAATAACAATTCGTTTCATATCAAACCCTATATTCATCCAAACGACGATATGCCAAAGGATGATACTGCATCATCAAAACATGAAATAGAGGTTCGCAAGGACGTTCCATGCGATTTCCGGATCATAACTATCGGATGTCGAATCTTCGTAAACACTTTGCGAGGGCAAGATCGGATAAGATGATTTAGCCTTGTGTTTCCATGCATCGCCCGGGGCAAAGATACCGGCACCGATTTCAAATCTGAAGCGATCGGATTCATCGTAGAAGAGCTTGAGATTACCTTCGAATCCATACCAGCCATTATTGCCGGGTGTTGCTTTTTTCTCGATTGGACCCGATGTCGTGAGATCGAGTCTGGCCCCTAAAGCCATTGTAAGCTGCGGCATAGAAATCGGGAACTTATATTCACCGTTGATGTTGAGATACCAGGCGTTGTTAATGCCGCCCATGAGTTCGCGGAACATCATTGTGTCGATGGTATAGTTAGGATCGAAGCGAAGGAGAGATCCCATCGGTACTTCGTTAAGCTGTTCGACGAGTGAATGGCCGCTGTAAACCATATTATCAGACCATGCCAAACCGAATTTAAGGCCTGTAACCAGATCGCGCCACAAGACTTCGCCTTCAAACGCAAAACCGATTTGTGTAATATCACGCGACTCGCCTTCGTTACCGGTGTCGAGATCGACGTCACCAAAAACGCCCACAAATTCGGCTTCCAATCTCAACGTGACTTCTTTTGGACACGGAACAAGGAATCGCCCCCAGAGATCGATGACATAAGCCTCGGCATCTTTTTTATAAAGTGCATACGTCGAAGAAGCGCCATTTCCGGACGTCTGAATATCATCGGTTTCGACGGCAAGCTCCTGTTTTCGATACGAGAAGAGAACACCCCAGTCAGCCGTCCATTTTCTCGTTTCATAAAGGGAACGATATCGTTCATCGATTTCCTGCTGAGAAATCGGACGATCAAAGAGAGAGAGTGTAAACTGAAGAACGTCGTCGTTGTCAGCCAAATCGAATGCCTGTCCGAAAGAATCCTGGACGAGGTTATAACTGGCGAGTCCTGAATTGACGAAATCCCAGGAAAAATCGAGGTAAAGGGAATCAAAGAAGGGATCGCGAATTCTGTATTCGATTCTATCGACAGCATCGGAGGAGTCGCAATCCGTGCATTTCCATCCTTTTCCTTCGATGATTTGCTGATCGCGTTTATAGATGCCGCCATCATTATAAACGATACCGAGGCCCCAGTGAGCCGGAATACGGCCGGCCATAAATGTACCGATGATGGTATCGGCTTCACCGTAGAGTGCTTTGACGGAAATTGCATTTTTACCGATGGTGTCGGCATTGACGGGTTCAGCCCCGTTAAAGGTGAAGAATGAATCGGAACCCCAGTTTGTACGAAGACCGTTTGGCGTGGTGCCGAGAACGAGATTGTCCATGACATCGAACGAACCGGCGAGTTTGATCGATTCGGAGATATGAATCGTCGGCTGATAACGGAAACGCAGGTTGCCGCCGAGAATTGCGTCGGAATCACCCATGTGAATATTTTCCTGCTGCGAAGCGCCTCTGTGTTTTGAATCGAGTGGAGAAGCGACAGGCGATGTTCCACGGGTATCGAGATCGTAGTTGCCAATGGCACTCAATCGGGTACGGAAATAACCGTGATGTTCAAATCGCGGCATGCGTTCGGAAGTTTTGGGTGCAGCAGGAATAACTGTCGGCGTAATTGCCGATGAAGCGACGGTTGTTTGAGAAGAAGCGGCAGCAGGCGAAGGAGCATCATTTGAATATTTATTAGCAAGTGTGCGCATTGCATTTTTTCGCGCTTCACGATTCGACTGTCTCGTCGCCAATTTGTCAGGAAGGCTTTGTTCCTGTTCTTGATTCTGAGCTGTTTCCTGAGCCGGAGCTTCTTCTTTAGCTTCTTCCTGAGCCGGAGCAGCCTCTGTATTTTGAGAATCAGTCGGGGCTACATCATCGGGTTGAGCACTTTCTTCGGTGCTTTCTGTTGTATCAGAAGCCTGGGAAGCTTCGGCATCGGTTGAAGAAGGAGCCTCATCGGAAGAGGATTGAGCCCATGCCGAAACCGGCATGAGAAAAGCCGAAACTGCTGCCATCATGGCCAGCTTCCTGACTGAAATCTGCATATTTATTCCTTTCTGGGGAATTTCAATTCCCGAAATTGTATGAATTGATTAAGACGAGATTGACCCATCCAAAATTGACCTTCTATACCCTGTGTATTATGAATGCGCAACGCATTTGCAAATGCAAATGGGCAAGTAACAGTCTACAAACGCAGACTTATCACGTTGTTTGGCATTGAAAAAAAAAGCATGGAACAGAGCAAACAGTTATGAATGGATTTCTCCTCGTGGATAAGCCGCTTGGTATCTCATCATTTGGCGCATTACAACAGCTGAACAAACAGTTTTCGATGCAAAGGCGATCGAAAAAAGTGGGACATGGCGGAACGCTCGATCCATACGCAAGTGGTCTGCTCGTCATAGCCGTCGGCAAAGCGACCCGATTTCTTCGCTACTTTTTGGGAAGCGACAAACGATACACGGCAAAGATAAAATTTGGCGAAAGAACGTCAACGGATGACTGCGAAGGTGAAGTCGTTGCAACCGGTCCGACGGAACATTTAAATCGCGAGAGGCTTGAAGCAGCACTTGAGTCTTTCAAAGGAAAGATTCAGCAGGTTCCGCCGGGATTTTCGGCTATTCATGTCGATGGTGTGAGAGCATATCAACTGGCACGACAGGGAGTTGAAGTTGAAATACCGCCTCGTGATGTCGAGATTCATGACATATCCATCGTATCGTGTGACTTGCCCCGGGATCGGGAGATCAGCCTTGATATATCATGCTCCGGCGGCACCTATATACGGTCGATAGCGCGAGATTTGGGACATCAGCTGGAGACAGAATCCTATTTGAGCGGCCTTCGTCGAACGAGTGCATGTCATTTTGACATAGCACAAGCGCACACGCTGGAGTTTTATTTGGAGCAGGAAGACATCGAACCCTATCTATTTTCATGCATGGATGCGATGAAACATTTTCCGGCTATTCATGCCAATGAACAACGGATTCATCGTCTGCTTCGCGGCTTGCCGGTGAATTTTAATATAGCGCAGGACGGGATTTATACGATACAGTATCATAATCGGCTTGTCGCAGTTCTGGAAAGAAAAGATGGCCAGAATGATTTTTTACGACTTTATTCTGATCAGGAATTTACTCAGCAATTGGAAATTCAGACATGAATTTGGGACGTTACTCGCTCATTAATAAGATCGCAGAAGGCGGTATTTCAGACATCTATCTGGCAAAAACTGCGGCTCGAAGTGGCGATGAAAATTACTTAGTCTGCAAATGCATTAAAAAATCATGTCTTAATGATGCAGAGGTACTGTCTTCATTAAAAAATGAAGCAGAAATACTCGTACAGCTGCGTCATCCAAATATCATTCAAGTCTTTGATTTATGCGAAGAACAGGGCATAACTTGGATGACAATGGAATACATGGATTCCGAGAACCTGTTCCGGCTTCTCATCATGAATCGCGCGATGGGCATGGTAATGCCTTATGAAGTTGCGATTTACGTCATTGGAAAAATCTGTCTTGGACTTCATGCAGCGCACGAAATGAGAGATTTTAACGGCAACGCGTTAAATCTCGTTCACCGCGATATCAGCCCGGAAAATATTCTTTTCAACACGAACGGTGACATCAAAATCAGCGATTTCGGCATCGCTAAGACAGCGAATATGGCCGATATCACGCCAAAAGAAACGATCAAGGGCAAGTTCAACTATATGAGCCCGGACCAGGCATGGGGTGACAAAGTCGATCGCCGTTCCGACATATTCAGTGTTGCAATTCTTTTGTACGAATGCCTTTTGGGTCAAAGCATGTACCCATCGGGATCGGTTGCGAACGCCATCAGCAGTGCACGAATGGCTATCTATGAAACACCGCGCAATTTGATGCCCGATTTCCCGGAAGATCTCGAAAACATTTTAAAAACGGCACTCGATGTCGATAAAAATAAGCGTTATCAAACTGCGCTCGAATTTAAAACAGCCCTGGATAAATGTGCCCAGGATCATGGCTGGAACATCACCCGCAGTGAATGGATTGAATACCTTCGTGAACGCATAAAGTTCCCGAATCCCGTCCTTCCCATGATGCAGGCGGAGGAAATTCTTCCCGATCCATCGAGTGTTTTGAGCAATAAATTAAATTCTTTCCATGATCCGTTCGATCCAACCGGTCAACTGGGCGTATCCGAAATCAATCGCATCATCAAACCACCCAAAATTACGATGGCGAAACCGGCAGTTTCGATTCCGGAAACCACGCACAGGGCACCGGAGAAACCGGCACTTGAGGAATTCGAGGAAGAAGATTCGTTCGGTCTGAACATAGATCGCACCGATATCATTACACAACCCAAAGCCGAAGCACTTGAAAAAGCCATTCGCGCCGCGATGCAGGCAATTCCTTCGTTGAACACTGATACGTCAAACGATTTTGCCGAAGATGACGGCTGCGCAACACAAGCCATTGCACAACCCAAATTTGAGAACGGAAAACTCATTTTTGAAAACGACAGTGCATTTTCACAAACCCTGGGGATTGCTTCAGCCACATCCCCTGCCGTTTCTGCATTTCAGAATCACGACAATTCTCAATTTTCCTCAAAGCCAGCAATTCAGAAAGAGGCATCCAAACCGAATCTGTCCAAAAAAATGATTCTTCCAAAGGAATGTTACGACAAATGTGATATTCCGGTACGCAATCTGACACGACAAAAACCGATTATCGTTCACAGATCGAGCGATGTGTCACAGCCAACAGAAATCAATGAAAACGAGGCAACACATATCGCCCTGCCCGCCGAAGAAGAAGTAAAACTCGGTCTGGCCTCTGAAGAAGAAACACATATCAGCGTTTCGGCAGAAAACTACGAAGAAACCCACATTGCCGTTGAATCAGTTACCGATTCTATCATTGGACGATTAGAAACCGTTTCCAAAGCACCGGCAATTCAACCCAATCATCTTTCACCTCAAAGTGATCCACTTCAAACGGCAGCGCCTTCATCCATACATCCTCAATCTGCTCAAGTAGCGAACAACACGCCGATGCAGATGCAAAATGCTCCTTCTGGACAAATGCCGCCGTTCGATAATCAGGCAAATCTTGAGGATCTCAAATTCTGGAAAATGATGACATTCATTCTCCTTGCCGTAGTCGGCGTGTTATTGTGCATTATTATCGCACTGCTTTTTAAATCCGACATTCTCGGTTAATAAGTATTCATTTTAGTCATGACTGAACATAATTTGTTTTGCGTATTGCAAAGCAATAGCAAAACAAGCCGTGGCGTATTGCCTGAAAGGCAATAGCCCGGCTCCCCCTATCCACCCACCCATACGAAGGAGAAGTCAGATGGAAAAGACAGTTTTAAATCAGGTTTTGAAAGTCGATACAGCCCCCGTTCATGTCGCCCCCGGTGGATCCAGCGAATGCATTTTGTGCGGAAATCCTAAAAAAATCGGAGATTTTCTACGTGATCTTCGAGAAGAAATTGCATTTGGAATGATCGACGTCGAAATGAAAGATGTTGATGTCGAAGTTTCCATTTACTACGGACTCGCCGATGAAGTCGATGTCGATGCCATTCTTTCACGCCACGATATCAGCAAAAAAAGCCAAATGTGCCTTGCAGAAGACATTCAGAAGATCGGCATGACAATGCAGTCGCGCAATAAAGTTATCGATCTGCTTCGTTAAGGAAGGTCTGATTATTTATTTTTTTGGGGCTCTGCCCCTGTCCTTAGTTCGCAATATGAAATGAACTTCCTTCTGAGTGCGAGGAAAGGAGAAATAAAAAACCTGCCGAAAGGGGCAGGTTTTTTTGTCATTTAAAGAGGTCGTTTTCGAGTCGATCGATGTCGAATTTTAGTGGCTTATTGCCATCGACGAGATCCTTTGTAATGCGCTGACACGCTGAAAGGACGGTCGTATGATCGCGTTTAAAGATTCGACCGATTTCCGGATATGACAAACCGGAATGATTTCTGATGAGATACATGGCGAGTTGACGAGGCTGAACGAAAGGCTTCGCGCGCGATTTTCCGAGCATATCATCGACAGAAATATTGAAGTAACGGCAGACACATCGAATGATGGCTTCAGCGTCGAGCTGAACGAGTCTAGTCTGATAGTAAGGCTCGATAATGCGCTGAGCGAGTTCGATGTTAACGCTGGCTTTTTTCAGCTCAGCCATTGCTTTAATGCTTTTGTAGCAGCCTTCGAGTTCACGAACGTTTGTCGTAACCTTTGAAGCGACGTACTGAGCGACATCATCTGGGAGATGAAAACCTTCCATTCGTGCTTTATTTCGAAGGATTTCGAGACGAGTTTCGAATTCAGGAAGCTGAATATCGACCATCAAACCCGAGAGGAGACGGGAACGAATGCGTTCTTCGAGTTCACGAATTTCCTGGGGATGTTTATCACTCGTGAGCACGATTTGATGACCGGCGTTATAGAGATCATTGAAGGCATTGAAAAATTCCTTCTGAGTTCCCTCTTTACCGGCAACAAACTGAATATCGTCGAGCAGGAGGACATCGCATTCACGACGAATGATGTCTCGAAATCCCTGAAAACCTTTTTTCTCAGTCACGCAGGCGATGTACATATTCATGAATTCTTCGCTTGTGAAATAACGAACGCGAAGATTTCGAGTCTGCAGGATTTCATTACCGATGGCGTGCATGAGATGAGTCTTTCCGATGCCGACGCCACCGTAAATGAAGAGCGGGTTATAAGCACCGGCTGGATTGCTGGCAACCGCCTTTGCCGCGCAATAGGCCAGTTCATTCGAACTTCCCCGGACATAAGTATCGAATGTAAACCTTTCATTCAGGTGGCTATTTTCACGCAGCTGAATGTCAGGTTCAAAGGGAACGACGTCCAAAACGTCTGAATAATCCGCTGCATCGAACGTGCATTTTTTGTTCAGACGGCTGTTATCGCGGAGCTGAAAAGCAGCTTTTTCAACTTCGGGTGTTGAGATATCGGTAACATGAACGGCATCAAAAGGAAGAAAACCGTTTGATGAATGAGTTTGAGAATTCTTTTCTCCTTCGATCGACAGGGAAATCGATACATTTTCAGACAAACCCTCTTCCTTGAGGATTTCACACGCGACTTCATGAAGCTTGTCGAACAGGCTGCTTTCAACCATATTAAGGGTTGAACGATCGGGCAAACAGAGTTCCCACTCGCTGTCTGACATATTTCTGCACGAAAGATTTTCGACGTACGTCAGACATCGATCATTGACCTGATTTTTGAGGCGCTCCATGAAAAGCGTCCAGACATTAAAGTTAATCATACGCTCACTTTAACAGCTTAAAAAGCTGATGACGTCCATCCCTGGACGGAACCACAACAGAGAATAGTTCTCCGTTTCGTCAGGGGGCCTGACGAACGGGTGCACATTAAGGGAGAGGTCAATGAGCGTCAACTTTTTAAGAATGAGGGAAAGCTTGTGATGCGAGATCAATCAGTATTTAAGCCAGTTTCATCGATTACTTCAGTGATTTTCAATTTTTATGCACAAAACATAGATTATTCGATATATTATTCAAATTTTGAATAATATTCATAAATTTATAACAGTTATCATGTGTTATGCCAAAGTTTTAAAATAACCAAATTTTTATTCAAAAGGTTGAAAAAACCGATTTTCAGGACGGATGCAGATTTACGAAAATCAGAAAAAACGAATATTATTTTAGAATATCTTAACTATTTGGAATAAAATTTAATCATCTGTGAAAATGTCGAATAATTTATCGAAGCCCATTAAAAAAGTGTATCTGCAAGTTATCCACAGTTTATTGTGGATAACTCTGTGTGTTTCCTGTGTGCAATTGTGATTAGTATTTTATTCATATAATAGACAACGGTGTTTAATTTTATTCTTAAAAAGTGGATAACTAATGAATAAAATTTACACCTACATCTCATTATAAGTAAGTATGGGAAGATCGGATGAAAAGGGTTATCCACACAGCCTGTGGATAAGTCAGTGAGTTACTGTGGATAGCGGGTGGATAGCATTGAAATCGATTTTATGTAGATTTCATGAATAATATTTACAAAAACTAATCCATTAATAAATTTTATTAGGCCGTACAAAAAGGATTGGGACAAGTTTGTGGGAAAACTGTGTATTTATTGTGGATTAACCTGTGGATAAATAGGAGGTAATGGTAATGCATAAAAGTTGTCCACAGATATCCAGAGGCGGATCCACAGAATAACCACAGACGGGAATGGTATGAAAGCGTGACAGGAAGTGCCTTTGAGAGAGTTATCCCCATATCCACAGGACTGATGAAGATGATGATATTAAAAAAATTAATCTATATTGAGAATCGTCTAGATCATAGTGGGTGGATAAATCGAGTGAGCGAGTGAGGAGGTGTCAGATAATTTTGACAGAGACCCATTAGTAAATAGATAATTAAGGAAAGGGGCAAAGGTGAATAGCCTCAAAAGAGAAGGAAAGGAAAGATGGCAGAAGAGTTTGTCGCACAGGATCTGACGAGTATTCTTGCGTTTGGTCAAATCAAGGTAAGGATTTATCTGGAAACTGCGGATAAGAGACTGGATGATGAGAATTCAGTCGTAACGTTTGGAATTTCAGCGATTGAAGCAGCCAAAGCGTTGAGAAAAGCGGACAAAACTCTGTTCAAAACGGTACCGAATTACGAAGACGGGCTGAGGAGCTATGTCAAAAGGTGGGTTGAGAATCCGAATAAAGACTGCATCGGGATGGCGGAACTTTATACGAGATTTATGCTTTCACTGGAGGACATCGAAATTCTGGCGATGCTCACGGGAATAGCGATCAATCCTGCCCTTTGTGAGCTGTGTGGATTTGCGATTGGAGACAGCACACTGGAGGTAGCGGTTATTGGAGTCATCTGCAGACTTCTTTCGAATCAAAATCAGGACAAGTTTGATAAATATTTAGCCCGGTTTCAGTACAGTGCGCCGCTTCGAAGGCATTGTTTGATTTCAGTTGAGAAGCGGATGAATCCGCACGATGGATTTGAGCGGAATTTAGCGAGTCGTAAAGTCATCATTTCTGATCGAGTGTTGGAGTTTATCAAGAATCCGAATGACCATAATGTACCGGTGGATGAGGCACTTGCGTCGTATGCGTATCGAACGACTGAGTCAGTCGAGCTTTCGAAACTTCATTTGCCGCAGTATTGTCAGACGGCGTTACTTCAAATCATTCGATCGCAGTCATTACCGGCAGTTTTGACGGGGCCTTCAGGGGCTGGAAAAGAGAAAACGGCGAATGCATTTGCCGGTCTTTTAGGTCGGAATTTGCTCAGCGCCGATTTACCAAGTCTTTTGACACTGGATGCGGAGTCGCTTCAGATGCGTTTATCGGATTTGTTCAGAGAGGCACGTCTTGAAAATGATTTTGTCTATTTCAGGTGTGCGCGACTTCCGGAATTTATCACGGGTTCGCAGCAAATCGTATTGGAAGAGATATTCTCGCATGAGCAATTTTTAGCTGGTGTTGAGGATATGACTTTGTGGATGGTGAAGTTGACGACAGGCTGGCCGCAGGTGGCAATTCCGTTGCCGAATCAGGAACATCGACTGGAATTATGGCAGGAAGTTCTGGAAGAGGACAAGCGGTGTCCATCGCCGGATGCACTGGAAGCAATATCGAGGCGATATGAGATGTCGGAGGCGCAGATCAGGCAGGCGGCGGGTGAAGCGCGCAGACTTAGCATCGTGGCCCGAAGAAAGCGGATCGATTTGAACGATCTGGACAAAGCTTGTCGAACTTATTTTGCCCATAAACTAAGTGATTTGGCTGATCTCGTTCCGCCGTCGACGTTCAAGCCGGAGCAGTTGATTTTGCCGGATGCTGAACGCGTCAAATTCAATGAAGTTCTTCTCTATGCCGATGCACACGATACGATTTATTCAGACTGGGGATTTGGTGAAAGGTTTCCATACGGGCGTGGTCTGAGCGTTTTGTTTTATGGTCCGCCGGGAACTGGTAAAACGATGGCAGCGAGCATTATTGCGAACTACCTCGGACTTGATTTGTTTCGGGTGGATTTGTCCAGGATCATGAACCGGTATGTTGGCGAAACGGAAAAGAATTTAGCGCGAGTGTTTGATGAAGCGGAACGCGGGCGTGTCATGCTTTTGTTTGATGAAGCGGACTCACTGTTTGCGAAACGAACGAGTGTGAAGTCGACGAACGATCGATATGCGAACTTGGAAGTTGCATATCTGCTTCAGAGAATGGAAAATTTTGAAGGTGTGACGGTTTTGACGACGAATATTGAAGCAAACCTGGACGATGCATTTAAGCGTCGTATCAGGTATCGCATATATTTTCCGATGCCGGATGGGCAGACGCGCGGGAAGCTGTTTAAATCGCTTATTCCGAAGAATGCGCCGATCAGGCCCGACATTCCGTTTGATTTGCTGGGAGAGCAGTTTGAGATAAGCGGTGGTCACATCAAACAAGCCGTATTAAAGGCGGCATTTTATGCAAAACGTGATAATACTGATATTGGTTTGGCGCAGCTCACGGAGGCGACGATAGCGGAATGCCGTGAACTGGGAATGCTGATGAACGACAATCTGCCTCGTCCTCTGACAAATGCACTTCGACAGGAAAAAGGCTTGCCCCCGCTTTCGGAAGAAGAGTACAGACGCATTCACCAGCCGCTGGTTTCTCAGGATCTGCCGCTGATGGATATTCCGGAAGGCGTTCCCATTCCAGGCACGGATTACGACGAGTATTAACGAACAACTGACGGATTAAGAATAGGAATAAAGATGAAGAAGATATTAGTAGCGATAGCAATGATGGCTTTTTTTTGCGTTCCGATGATGGCTGCAGGTCAGGAAGCGGCACCGGCGGCAGAAACAGCACCGGCGGCGGCAGAAGCGGCACCGGCAGAAGCTGATAAAGCCGATCCCAATGATCCCGGTGATGTTATTGCTGGTTATTTCAACACGATGAGCGAAATTGTTGCTCAAAATCTTGATACGCCTGACGCACTCATTGAGAAATTTTCCGCCTATATCAAGGAAAATGAAAAATCTATGAGAAATGCCTCGAAAGCGTTTGATGCTAAATTGTCAGGGCTCAAGGGAGCTGATGCGGAAGTTTATCGCGAAACGGTTCAGAGAAAGATCACGCCGGCCCTGGATAAACTCATTTCGCAGCTCATTGAATTTCAGAGCCGATATCCGGCACAGGCGCAAAAGCTCGACAGTCTGCTCAAGGTTGATGCGAAATACACCTATCAGCAATAGGATTCATTTATGAAACGAATCAAGGCACTTCGCGAGAACATTCATTCTGTTCTTCAAGGTCAGGAAGAAGCCGTTGAAATGGCGATTATATGTTTTCTGGCTTCGGGTCATCTTTTGATTGAAGACGTTCCCGGGGTAGGAAAAACGACACTTGCCTCGGCATTTTCGCAGAGTCTTGGTCTCGATCATCGGCGTATTCAGTTCACATCGGACATCCTTCCTTCGGATATTCTCGGAGTGAACATTTACGATCCGAAGACGAGTGATTTTGTATTTCACGAGGGGCCGATATTTACGAATATCCTTTTGGCGGATGAAATCAATCGAGCGGAGCCGCGAGCGCAGTCGGCACTTTTGGAGGCGATGTTTGAGCAGCAGGTCAGTCTTGATGGTCAGACACATGCCCTGCCATTGCCGTTTATGGTGATTGCGACACAAAATCCGGTTGATTTTTCGGGAACATTTCCACTTCCTGACAGTCAGCTTGATCGATTTTTATTCAGAATATCGATGGGATATCCGGATTCGGATGCCGAGCGAGCGATATTGAAAATGCCGGCCAAAAAAGAAGTATTGAAACCGGTGCTGACGTCAAAAGATATCAAAGAATTGCTGTCTTCAGTTGATGGTATTCATGTTTCGGAAGATATAATAAGCTATGTATTGAAAATTGTACATGCGACGCGAGAAAATTCTTTGATAGTTCAGGGAGCATCGACGCGAGCTATGATCGATTTACTTCAGGCGTCGAAGGCGCGAGCTTTTATACAGGGGCGCGATTTTGTACTTCCGGATGATATCAATCATCTGGCTTCGGCGGTGTTATCGCATCGTATTCGATTAATCGCGAGATCTAATGCCGATCCGGTAACACTTATCAACTCATTTTTAGATAAGTAGTCATAGATGAATATTAAAAATATTCATCTTATTTTAAAAGAAAGGACAAAAAATAAATGGCGGAAAAAAGAGAAATAAATTTTGAGAATGTCAAATCAAGTTATATTGATTTTTGGCATAAAGCGACGGATTTTAAATCAGAAGCCGATCTTTTTGATTTTTTAGCACCGACAATTGTAACTTTTGCTATTTGTACAGTATTATGTTACATTCCAATTGTTAATCTTTTTGTTGGATTATTTGGACTTGTATCACTTCTTCCTTATGTTGCGGTTAGTGTTCGTCGAATGAATTATATTGGCAAAGATAAATTATATGTATTAATGAATTTAATACCATTTATTGGAGGAATTGCATTTATCGTATTTGCGGTTGTATCTGAATCCAAGGTCATTGAAGGAAAGAAAGAAGAAACATTTAGTTTAAAAGAGGAATCCAATAAAAATATTGATGAACAGGTCAAGGATTTCAATGAAATCGACATGAAAGCGGCACAGAAAGATATTGATGATCTTCTCAATTGTAGAAGTGAAAATGATATGACCAAAGATGAATTGTTAGAAGCGAATAAGGATGTTGATCGGCTTCTTAACGGTTAAGTCATAGGCTGAGTAGAGAGAGAGCGGGGCGTTGCGGGGTGTCCCCGCATAGGGGGTAGGCGCGTATTTGCTTGCAAATAGCGCCGCAGGGGGCTTTGCCCCCACACGAAAATAATAATTAATATTTAATCGTTTCAGGTTTTTGTCCGTGCTATCTCCTTTCAGTCGATACGCACGGATTTTTGCCCCGGCTATGTGCAAGCACATACACCGGGACTTTTTATGGGTTATTCAACGTCATCGTCGTAACCGATTCCTTCATCGGGTTCATTGTCACAGTCACAAGAAGCGCAGTGAGTGCGGTCTTCAGAGCAATTTTCGCAGTCACCGGAGCAGTGATCATGACAGCCGCCGTGACAACTGTGGCACCCGTGGCAGCTGGAGCAATTTCCGGAACAACCGCCTCCGTACAGGGCCTGAACCTCTGGATCGAGAGCTGTGATAAGGAAGCCTCCGTCTTCATCGATGGCTTCATACTGGACGTCGAGGCCGCCGACGGCATTCAGCAGGTCGCGTTCGACGATGACTTTGAGACCGTCGAATTCGCAGCATTCATCAAATTCCGGTCGAAATGTATCGAGTGTCAGGCTCCATTCAGGGCCGCCGTTGCATAATCCGGAGATATAAATGCGAATGCCCTGGTCGGGTTTGACATTTGGCGTTCGATCGAGAAGTTTGCGTAGCTGCAGGACGGATTCATCAGAAATAATAAAAGGTGTCATGTTTAAATCCTAAGGAAGCTCTGATTAATTGTTTTTCTGGGGCTTTGCCCCAAACTCCACCAAAGGGCTGTCATAAAATATCGTTTACCTTTCCTAAAAAACTTGTGCTTCAAAAACAGAAAACTGTGCGCCTTCACGCCAGGCTTGAGGCGCGAGTCCGGCTTTTCTGGACAGAGCGGTAAGCATTTGTTCGACATTCCAGCCCTGTTCCGGGGCGACTTGTGGGAGGAAAACAGCGGAACGACCGGCTTTTCTGAGCACAACGCCATGTTTTCCAATGACGATTTGTTCGGGGCCTTCGATGTGTTTCATGGGCGTGAGAACGGAGATTTCGATGTGCAGATTTGGCAGTTCATCGGGCTGAACTGGTTCGAATCTCGGATCATTGAGAGCGGCATCCTGGGCTCTGTTCCAAAGGCTTTCGCGAAGGGAGGCGACGGGAATAATGTTACCGATGCATCCGCGAAGGTTGCCGTGAGCATCGTTGAGCGTGACGAAAACGCCGTATTCCTGATTGAAAACATCCGGGTCTGAACCGAGATCGAGATCATTTGGAATTTGGGTATTTTTTTGGCGTAAAACGGCCTCATTGAGTGATCGAAGGACGATTTGGTGGGCTGTTTTTTGAGCCGTTTCGGAAACGGGATTTTTGGTATCGTTATTCATTTGATGGTTCCATTTTCCAGTCACAGCCATGGCAACATAAGATACGGACATCGAGTCGTCGCCGGATCGTTGTCCGGAGGTATCATAAGCGAGTTGTTGGGCAGTGAATCCTAAATTTTCAAAGGCGGCTGCGAGTACGCGAAGTGAGTTGATGCCGCAGGCGGCATGGGGAGTATTTTTAGCAAACTGTTCAAAAGAAGAGCTGTTTAATTCGGAAATGGCGGCGACGGTTCTGGCATCATATTCTTTGATTTGTTCAAATACGGGGCTGCCAAAAGGCACGTATCCGTAGTTTTCGCCGTAATGAAGGAAATCGCTGGAGATGATGAGAAGGTCTTCATCGGTCATTTCCTGAGCGAGTACCTGGGCGAAAGCGCGGATGTTGTCTGTGGAATTTTCACCGACGATAATGGGGACGAGAAGCGGCAAATTTTGTTCGAAAATGACTTGAATAAAAGGCAGCTGAATTTCGATGGCATGTTCGAGTTTATGAGCGCCATCATCGATGTTAAGGATGCCGTAGTTAAGGAATTTTTGGACAGTTTTTTGGTCAACAGGGATTTGTCCGAGAGGAGTTTCAAAGGCATCGGCACTGACGGAAACATTTCCGCGTACGGGAACGCGGTGGTTTGGACAGAGGATGAATATTCTTTTGAACTGGTCAGGTTTAATGGCATTAAAGGCGGCGGCGGCTGTAGGACCGGACCAGTAATGACCGGCGTGAGGGACGATGACAGCGTGAAGATCAAGGAGTTTTTGAGCAGGAGAAGCGTCGAGATATGACTGGATGCTGGATTTTAGTTTGATGGGATTGTCGTCGTACCAACGTCCGGCGAGTGATGAAGGACGAATTTTCATGTCAGAACCTGTGGATAAGTTTGTGGATAAGTTTGTGGTTATCTCTTGGGATAACGTTGTGGGTTTCTGTGCATTTTGTTCTGTGGATTTGATGGGAGAGCAGGATGTGAGAGGAAGCAGGAGAAGGAAAGCGAGGAAAGAAAGAGAGACATTATTTTTCATTATTTGAAAACAAGAAATGGAAAAAGAGTGAGGAGTAAGCGTGATGGAAGAAAATATTGGGTGGGACAAGAGTAAAACATTAAAAAGGTATAATAAAGCGATATGGAAATAAAGCAGAATAATGAGAGAATAAAGATTATTTAGTTGTTTTTCCGTTGATTCTCCGTCGGGGTCGAGGCGTTGTGTACAACGCCTCGAATGGCCTCATCAATTTCTGCCATGGATTCCTCGCCTGGGTCGAGGCGTTGTGCACAACGCCTCGACTGGTCTTAGCGGTAAACGTGGATTTGCAATGCGGCTGCAGGAGCGATTCCTCAGTTGAACTGTACTAATTATGCGAGTTAATACATGAGCGGGCTTGAATATTGATGAAAAAATGGAGTAAAAAGAGAAAGGTTTTTTGTCAGGAGGCCTGTAATGTGTTTAAAGAGAAAAGTGATATTATTAGTATATATTAGTTTGATGGTGATGGGGTGTTCTGAAGGGGTGATTGTGATACAGGGTAAGAGTGTAGATAAAGTGAGTGAACCGTCGGATGAAGATGGCTGTCCGAAATTATGTAAAAAAGGGCAGACAGTGTGTGCTGAAGATGGTCGGATAATGGAATGTGGAGATTGGGATAATAATGGTTGTTTGAGATATGAGACGTTTACGTGTGATAATAACAAAGTATGTGAAAATGGTAAATGCAGGACAAAGAAACAGGATGGAAATGATGATACAGAGCCCAAAGATGGTGAAGTCTGTGAAGATGAATGTACAGATGGAAATAAAACATGTGTAGATAACAATTATGTTATGACATGTGCTGATTGGGGGGATGGATGTTTAAGAGAAAAGCAAACGGAATGTGGGAAAGGCAGTCATTGTTTGAACGGTTTATGTATATTAGATGATAAAGAGCCGGAATGCAGTAATGAATGTGAAGAGGAGAACAAGAGAGAATGTGTTGAAGGTGTGAATGGATATAGAGTATGTGGGAATTTTGATGATGATGTATGTTTTGAATGGAGCGCGAAGCAAGGGTGTAGTGATAATCAGAAATGTGAAGAAGGTTATTGTGTCAATGGATGTACAAATGTATGTAATGAGAACGGACAGAGAGAATGTGTAGGCAACAGTTATCATATATGTGCGGATTATAACAGTGATGGTTGTTTGGAGTGGGATGATTTAAAGGCGTGCAGCGGTAGATGTGAAGGTGGAGAATGCAAATGTGAAAATGAATGTAATGAAGCAGGAAAGAGTGAATGTGTAGGTAATGGATTTAGAACATGTACGATGGGAGATGAAGGATGTCTGGTCTGGACAGATGTCACGGGGTGTCCGGCGATATGTAAAGACGGTAAATGTGAATGTGATCATCAGTGTACTTCTGGGGCACAGGAATGCAGTGGTAATGGATATCATAAATGCAAGACGAATGATCAGGGATGCAGGGTTTGGTCAGAAGTGACGAAATGTAACAACGGATGTGACAAAGGAGAATGCAAATCGGCGGTTGTGAAGGCACCAACGCGGTATCCTGGTGACAGGGTTGTTTCACCGGTTACGGCATATAGTGTTGAAAAAATGAAAGAGATTATGCAAAAAAAGTCAGAAAACAATCTTCGGTTTTCTAAATTTGGTGATTCGCACATGGTGAGTGGATCAACATTTATGTATTGTTTTTCGAAAGACAGCAATATCGATTATGGCGGTGGAAAGAGTTTTTCGGGTGTAGTAAATGCCTATAAATCTGGGGGATTTGATTCATTTAGCCGCGATTCGTTATGTGCAAAAATAGGACAGACGGCATCCTGGGCGAATAGTGGCAACATGGCAAGTGAAATATCTTCGGCGGGTCCTCGATTTGGATTTTATGGATATGGAACGAATGACATGGGAATGTATGGTTATACACGTCCAACGGGAGATGCGACAAAATCGGGTTATTTTTATACACTGAACTGGTATTATAACAATGTATTAAAGTCAGTAGAAACCATGATATCTTCAGGTGTAATTCCGTTGTTTATTGGAACGGGCTTGAGAAATGACAACGAGGATAAGGGAGGTCTTGCGCCGCGCCATTTTGTTCCCGTATTTGATGCAGTGGCAAGGGGGATTGCCGAATCTTATCAGGTTCCGTATATCAATTTGGCTCTTGCAATGAAAAACTGTACAAATTATGGTGTCAATACGACGGATAAAATACATTTAAATAATTATAGTGGCGGTGCATGTAAATTTACTGCTGATGGATTAAAATATGGCGGAAATGTGAGAAACCGTTATGCCATTGAAATGCTTGATAAGGCATGGAGAGCGGTCATTCAAGGAGAAGCTGCACCTGATAATCCTGTTGTATTTGAAGGGTCCGGAACAAAGGCAAAACCATATATTATTTCAAGTATTCCCTATACCCATTCTGGAAATACGACAGGTGGAGAGAACAATTTCTCACAATATGGCTGTAATAATGCAAATGAGGGAGGGCCTGAAAAATATTATCAAATGACACTCACAAAAAGTCAGAAAATCAGAGCATTTGCGTTGAGTCAGAAAGGCGTGGATGTCGATATCCATTTGAAAAATACGGTTGGAGATAATAGTTGTTTGACACGAGGAGATACATTCGTGGAGGGGAACTTGTCGGCAGGCACCTATTACTTTGTCATTGATACCTTTGGTTCAAATGCCAATGCCGGCGGTTATCTTTTTGGAGTCGTGAACTGCGATTCGGATGATTCATTGTGCGGAACATCGAACGTGGGGGGGTAGGAAACAAATATGAAAATATATTTGATTGGAATAGCGGGAGCAGGAATGCACAGTCTAGCACTGTATCTGTCGGATGCAGGCCATGAAGTGAGTGGCAGTGATCCCTGTGCAAGTGCAAAAATATGTGAATTCTGGTCCAAACGCGGCTGTACAGTTCATAAGGAACAAAAGACGGAAAACGTTCATGGGTATGATCTCGTGATATATTCATCTGCTGTTCCGGCCACAAATCCGGAAAGACAGGAGGCTGAACGTCTTGGAACTGGAATGAGTCGCGGTGAGGCTTTGGCAAAGTTCTCAAATGAACATCGAGGCAGTATTGCCGTGTGCGGAACTCACGGCAAAGGAACAACGGCCGCCGCAATATTATATATTTTAAAACAATGCGGTTATCATGTCAGTGACGTCCTGGGCGCAGTTCCCATCGGCTGTCATGAACCTTCTCTGTTTGTCAAAGAAGCTGATTATCTCGTTTGTGAAGTTGATGAATCGGATAAAACTAATCTGTTTCATCGACCGGATTACCTCGTGATAAATAATGTCGAAGAAGACCATTTAAATGTATATAAAGATTTGGATGATATCGTTACGACGTTTGCGAATCACGTCAAAGTATGCCTCGATCACGGGACAAAAGTTATCATTCATTATGCAGGAATTGGAGCACCAAAGCTTTACGAACAGCTTAAAGATTATGGAGAAATCAACTGGATTTGCGAAGAAGGTGAAATCGATTCACCCTATCTCGGAATCCAAATTGCTGAACCAGATGATAAAGGTCGGTGCTTGCTGACAATACGGGAATTTGGTGGAGATATTTATCGCATTTATCCCATGCTTGGAGGCCGAGCAAATGCTCAGAATCTCGCGACGGCAATCTGTACGGCTCGTGTCATCGGTTTGAACAGTGATAAAATCGCCATAAAAGCTGCAGAATATAAAGGTCTGAATGATCGATGTCAGATTCAGAGCTGCGGCGATATAAAACTTGTGACGGATTATGCAAGCCATCCAACATGCGTGAAAAATGATTTGTCATGGCTCAGACCGCAGTCCAAACGCCTCGTTGTGATATACCATCCCTATCGTTACTCTCTGATGCAGTGCCATTGGAATGGACTTTCGGAAAGTTTGAGCCAGGCCGATGTCGTGTTACTGGCACCCATGGACGGAGCCGGTGAAACACCGATAGCAGAATTGACGAGTGAAAACTTAGCTGTAAAAATTAAACAACGAAGGGATGATTGCGAAGTTCAAGCATTTAAAACGTTTGAACAACTGGAAGAAACAGCTCATCAATTGATTCAAAGCGGCGACAGTCTCGTCGTTTTTGGTGGTGGATCGTTATTTTCAATGGGTCGACGTATCGTTTTTGGAACGTAATTACTGACATCGCAGGGGAAATTGTATTATAGGGGGGCGGTTTTTTCCGGCCGATGGATTGACCGGAACATTTAAAAACTGGAAAGAAAAATGCTCGTACAACTTTTAAAATCAAAAATACATCGTGCAACTGTTACCTGTGCCAATCTCAATTATCAGGGATCGATATCGATAGATCGCGATCTTTGTGAACGTGCAGGTATCATGGAATGGGAGCGCGTTGACATTTATAATGTCACAAACGGTGCTCGCTTAAGTACCTATGTCATTTATGGAGAATCCGGTGAAATCACATTGAACGGTGCTGCAGCGCGTTGCGTTCAACCCGGTGATAAAGTCATTATCGCAACGTACGCCATGATGACCAAAGAAGAAGCCGAGAATCATCGTCCCGTCGTCATCCTCGTTGATGAAAAAAATCAGGAAATTCCATCACTTCCGTAAACATTGGTTAATTGAGGAAAACCATGAAAATAGGTCATATCAGTGATATCCATTGGCTCGATACAACTGGGACTCATTTTACGGATTTCCTCAATAAACGGATATCGGGCGGCATCAATTTACTGGCCGGTCGAGCCAAAAAACACTCTAAAGAGACAGTAAAAGCGGCATTAAGTGCTCTCAAAGATAACGGCTGTGAACATCTGATTGTGACTGGCGATTTGTCTAATCTCGCTCTATCGGCGGAATTGACTGCAGTCAAAGCTGTTCTTAATGAATTTTTTCCGGATGAAATGATGACGATCGTGCCCGGAAATCACGATTTCTATACGAGAGAAAGCCAAAAAGTACGTCGATTTGAAACACTCATCTATACATCTAAACCCGGAAATATCGATACAGGTCTGGATACAACCTGGCCATTTGTTAAAATAGTTCAGGACGTCGCTATCATCGGTCTGAACTCTGCCCGGCCAAGACCCTGGTTTGTTGCCGGAGGAATTCTGGGTGATCAGCAAATTGAGGACTTAAAAAAGGTGCTTGAACTGCCGGAGGTTTCGTCGAGAACAAAGATTGTTGCTCTTCATCATCATATTTATCAAGTCCTGACAACACCTGGAGAATCATTGAGAAATCTCAGGGAAAGGGAAGAACTTGTTAAAATCTGTCAGGAATTGGGTGTGGCAATGATTGTTCATGGCCATAATCACGATTTTACACAGAAAAAAGTCGATAATTTAATCATATCAGAAGCTGGATCGTGCAGTGTGTGCCGATTTAATCATGATAATCGGGCAGGAAAATTCAATCTATATTCCGTAGAAAACGGACGGATTGAACAGGTTGATACATGGCGTTATGAAAGTGATCGATATGTATTTTGGAAATCTTGGAATCCATGAAGAATAAACTCTTAAATCGTGAAACATTGTCGCGAGGCCTCAAGCCTGCAATATTTGTTCTGTTAATTTGTATTTTTGTATGGTTTTGGGGAAATACTCGAAAAGTGACGGTTGAAATGACATTGCGTCCACAAGTGGAGAGCCTTGAAAATCCCGTTCAACTCGATGTAACAGTTTATGAAGAAGGTACCGAAAACGTTGTAGCAACATTTTCGACTCAAATGTCTTCAAATCATCTCCCTGTTCATACTCTCTCGATGAAACCCGGTAATTATATGATGCGCGGAATATTGACGATGAATTCCGGAACAACACATATTGTCAAACAAAATATCATTGTTCCCAATGACAGTTCATCCATTGAAATCTATTTGAGAGAATAGAAATGTCCATTCGTAAAAAGATTGAAGAAACAGCTAAAGATATCACTGAAGCTTTTGGACTTCATCAGACATTTGTAATGAATGGACCCGAGGAAATTCTTGCCAGAGCTCTTCCTGAAGCAATTTTTTCCGGTTTTTTGGGTTCATCTGAAATTGTACTATTTGTTGCACTTGGCGATTATCGAGCTTGTTCTGTCAAAAATGCTATTCAGTCTTTCTCTGAATTTGACAATATTTCATCGTTTCAGATTACACGTCCATATATCCTGGAACAACTCATGGATGCCGATTTTATCCGTTTTCAATCCATGATCGGAATTTGCGGGACGATTATTGTTTGGATTAATTCTGAGGATATTATCGATAATACTCTTGAATACTGGTTTAATATTCAAAATAGACTTCCAAAAAATGCACATTATTCCTATTTTTGTCCAGTGGATTTCAATGTTTCAATTCTTGAAAAACATCATCCGGGAATACAAAAATATAATGTCTCTTCCGAAAGCCTCAATATTCGTCCAATCATCTATCAAATTCCGGATACAGCTTCTCCTGAAACATTGGGCTCAAGTGAGTATTGGTCAAAATGCAGGAATCATCAAACACTCGTAAACTGTCGAAGTGAACATTGTGTTAAACGCTATTCAGAGGCATCACATCGAAATCATATCCATGTCTTTGATCTAAGTTCAGACATCATTGAAGAAGAAAAAAATTATCAGGGCATTTCACCCGATGTATTGTCTGAATTTAATCATCCTGATGAATCATGGAATCACTTTGCAGTTATCGATCCTCTTCCGGGAGATGATGTGTCAGATTTAGCTGCGAATTTTGTGGGCAGTAAAGGATACGCCAGCATTCTGACAACGAATTGTTTTTCTCTCCTCAATAGCCTCGTTGAGCCATCAAAAGAGTGTTTGCAGCAGGATGTCCCCGGCAACAGAATCATTCAAAAAGCTTATTGTCTTTTTTCCCTTTTTCAAAAAAATAATGTTTCAATCGATGAAATTAGAGATGAAGATGAGAAACAGCTTTTGCAGCATTGGAACAGTGAGGGATTAGTCTCATCTGCGAACGGTACGTTTGAATTGAGTAATGCCGGAAGACGCATATTTGCCGGTGTACAGTCCTTTTCTCAGTTGGGAATACTTCATGGCTGGTATCATCCAACCCGTTGTCAGACGATGAATCATCAAAACGTCGGCTGGATTTCATCCGATTTCCTTCGTCTCGATATTTCAAATCGATTTTCGTTTGCAGGTCAGCTCTGGCAAAAGAAATTTCATAATGTGCTCGGCAATGAAGCTACCCTCCAAATGGATCCTTCACCGGCTAAATGTATTTGGCTGGATGCTATGCCCGTTATTTGTTC
This sequence comes from Myxococcota bacterium, assembly GCA_045599245.1. Taxonomy (GTDB): domain Bacteria; phylum Myxococcota_A; class Bradymonadia; order UBA4248; family UBA4248; genus UBA4248. Next base: position 32,493 of record JAZRVP010000295.1, read on the forward strand.
ATCGCATCATGCATCCCTGATACAGCAACAGCTTTTTAGTGATAAAATGCCCGAACACGTGTATCTGGATGAAGAAAGTCACGAAACCCTGATTCAGTTACGTCAGTCATTCAAAGATGTGCCGTCACATGATTGGATTGAAGTCGGAAATGATTGTGCACACTGGTGGACTTTTGCAGGAGCTTTTTTCAATACATTTACGGCTCGGCTGCTTCAACATATCGCTCCAAAACTGATCGTCTCGTACGGCAATTTTCATCTTCGCTTGAGCTGGAGCGGTCAATGTTCAGTTGAACAAATCGTTCGTCGGATAAAGGAAATCGTTGAGCAGATTAGAGGATACGCCATTTATGGCTTTTCGGAATCGATGGAAAGTTTTCTTTTGAAGGAATTAAGTCGATTTTATACCCATGGCTGGTGTTTCCCATTGCTTTCACAACCAATGATTTTGCGGATTTTGCGAGACATGATTCGATCGTGGTCTTTGGTCATGAAAAAACCATTTTCAATCGTGGCAGTCGAAAAATTGCATCTAATAGATGAAAATTTGCCTCTGGTTTTTGACAAATCCTTCGATGAAATCCAAAAACCGATAAAGAAAGTCAATTCTGTTTCAAAATCGATTCAATCTGTGGCAGTGTCTCTATCAGAAAACCGGCATAATAATGAAAAGATGATAAAGCTTGAACATGGTCACGGCGAGAGAATGGTGACACATTATCCATGGTCGTATGTATCGACACAGCATGAATTATCGCGAGCCATTGGAATCATGCTCAAAGAAAAGTTTATTGGCCTTGATGTGGAAACGACGCTTTACGATCAGTCTTTGTGTCTCGTGCAAATTGGCTGCAGTTGTCAGACATTTCTCATCGATCCGTTTATGGTCGATATTACAGATTTATCCCAGGTTTTTTCTCATCCGGAAATTGTAAAAGTCATTCACAATGCATCATTTGAGAAAAAAGTGCTCGGGAACCTTGGATTTCAAATCAATAATATATGTGACACCATGCGCGTTAGTCAGAAAGTGAATGGATTTCGATGTGAAGGAGGTCATTCACTTAAAGCCGTGTGTTTGCGAGAATTTGGTTATGAAATGGACAAGGAAAATCAAAAATCGCGATGGGAACGTCGTCCTTTGTCACCGGAACAATTGGAATATGCCGCATTAGATGCTGAAATCATGATTCATTTGTATCGGCATTTCAATCTTTAGGGAACCTCTGAATAATACACAATTTTAAGGCAGAAATTGATGGAAGTCGGGCGGTGGAGCCCCGGCGGGGGAATGAGGAATCAGGGCAGAGCTCCGACTGAGATGTAACATGTTTTTGTTCAGACCTTCACTAAAGGCATTGATTATTTTGACAGCCGTTTGCACAGGTCATTCCGGAGATATCATAGTAAAGATGTTCTGAATTGTCATCTTTTAAACATGTTTGGATTCCTAATTCAGAATCACTTAAACATTCTTTAATTTCCTGATTGATTTCTGAACACTGTGTTCTGCAGTCGTCAATACCCTGGATAGTTGTACAGGTTTGATTTTCACATGACACTTGATTGATATCGATAGAACCGTCATCCAGAACGGTGCAGATGCTCAGTTCGCCGTTCATACATTTCGTTTGGTATTCACAGTAGTACTCATATTGACGGTTAATACAATGTTCTTTATTTGCGTTGCATCCTTGAGCATCGCAATCGGCGAAAGTATTCCACTGAGAACTTTCAAGCAGGGCAAAAGTACCTTCGTTTGTGAGATTACATTCATAATATGCTTCAAAGGGGCCAAGGTTATCGACATCGCAATAGAAAAATCTTTCGCCTTCTTCGGTGCATTTTTCGGTGTTTTCGCCCGTGCAGAAGGCCAAAAGGCCGTCGCTGAAATCTAGCATGGCACATTCGCCTCTGCCAAGGCATGTGATCAAATCGGTTGTATAGGTTCCGTCATCATTCTGGGTACAAGTTGCAATATCATCATATCGGCAGAATTCAACAAATGTATCCGGGTCACACGGCGTATTTTTCTTCATGGCATACATTTCATCCGTGATGCAGACTCCGCGATCACATGTGCCTTGAGAGCACTTCACATCTTTGCATGGATCAATCTTACAGACTTTGCCGTTGCATCCATTTGTGCATTCCTGACTGAGTTTATAGGCGTTATTTTCGCAGATATACTCTTTATTGTCTTCGCATTTTGTGTCGTTATCCGTGCATTTTTCGGCGCTGACTTTACATCCTTTGTTGTCACATCCATCCGGACAGTTTTTGCTGAAGACGAAATCGCCATTTTTGCAGACATATTCTTTATTGTCTTCGCATTTAGTATCGTTCTCTGTGCATTTTTCGGCACTGACTTTACATCCTTTGTTGTCACATCCATCCGAACAGTCTTTGCTGAAGACGAAATCGCCATTTTTGCAGACGTATTCTTTATTGTCTTCGCATTTGGTTTGATTGTCTGAACATTCTGATGGTTCTGGCTTTTTATCGTCATCACTGCATGATATCAGCGCGATAGAAGTTGACAGTAGAATAGATAAAATTAAGTATTTTCTCATGAGATCACTCTGAAATGTTACCTTATATTCCCCCTTGCCTTAATGGGAACGTCACGTAGTGACAAAGGGGTGAGGCTGGCTTTGGAAACGAAATTCATTTCATATTGCGAACTGAGGACAGGGGCAAAGCCCCAAAAAACATCTTTAATCAGAGGTTCCATAGGGAAGCACTGATAAAAAGATATTTTTTGACAGAAATTGAGGAGAGCCGGGGGAGGTTCCGGCTCAGCCTTGAAAGTATGTTCCCATAACGCGAGCAGCAACATGACTGCCTTTGATCCACCATTTTGGGGTGTTGACGACGAGTGCACCAACTGCGATTCGGCCTTTGGCATCATCGCCCCAGCCAACAAACCAGTTGAAAGTATATACAGGCTGTTTGTTCGCTAATGTTCCCGTTTTACCACCGACACGGACGCCTTTTCGCCATCCTTTTCGTGCGGAAAACATTCGACTGGCGGTTCCTTCTCGCGTCGTGCTTTCGCCCATTTTTGCAAGTAAATCGGCATTTTCAGCTGACATGGTGACGAGCCAGGGACGGGGATGAGCCGTATATACGACCTGGCCTGATGCATCCGTGATTTCATCGATAATGGTCGGTGTCATCATGATGCCGTGATTTTCAATGGCAGCCGCAATCAATGCACCGTGGAGTGGACTCAAATTGACGTGCCAGAATCCCGCTGCACTTTTGGCTCTTTCGATATCGTCATCCACAAATTCTGCGGTACTGACATCCGTAACAAATTCAGTCGGAAGTTCTCGATTGAAGGCAAATTTGAGGGCAATTCGTTCCAGGTCTTCTTTGCCCAAATGCTGATAAGCGAGTCTTGCCATGACGGCATTGATTGAATGCGCAATGGCCTGTTCAAGGTTGGCACAAGTATGATCGGTCTGAGGATTGCCGCGAACATCGGATTCTGTCAGTGCACTGTATCCTCCGGAATAACAGACACGGGCTTGAGTATCGATAGATCCTTTTTCCAGAAGTGCAGCCGATGTGACGAGTTTAAAAACTGAGGCAGATGGCGCAAGTGCTTTGGTGGCATAATGCTCAATTTTAGGCCGGTCATTGGAGGCTGAACCAATCGCAAGTATTCGTCCCGTATGGGGTTCAATGGCTACGGCTCCGCCGTGAGGAACCGGATGTTCGTTGAGACTTGTTTCGATTGTTGTCTGGAGATCTCGACGAAGTGACAGCCTGGCTTTGCGTCCGTCGGAAAGATTGACAAATGCAGTATTTCCTTCCCAAACGATATCGGACAAATCAAACTGCACACCGGAATCGATATGCGTTGGTGTGTCTTCATAAACCGTATGTTCGGTTTGTACTTCCTGAGCATAAGCCAAGGTTTGAGGAAGGAATTTGTCGCTCCGGTTAAAAATACCAGTGACCTGAATCAGGCATGAAATCCCGATAATAAAAGCCAAAATGGCTAAAGTAATCCATTTTCGTAATGTATATCCTCGTACTCTGCGCATGATACCTCCGTGGCACGTCACACGGGGTTAAAATAGGGTGAATTGATACCATGCGCAAACTTTGCGGGATTTCAGTCGAAGATGAAGCCACGGAGTTTTGCACTTCTGGCTCTCGAGTTTGTGTCGAGTTCTTCTTTTGTGGCTTCGAGTGCTTTTTTGGTAAGGACATGTCCGAGAGGAATTTTATGGCAGATGCAGACGGGGAGTTTTGGCGGGCATGTACAGGGATGCTGCCAACGATTCATGGCTTCTTTGACGCGTCGATCTTCGCCGCTGTGAAAAGAAATAATTGCGAGTTTTCCGCCTGGTTTTATCCATTTGGGGATGTCTTTTAAAAAGGAATCGATGGCTCCGAACTCGTCATTGACTGCAATTCGTATGGCTTGAAAGACTCTGGTTGCGGGATGGGGATGACCTGGTTTTGGATATCCCATGATGCCACAGCATACCTCAGCCAGTTGAGTGGTAGTTTTTAAGGAACCGTCGAGAACTCGCTCTGAAATTCTTCGAGCCAGGGCTCGGGATTGACGGATATCGGAGTATTGATAAAGGATATCAGCCAGATCAGATGGAGCGATTCGGGCAAGAAATTCCAGGGCTGTTTCTCCGCTCTGGCTCATTCTCATATCGAGAGGGGCTTCTGTCTGGAAGGAAAAGCCTCGTTCTGTGTGGTCGATTTGAGGAGATGAGAGGCCGAAATCGGCCAGAACGATATCAAAACCGCCGCCTTGTGCGCGGTCGGGGATGTTTCGAAGACGAAGCTGGGCGTCGAGTTCGATAAATGAAGTTTGAATGAACGTGGACTCGATGCCGACAGGTGCCAGTCTGGCCTGAGCAGCGGCCTGTGCATCGGGATCTCGATCGAAACCGACGAGTTTTCCATCCGGAAGAATCCGTTTTGATATTTCAGACGCATGGCCGGCACCACCAAGTGTGACATCGAGGTAATGCTGTCCCGGTTTTGGATCGAGCAGGGTGAGAACTTCGTTGAGAAGAACGGGAATATGTTGAAAATCAGCCATGTAAAAACACTCCATGAAAGTCAGGCTTTGCTATCACATTCACAGAATGATGAAAAAGCAAAAAAAAGGACGTGCCTTTGAGCACGTCCCTAAAGAGCTGTTTGAAACCGCTTACGGGTTGAGGTCGATGGTTGCGCCGACGAGTTTCATTTTTCCTGTTGCGGTAATATCTGTCGTACCACTGGATGTGGCTGCATATTTGATGCAGTCCTGAGAAATGTTTTTACCGGCTTTTATGGTGATATTTTCTTCAGTTTCGACTTCGAGATTTTTGCACTCAACGCGGATTAATTCTTTTGCTTTGAAGAGCATTTCACCGGTTTTGGTCTGCATCGTGATTTTTTTGTTCACGGTGTCGATTTCGAGCCATTGTTTCTGGTCTTTATCATAAAGACGGATGCGTTCCGAACCATCGCTGTCATCGATGTAAAGTTCTGCGGATTTATTGGAACGGAGAGAAACGCCGCCTTCGCCTTCTTTATCGACGAAAGCAAGGGTATGGCCCATACGGGAACGGATGAAACGGAAATCGTTTTTACCGCCCTGCTGGTTGTTGGGAACGTCAGCTTCTTTTTGATCGGGAGAATATGACAGTTTGCGAGGAGATTTGGCTTTGCCGTTCCAGAGGGAACCGACGATGATAGGACGCGAGAAATCGCCTTCTTCAAATTCTACCATGACTTCATCATCGATTTCCGGAAGCCAGATACTGCCCGTGTCTTTACCGGACATCATGGTTGTAATTCGTGCCCAGAAGCTCTGAACTTTAGATTCGGAACCATCAGATGTTGTTCCCATGGAATACTGATCTGATAACCACGGGAAAGAGACGCGTACGCGATAGCGATCTTCGGGATCGACGTTATCTACGACTTTAGCAATCATGCCACCCTGCATTCTGGCGGAACCAGAACGACCCTGATGGCTTTCATTTAACATATCACTCAGAACTTTTCCGAAGGATGCCATAATGTTTCCCCTTATAAACAAATAATTGGTTACAGACAAAAAACGCCGGGGAGCAATTTAGCAAATTCTGTTCCTTAAATGAGTGTATTCAAAAACACACTCATTTAGGCGATTTTGTTGTGATTCAATGAGCTGATGTGAGGTCAATTGTCCTCATGCAATTAAAACTGGAAGCCAATGCCCATTGAAATGCCATCCCGAGATGGTGACAAATAGGCATTGATTGAATTGTCTTCGACGAGTTCTTTTCCCGCCACATAATTGAGGATGGCGAAGGTCGCCCCCGTTAAGATGGCTGCACCGCCGATTCCCACGAAAGTGCCCATCAAAATATTGCCCAGTTTCACTTTGTCCCGCGCATCCGACACTTTCTTTTTGTCGCTTTCTTCCCCAAGAACAGCATAGCGTGCTGCATACTTTTCTTCGTCCGCTTTGGCCGAAAATGCTATTCCGCTCATAAAGCCGCCAACGGCTGCAAGTGCTGCACCTCCGGTCATAAGTCCCCAGTAAAGTGCCGGTGAATACTTGTCTTTCATCACGTATGTCTTTTCAACTTCGACGACTTTTTCAACATTCACCTCTTTGGGGGCAAATGCCAGTTTGATGTGTGCATCCGGTTTCGATATGCCCGTCTTGATTTTCTTTTCTTCCGTCTTCCCTTTCGCATCAACGAGCTTAAACACGTGTTCCCCGGGCTGCATCGTGTAAGGCCGTTCCCAGCATCGGGCCACACGCTCATTGTCGATCATCACGTAGCCGCCCTCTGGTATTTCACACGTCAGATAGACCTTCTGCCAGTCATTACATGCCGCTATTTCATCGTAAGCTTTGACCGCTCTCTGATACACGGCATTTGTATCCGGCAGATTATAGGCTACCATTACCTGCGTATAATAATGCTGTGCTTCCTTGCATTGAAACAGTCGCTGATAGGTTCGGCCAAGCGAATAATCGACATTCTCTCCTGCATAGACAACGCGGATTTCAAGATAGAGTCGCAGCGCTTCATCCATATCGACTTTCGTCATTGCGGCGGCTTCTGCCAGACGGGATTTCAAATCTTCAATGGATTGTGCCATTGCGGCTGAACTCAATGCGCACATTGACACTATCGAAAATGCTAAAATCTTTGAAATTTTGGAAAACATGACACCTCCAAAGCGTCCAGAGATCAATCACCTTCCACAATCTCACATCTTTCAATTTCTTGCAATGATTGCAGGTGTCTTCATTCAAACAGATCCCCTATTTTTTTCATTGTCGTGTTTTGAACCATGAACTCATTACTATTCAGCCAGGGTTAATTCATATAGCTACTGAAATGAGCGGAAATTGGTGAGAAATGGATTATTGCGTTATGGCAGAGATTGTCGAGAGTCGGGGGGCCGAGAAGGCAGACGTCCGGTAGACGGATGGCAATGACGTTCATTTCATATTGCGAACTGAGTTGGAGCCCCGGCGAGGTACAATTGTCATAAACTCATTGTTTTTTCTTTCATTTCTTTTCTGAAACGCTGTTTTAAGCTATAATATTATCCGCCTTTTTTGAGGTCAGTCATAATGGAGCCAATATGAAGATTGGGATTTTTTCTGACATTCACAGTAATTTAAATGCCTTTGAACGCGTTAAGGCTTTTTACCTTGAACATCCATGCGATGAATACCTGTGCCTGGGGGATGTCGTCGGTTATGGTCCTCAGCCCGAAGAATGCTGCAATGCCGTGCGCGATTTCGCTGACGTGACCATTCTCGGAAATCACGATGCCGCCGTCTGTGGCCGTATGAACTATGCCTACTATTACGACGCCGCCAGAAGCGTTCTCGATTATCACGCCAGACTCCTCTCTCCGGGGAACATGGAATGGCTCAAAAATATGCCCTATATGATGAAACATAAAGAAGGTTTCACCATCTGTCACGGTTCTCCCATCGAACCTCAGGAATTCAGTTACGTTTTCTTTATTGATCAGGCCATTCAGCTCATCCCTCACTACGATGAGCTCGATCACATCACCTTCATCGGGCACTCCCATCTCACAAAATCTTTCGCTCTGACCAAAGAAAATGCTTTCGATATCACGGCAAATACCATCACGTTCGAGGACGACAAAAAATACTTCGTCACTGTCGGTTCCGTCGGTCAGCCCAGAGATTACGACAATCGCGCCTGCTGCACGATTTATGATACCGAAACTAAAACCATTCAGTTCTATCGAATGTCTTACGATATCGAGGATACTGTACGTCGTGTTTTCAATTCCGAAATCACTTACAACTTCGGAAAACGCCTTTTTCTGGGAATTTAGACGCCCCTATGCGCTTTGCGCATACGGTGCGGTTCGGGCCTGGCTATCGGCGACAAGTCGCCAATACGCCAGGCCTTTTTTGTGGGGTAATGAAATGAACGAGTTGGAGAGCCGACAGGCTCGGGAAACGAAGTGCATTTGATATTGCGAACTGAGGACAGGGACCCCGGCGAGGAACAATTGCAAGGCAGCTCCAAATGCTAATACCACTTATAAAATTGCGAATTCTTAAGGGCTCAGCCCTTAAGCGGGGTCTGGGGCAGAGCCCCGATAATGAGCTGTAACTGAAAATTACTTTCTATAAAAAAGTATCTTGACGAAAAAATGCGTTTTCTCGTAAAGCTTGCGTCCGCAATTTTTCCTTTTATCAGAAGAGGCGTTCTCTGTGTGATAATTGGCATTGTGAGGTAAACGCTTATGTATTTAACCCCTGAACAACTGGCTGAAATTAAAAAATCCATTGAGGATCAGCGCCAGGAAATTCTTGACAAAATTAATAAACGCAGTGACGAAGGTTATGAGCCGGAAGTCCGTGGCGATGATGCCGATATCGCAAACTCTGAAGGTATTGCCATTACAATGGAACGTCTTCAGTCACGCGATGTCCGCCTTTTGAAAAAACTTGATGAGGCTGCACGTTGGGTTGAATCCGAAGATTTCGGCTATTGCGAATCCTGCGGCGAAGAAATCGGTTTCAAACGCCTGCTTGCTCGCCCTGCTGCCCGTCAGTGCATCGACTGCAAACAGAATGAAGAACAACGCGAACGCGGCTACTATCATCCGCGCCCTCGCAAACCCGCTAAACCCATCCAGCGCGATGACGAAGATGAGGATTGATTTCCTTTAAGCATGGCGTTTTCGCCATGCTTTTTTTGCGCGGATGACCACCAGATATCAAGGTTTTCGAGGCGTATCGGCTTCAGCCGATAGCATCGAATTCGGCGTGCGTATCGGTCTGCGATAGCACGCCAAAAATTATAACTTACGGGCATTTTGTGATTTATTGACGGCGTTTTGCTTTGTCATTTTATCACCATTCATTGTTTGCCCATGTTTAAACGTTTTGCCAAACTTCTTTTCGTCCTGATGATTTGCCTGGCGGTTGCCGCCGGCCTCGTTTATCGCGAATATCAGAGCTTTCTTCATGCCCCCCTGCAGCTTGGGGCCGATGAACGCATCGTTGAAATTCCCGCCGGAAGCAGTGCATCGTCGATCGCACGCCTGCTCACCAAATCTGAAATCATCGAACACGAGTGGATGATGCGCTACGTCTTTAGACAAAGCGGTCTCGAGAATAAACTCCAGCCCGGAATCGTCGTCCTCACGCCGGAACTCACCCCCGCCGATTTGCCGGACGTCATTGCAAGAGTCGGTAAATACGCTCGAAAATCGGTGCAAATCCTGCCCGGAATGAACGTTTTTGAAATCGGAGACAGACTCCAAACCCTTCGCATTGCCGACAGCAAAACGTTTGTCTCGATGGCCCTTGATCCGGCCAGAGCCGCCGAAGCCGGCATTCCCGCAAACAGTTTTGAAGGCTATCTCGCTGCCGGTGCATACACGTTCGAGGCCGGCGTCACGCCCGACAAAATCATCGATGCCATGCACGAACGATGGCGCGAACAGTGGCGAAAACTTGTCGATGAACATCGCGGCGCTTACGAGGCCGCTCTCGGACGAAACCTCAGTGATCATGCCCTCATGACACTCGCCAGCATGGTCGAAAAAGAAGCCGTCGTCGATAAGGAAAGACCCGTCATCGCTAAGATTTTTTTCAATCGACTGCGAAAAAAAATGAAGCTTCAGTCCGATCCCACGTGCGTTTATCCGCCAAAAAAACATGGCGAAAAACCGTCTCCTGAACGCTGTCGTGATCCCGAAAATGCTTACTCGACATACGTGCAGCCCTCTCTGCCGCCCGGCCCCATCGCCGTTCCCTCTTTCTCAAGCATGCGCGCCGTACTCGCCCCCTATGCCGGGCCGGATGCCGGTCAAATGCTCTATTTCGTCGCCAGACAGGACGGTTCCTGGACGCATTATTTCTCCCGAACTTATGCCGAACATCAGATTGCCGTCGATTACTTTCTCAAAGGGAAAAAGAATAAACTGCCCAGAGGAACGGCTCAGCCTTGACCTGTCACGTTTCATCAAGTACGAATAGAAAGACTGTCCCAGGACAGATTTTACTTTTTTTCATGGAGGATTCGCATGTTCCGAAAAACTTTGGCAATAGCATTCATATCGGCAGCTTGCCTCGCTTTTGGGACAGGATGTGTTATCGATGGCTCTGAAAGCGGTGCAAATGCAACCGTCGAACAGCAGACTGAAGTCTATATCGATCATGACAATCACAAAGAAGGCGCCCTCGGGCTTATCTTCGGTATGTCTCAAATTGACGATCGTCTCGATTTTAACGGCGGCGACCGCGAAGACTGGCGTTACATCGTCGTGACCGAAGAACAGTGCGAGCTCTCTATTACGATGAATATCGACCAGCCCGGAAACATCGACGGCGGTTGGAAAATCATCGACGCTGACGGCCGTACACGCCATGAACAGGTCTTCAGCAAGTCCCAGGGATATTACGAATTCAAAAATTTCCATGCAAAACGCGGCGTCTATTATTTCCAGACGTTCGTCACTGCTGGCAAATCGATTTATTCTTTAGCCTCCGAATGCATCCCGTCCGAGGCCGTCGCCCATGAACCGCCTCCCATGATCGAGGAGGAAGAAGAGGTTTACGAAGAAGAAGAAGCTCCCGTCGTTGCTCCAAAGGCAAAATCGTCTTCCTCGTCCTCTGGAAAACGTCGTTCCGGCAGCAGTTCGAAGAAGTCGGATGCGAAACCTGCACCCGCCGAAGAGTCAAAACCGGCCAAACCTCAGCCAAAAGCAGCCGAAGAACCCTCCGGAAGCCGCGTCGTCGGCGATATCACCATGATGACGCCCCAGGCCGACGGCTCATACGAAATCAAGATTAACGCCGGCAAAAATAAAGGCGTTGAAACCGGTACCGTCGGAACCATCGAGGGCACTTCCATCAAAATTGAAACAACCATCTGTTTCGCGACCTCATGCAAGGCCGTTATCCCCGAAAGTGCTAACCCCAAATCCCTCAAAAAAGGCGCAAAAGTTACTTTCAGAGTCAAATAAAGGTTCTAGTGGCGTTACATCACCACTAATCCACCAATTGTACAGCCGTGCCGCGGCACGGCTCTTTTCTTATACAACCACTAATCACTAACCACTATCTGAGCCGCGTCATGGAATACGATCCGGAAAGGGGAATGGCTGCTTTGATGCCATCGACGTCGAGATCGAGTTCCCATTCGCCCGGAATGCTGTATTCGATTGGTTTGGAAAATCGCGACGCGATATTGCGTTGAAAGGCCGGTAAATCGGCATAAGGATCACTCGGTTCGGGATTGGCCGTGTTCATGATGAGCGAGGCTGTGTTGTCGCCATTTTGGCCATCTATGCGCTGGCGCGAGTTGATTTCATAGCCGTAATTCGCCTCGTCAAGCCACGTTTCAAGACTCGTTCGTTCAATTTCCGTCGTTCCGAAAACCGGTTCTCCTTCAAATCCAACAAACATGAACCCAAAGGGCGGCGCATTATACTTCGCACTCGGCACGTAATATCGGAATTCGACGAGCAAATCGTCCGTTCTCTTTCGGGAATCGGCGACTTCATCAAACATGTCGTACACCGCAATCGTCGTCGCATAGTGGTTGCCATACGCCTGGCCCTCGACTGGTGTCGGCGTTCCGTTCACGGTCACTGTGCCGCGCGTGACGGGCTTATGGTACGTCAATACCGAATACTTAAAGACGTTCTCTTTGGAATTGCCAAAATAGACATTTCCCGTTCCCGGTTTCCAGAAATTCGGCTGCACTTCAAAATCGAAATCGCCTTCGTCAAAGACGCCTGTAATCCGGAAATGCTCTCCTTCCCAGGCCAGTTTGTAGTTACCAAATGTCAGAGACAGCGTATTTTTTGAGGCGCTCCATTCACCGCTCTTGAGTGTCTTTGAAATTTTGCTTTCACTGACTTTTGTTTCGCCGTCGTATTTCTTCACGTAGCCTTTGACTTTGCCCTCGTTTTTGCTGAACGCAAAGTTGGAAATCTCAAACTTGAGGCGGACTTCGTACGGCCGCGTGTAGAAGAAAAACTCCCATTTCTGCGAATATCCGGATGAACCGGACAGAATGGGCAGAATATCGCTCATCGTAAAAGCCATTGAGCCTTGGGTGTAGGCTGTGACGGCGTCTTCCGGGAGTTTTGAGAGGTCGATTTGCGGGGCATCCTGAACCTCGCTTCCGATATCGGAAGCGTGGGGTTCGGAGGACGTTTCAGGCTGAATATTGGCCGCAGTCGAAGGCTCTTGAGGCGTCGAGTGACAGGCACACAAGCCGGCAAAAAGGGCGATAATTATTCCGGTCAGTAGTTTTTTCATGTCAGTTTCCTTTTCGGGGACAATCCCGTTTCCGTTACAGGTCATCCAGGGGTAATTCATAAATCTACTGAAATATGCAGAGATTGAGGGAATGATTGATTATTATGCAATTTTAAGGAAGATGCTGAGGAAAGTCGGGGGTGGGGCCCGGCGAGGAACAAGGAATAGGCAGCCGGAATGGCTTATACCAACTAAAAATATTGAGGATTCCAAAGGACTCAGTCCTTTGGCGGGGTTCGGGGCAGAGCCCCGACTGGGATGTAACCCTTTTCCTTTTATGCCATAATGAGTGACTAAAATAGAAGAAAATGGTTATTTATCATTGGCGTGCTATGGACAGGCCATACGCACGCCGGGGCATCGCTATTTCATACGCGATGCCGCTGTATTGATGATTGATGCGCCGCAAGTCTGCGGGCAATGCCATATTGAAATGATTGCGTCATGCCGAAATATACCCGTCACATCCTCTTCTGGCTGATTACTGCAGCACTCCTGGCTATTAATCTTTGGGCATGTTTTCACTGGATTTTGCAGCCGGGAATCGAGTCGTTTGAATTTACCAATTTCGATCTCGTTCATTGGGCTAATCGGCTTCCCTTCCTGTCGCTTTCTGACCCGGAAACGCTCGTTCAATATTGCGCTTTTCATGTTCAGTGGATTTGTCTCCTGGCGTTCTGGCCGGTACTTCTCATTCCTGCTCGCCATTCCCTGAGCGACTTTCCGCTTTGGCAGCGCGTCGTAAGCTGTTTCCTGCGCGTTGTGCTTTTGGCTTTTCTTGCGCTTGCCCTGACGGATATCGAAAAGACCTCGGAATCGAGTCTCGTTTCGGTCGTTTACGTCGTCGATGTCAGTCAGTCTGTGCCCGATGAAATGCTCGTGGCGGCTCACAATGAAATCGAAGAAGCCCTGAAAAATCGCACGCCTGAAGTCAATATTCAGGTCGTGACATTTGCCGGTGAGCCGCGAACCGTTGCCGTTTCGGAGGATGGACATATTCCGGCTTTTGTCCATGAAGAAGGGACGCAGACCGATATGGAGTCGGCGCTTCGATTCAGTTATGCCCTGTTTCCCGAAAATCATGTTCGTCGAATTGTGCTTCTCGGGGATGGCAATCAGACACAGGGAGATGTTCTTTCGGAAGCCGCGAGAGCTGCTGCCCAGAATGTTCGCATAGACGTGCGCCATCTCGAGTCAAATCCTGCCCGCGAAATCATGATAAAGTCGCTCGATGTCAGAGAACGAGACAATCTGCGCGTCGGAAAGCCCTTTGAAATCGTCCTCAATGTTGAATCAACTCACGAGACCACGGTTCATCTCGACGTGCAGAAGGATGGTCTTCTTGAACCGTCCCTTTCTCGCGATATCGACCTGAAACCCGGTGAGAATTTCATTTCTGTTTCGACAAAACCCGATGCCCCCGGCACCATGAAAATGCGTTTCGACCTCGGAAATGTCCCCGAAAACGAAGATCGTTTCGTCGAAAACAATGCGCTCATCGATCAGTTCATCATTCAGGGCAAACCCAAAATCCTCTATATCGAACAAAATGCTTCCAATGCGGCTTATCTTCAGCGCGCACTCGCTGGATATGCCGACTCCGACGGACAAAGTTTTGAGGTCGAGGTCAGGACGGCAACCGGCCTTCCGACTTCCATGAAGGAAATTCAAAAATATGCCGCCATCATTCTCGGCGACGTTCCGCGTGAAAGTTCCACCGGCCGCGTGAATGTGACCAGCGAAAACATGAATCTCATTCGCGATTACGTCAAAAAAATGGGCGGCGGTTTCATTGCTCTGGGCGGTGAACAGGCTTTCGGACCCGGCGGATATGAAAATACGACGATTGAAAAAATCCTTCCCGTCGAATTTAAAAACGATACGCCTCAAAAGAATCAGTCCTCGGCCATTGCACTGCTCATCGACAAGTCCGGGTCAATGGAGGAGGGACGAAATCTCGAAATTGCAAAAGAAGCGGCCAAAGCCAGTGTCGCGGCACTCAAACCCGAGGACAGAGTCATGGTCGTCGGCTTCGATGACGCACCCTATACCGTCGTGCCCATGACGAGAGCTGTCAATCAGTACAGCATTAATTCCAAAATTTCTAAAATGCGAGCGGACGGCGGAACCAACATTCGCGATGCCCTTGAAATGGCTTATCTCGATCTCGCGATGGTTTCTGCGAAGACAAAACACGTCATCCTTTTGACCGATGGACACAGTTCGTACACGGGAATCGATGCCATCGTCCGCGAAATGACGCGCGCTAAAATTACGGTTTCGACGGTGGCAATGGCGCAGGCCGATACGACGCTCCTTAGCCGCATTGCGAACCTCGGAAAAGGGCGCGCCTACATCGCCAGAGATTCGAACTCTGTCCCGAGAATTTTTGTCGAAGAAACAAATCGAGTGGCCAATCAGGCGATTGTTGAAACGCCGTTCAAACCTCAGGTTGCCAAGGCACATGAGATGATCAACGGCGTTTCGTTCCAGACACTTCTCGGTTATGTCGGCACGAAGGCTAAAACCGGAAGCCAGGTCATTTTGACCGCGCCCGGCGGTGCGCCGATACTTGCGCATTGGTCTCTTGGAACGGGCAAAACAACCGTCTTTACAAGTGATGCAAAGAACCGTTGGGCATCGGCATGGATCAATCAGTCAGCGAGTTTTGCCAAATTCTGGGCTCAAGTCGTGAGAGCGACGATGAAAACGGATGAAGAAATTCAGTTTGACATGATCATTCAGCGCGAAAACGATGCCGTTCGCGTTATCGTTGATGCAATTTCCGAAAATGATGCCTTTTTGAACGGCCTTTCGATCGAGACCGAAATTACGCGTCCGGACGGTGAGAAAATGACACTTGTTCTGCCTCAAACCGCGCCGGGATTTTATGAAAATACGTTCGTCATGCCGGTTTACGGCACGTATCAGGCGCGTGCGGAGCTCAAACAGGGAAGCGAATCACTTGGGTTTGCACAAAAGACGTTTTCTTTTCCGTTTGCACAGGAATTTGCCAATCCTGATCCTGATTTTGGTTTGATGGATGCTGTCGCGAAACTGACGGGCGGTCATGTCGATCCCTCTTTCGACCAGATTGTCGATCCCGAAGGCGTGAAGATTCGTTCGTTTTCACCGATGTTTTATTACTTTATCTGGATGGCACTCATCGCCCTTCTTCTCGACGTGTTCTTCAAGCGCGTTCGCATCGCAGGGATGAATGACCGCATTCAGTCCAAAAAGACAGCGCTGAAGGCGAGGAAGGGTGGGAAGAAAGATACGACTGTGAGTGATGGATAGTGGTCGGATTGCTGTGCTGATTGATAGTGATTTCTTTTCGGATAACGAAGATTAAAATTGAATGCGAGCCGTATGCGCACAGCCGCTAGCAGAGACGTGTCGCGACACGTCTGGCGGCGAGCACATAGGCGAGCATCGGCGGCGTATGGCGCAGCCATAGCCCGCGCAACCCAATAAAACCAATCGGTATTGCGGCGGAAAAGCTAAAGATGCCGGGTTGTAACCATATGTATACTTAATTGGGTGGACAGACGGTTGGGGTTATTATAGCAATCAAATGATTGATTATTTTGTGATTTACATCACGTTACGAATCATAATGAAGTCTGGATATGAGAAATACAAGATTTGTGGTCTTTATGGCTTTGGCCATTGCATCTGTCACGTCTTGCGAAGACGATACGATTGGGAACAGGAGTGTTCAATGGACGGAATGCAGAGGTCTCAAGGGGCAGACCTATTGCCTGGGAAACACCATTGTCAGCTGTGACATGAACTCGTCGATCGAGCGTGAAACGCCCTGTACTGACGGCCTGATTTGCGTGGATTCGAATGCCGGCGCAGCTTGTAAATGCACGGCCGATGCGAATAAATGCACAAACGGCGTGGCTGTGACCTGCAATACGAGCACCGGGCAATTTGAAGAAGTGAAGTGTTCGAGCGGCGAATGTAACGGAAATGCCTGTAAAACCAACGAATGCGAAGACGGCGATACGAAATGTGAAGCAGACACTGACGGTTCGGCCAAGGTGTCGAAGTGCCAAAATGGCAAATGGGCCGAGAGTGATGTGGACTGCGCCAACAAAGTTTGCGACAGCGACAACAAAACGTGCATCGAAAATACCTGCGAATACACGAAAGCCGATGGTACGGCGGTGCAAATCAAAGACGGACAGGCCGTTTGCGACGGAAATGTCGTCGTTTCGTGCGACAATTACACGATCACGAAGGCCGACGAGTGTATGGTTGGCACCTGCGTCGAAGACAGCACGAATGGCACGGCTTCCTGTGTGTCTCGTGGCTGCAATGTTGGCAGTGATACGCTCAATGACGGCGGTTCCATCTGCCTGAACGGCAAAAAAGTGACGTGTCATGACGGTCAGATCGATGGAGAAAATGGAGAAGGCATTGAGTGCATGGCCGGTTGGGTCTGCGCCGATGGCGAAAACGACTGCCGTCTGGCCAAAGACTGCACCGACCCCGTCCTGGGGCACCTCCAGCTCATGTGCGACAATAATCACGACGTCGTTGAATGCTACGACGGTCAGTTCCGCATGGTTGAGGACTGCGATTATGAAAACGCCGACGAAACGCTCCGAACCATCTGTTCCAGTCAGAACAAGTGTGAAAGTATCCATGCCGACGACTGTATGCTTGGTGACACGCTCGTTAAAAACGGCGATGATGTCTGCGATGACAATGTTTTACGTCACTGCGATGTGAAAGTGCTGAGTGAAGGCGACGAATGTGCTGACTCTACACCGGTCTGCGATGTGAATTTGTGCCGGGCTTACAAACAGTGCAACATCGGTACGTCTGAAGAACCGTATGATATTGAACACAATGCATTTGCCTGTCTGAGCGACGGTTTGCAGAAAGCAATCTGCAACGATGGGACGCTCGTCACGCTGGATGCTGATAACGCCGACGCTTGTGTGGCACATCAGCTCTGCCAGTATGACGGCGAAGACGCCATTTGCGTGTGTGACACCGTGAATCACTGGGTCGGCGATGGCAACGGTGCCTGTACCTGCGAAAACGGCTGGGGTGGCGACAAATGTGACTGCGATTTGAGCCTGTATCACTATGATTCGATCGCCGGCTGCGTTGCCAACTGTACGGCCAATGTCTGCGACAACGACGTCTGGAAGAAATGCGATCTGGCTACCGGCATCTTCACAGAACAAAGCAAACCGGCCGACGGCAAATTCAACTGCGACATCACGAAAGGCTGGGTCGAAGTCGAATGCTTTGATGTCAATGACTGCGGTACTCTCCCGGCTCACGCCGATCAGTGGATCTGCACCCCTGACCAGGTCTGCACCATCGATAAGTGCAGTGACGGTTACGCGTCTGACGGCAAACAGTGCGTCTGCGGCAACGGTAAAGTCGTCGACAAAGACGGTCTCTGCATCGACAAGTGCACGGCCAATGTCTGTACGACTGATTTCAAGATCCGGAAATGCCTTGCTTCCGGTCTGCTCGATGATGCGACTGATTGCGGCAATGACGGAAACTTCAAACAGATCTGTTCGACGTCTGATGGCAGCATTTGCGTCCACAACGGCTGTAAAGATGGTTACCACGATGAAAACGGCACCTGCGTCATCAACTGTACGGATGCCGACAACGACTGTGTCGATACGACAACGGGCTGCAGTGTCACGGTCTGCGATGCGACAAGCCACATCAAGACCACGACTGACTACAGCGTTTCGTGTAAATTGGGTGCCGAAGCCGGGGATTGTCTCAATGGCGCGGTCAAGTGCAGTGAAAATGCCTCAAATGAAGGCAGCATCTATACTTGTGCATCCGGCCAGTGGGGGGCAACGCCGACGAAATCCTGTGAAATGGCTGGTGTCAAACTCGGCTGTGATATCAGCGGTACGGCCTGTGCAGACATGAGCAAAGACTACTGCATCGAGAACGGCACTGCTTATGCGAAGACCTCCGTCCGTTGCGATGCCGCCGGCAAGCTCGTTCAGACCTGTATGGGCAACAACACCTGGGCTGACGGCACTGCATGCAAATTCGGTTGCGACAAAGGTGCCTGTAAAGAACCGGTCGGCTGCACCGATGCAGTTACGGGTGACCTGATTAAACACGAAGCCTTTGGCTGCGCTTCTGCATCCAGCTACGGCACCTGCTATAACGGCACTTTCCTCACAACAGGTGATGACGGTTACAATTGTGATAGCACCAAACCGTATTGCAAGAATGGCAGTGACGGCTGTGTTGAATGTCTTACCGATGCCAACTGCGCGTCTGGTGATGACCTTGCCGTCTGTAAAAACAATGCTTGCAAATCCATCAAGGCCAGCCTTTATGAAGTCGTAATTAATGGCAATGACGGTCTTGTCACGGTGACGTATGAACTCGAAACCGGGCTGTCAATCAGTGATGCCAGAATCCTGATCGTGAGTGAAAACGACGGTCTGACCACACCTGTTTCGTCATGGACTGATATCACGAACGGCATCTCTCATATTAATAATTCACTCAACCTGACATTTGATAATTCAGAACTCGCCAATGGTACATACTACGCAGTTGCTGTCATAACCATTGAAGGAAAACAGTACATTGTCTCGACCGGCGATTCTCTGATGCCTAAAGTCCTCGAAAGCACCACGACCGTGACGTCCGACGAAGCTTACAAATTCACGCTCGAATGTTCCAACGATTCGCAGAGCTGCAATGAACTGCAGCCGCTGAAATGCGTAGATCGCAAGTGGACGAATAAAGGCGACAAATGTACGGCGCCGAAACACGGTTCCGTGGCCTGTTCCATCAGCGATAACATTAGTGGTTGCGCCATAACGTGCGATTCCAACGCCGTCAAGGTTGGTGACACGTGCAAACTCAAAGACGGCGAGGTTTGTGAAAACAACGACGACTGTCAGCACGCCCTTTGCGACAAATTCGTCCCGGAAAGCGAAAATAAGACCTGCATGCTCGCTGGTGAAATGATTGTCAACGCGATTCCCGTCGAACTCACGCCGGGCTCAACGCCGGACGATCCTCTTACGGCTTCGGTTGAAGGTGATACGACCAGTTATCGCCGTGACCTGACAGTCATAACGCCGGATGAAATGGGTAACATATATACTTCTGATGGCAGAGACATTTTCTACGCCGTTGAAGTCCCGGAAGGCAAAACGCTCAGTGTTGATTTGACCATGCTGGATGGTGCGGACGATTTCTCCCTATTCTTTCTTACTGACTCCGGGACTGACGTGGAAGGGAATGGGGCTCTGGCAGCCATCGATACGCTCAATAATCCCGAATACCTTGATTATCGCAACAACACAGGGTCAACGCAAACCGTATATATCGGTATCAGCAGCTACGTGATTGGTCCCGATTACTATGGTCCATATACACTCGCCATCAGCGTTGCAAACCTCTGTGGCAATGGCAGGTTTGATGTGGGCGAAGACTGTGACGGCATCCTTCATTGCAGCGATACCTGTACTTCCGAGGCTGGTTACATTTGCAGATATAATATCTGCAAGCTCGACCTCGGCCAAAACTGCGTCTTCGACGACGACTGCTATGACTTTTATGTATGCAACAGAAATACTTACAAATGCAGTCTTCCTGACTAATGAAGACTACGTGCCGTTTTATTTTGTTTGAAGGCGTGGCTATTCGCTCTGCGAATACGCCTCGCCAACGGCGCTATTGCATACGCGCCGTTACTATTTTGGGTAGATGAACTGGACATATCGACTCGTCTTGCGTCAACTGTCACCTTTCCCGTATTTTCGAGCTAAATGAACACTTTCATGTTTCGGAAGAATTTTTATCAGTGTGTGAAAAACAGTGTTATTTTACACAATGGTTCAGAACTCCTTGCAAAAGGCGGTTGTCGTGAATTTCCTTTTAGCAAGAAATTGGTTCCGAACCAACTATAGAGCCACATTTTTGCGGGACAGCAGTGGCGTTCATCAGGCAAAAAATCTGAAGCCATGGCTTGAAAAAAATGGAAAAACATAAAGGATTCCGTATCTATTTATTTGTCCGAATTTCTTTATAATCGGATTGTGAGATTTTTCCGTCTTTAAGCATTCTCTTTAAAACTGAAGCAGGAATGTCTTTCGCTTCCTTAACTTCATATGCATGATACTCATTGTCGGGAGTATTGGTGGGTTGAAAATTTACAATTTTACCAGACTCTGTAACATTATATATCTGTTTCCCATCATGATATCCTGTTGTCAGAAGTTTCTGCCCCTCCTCTTTAGTTTTTATTGGAT
This sequence comes from Myxococcota bacterium, assembly GCA_045599245.1. Lineage (GTDB taxonomy): Bacteria > Myxococcota_A > Bradymonadia > UBA4248 > UBA4248 > UBA4248. The sequence continues at coordinate 53,574 of JAZRVP010000295.1, forward strand.
CTGGTGAACCTGGGCCACCTTTTTGATGCTTTGGGGACGGTTTGTATGTTGGCGGATGGTTTGCTGATTCTTTGACACGATCTTCATTCTCCTTTGCCCTTCGTTCTAGATTTCCCTGTTCCAAGGTTCGCTGAGAACCTGGCGTACCAGCTGCGATTCCGATTGAAGCACCACTACTCATGCGCAGCCCTCCGATTCATCAGAGCTTTGTTTCTGCGTCTGAGTGTGTTGTCAATGAGAACGACGTCTTTTATACATTAAGACGTGTCATTAATCATAGGGCATCTCCTTCATTTAACTATAAATGCAAGGTGAGTAACTGTTTTCTGCAAATGGCAGCCATAATTGCGTAGACGGAGACTGTTTTGGATAAATATATGGGATATAGATAATATTGCCTCTCATTTCTGGATAGGGTTTATCAAGACAAATAATCCCTGATGGCGCAATATGTTCAAGCATGGCGTCATATCCGAGCATAAACTCACGTGGAGTAGTTCGATTTCCTATAACAGATATAGCAACCCAGCTGCCTGGTTCAATTCCGTCAAAGCAAAAATCAAAACTCGATGGAGCTCCCCACGTAACTGATGCAATGACGTCCATTCCCCATGATTCTTGCCAGTGTTTGCCAACCCATCGATTGTGTGCAATCGATTCAATCATTCGCCATCGATCCATTTCTCGATAAGCAGAATAGTCGGGGGGGATAAGCGCAAGGTATTGAGAGAGCTTTTGTTTGTGTTTATCCGGTGAATTGTAAAAGACATTGAGGCGGTGATCATCGAGGAAACCATGTGCTATCTTTGAACAATTATTGGCTGAATCATTCAATTTCGTTGCTGTGAGTGCTATGAAAGCGAGGTGCATCGCTTGAGTAAATTCAAATTCTTGTTTTCGGATATATGCAAAGCCATATTTTCCATGTGTTTCATATTGATTGCGCAAAAACATGGGATCATTTCTGTATTCGTAACTTGTCATTTTTACCCCCAATCAATGAGTTCAAGCTCGTCATTAACTTCTTGGATTGTTTTTCCATCGAAAATATTAGCATTTAAGAAGAGTTGCCATCGTTGTTCCAGGTTATCGGTATAAACTTCCCAAATGCGTTTTGCATTTAGATCTTGTTCTGTCCAACAGTCTATATAGGCATAGCATTTGTTAATATCGCTATGATAATAGCCAGCGAATTGATACATTTTGTCATGATATTTAAAAAATGCATCAATGCCGTAATAAGCCTGATCACAGAATTCTTGCCAGGTAGCACCTTTCATTTTAACCACTCCTTTTGTTTATCGAGATCTTCTTGATTCAATCCCACGAAATATTTTTTGTATTTTGAAAATTCTTCTTTTGTGAGTTTTCGGGCTTTATCTCGCCATTCCTTTCCTGATTTGTCTGGATGATACTCATGAATATGTAATACGGGTATCTTTGTTTTGGTATAGGTGACGATTTCTTCGGGATGATAGCCAATTTCTAGAACAAGTTCATGCTTATCATTAAATTCACGGTATTGGCAAAATGAACCATCTTTATTGAGTTTGATATAAGCATTTGACGATTGAGATTCTTCAGGGAGCTTTTGAGTTTTGTTTTTATCTATGAGTTGCAGGACTTTTACGCCTTCAACATAGCCAATGGTTTCGTATTGATACGCAACATGATTTCCGGCTGCATAGGTTCCTCTTCCACCCATGATTTCCTCCTTTGTTGAGAACGAGTGGTACCTTGACACTGAAAGCCGCTTCAGCGCTTCGGATAGGTTAAAAATTCGACATTTTATTAGGATGTGCCATACGTAGCCATGCGACTGGTTGATGCTCATGGCACATCCAGATTTACGGCCCAAACCGATGTTCCCGCATTCGTTTGGGCTTTTAACTTTTTGTGTTGTCAACACAGTTCTCCAACTGAGGTTGTGTCTTTGGGGAAAAGCCATTATGATGAGTCATGATGCATATAGTATCTCCTTTTAGTAAGTAAAATAGAGTTAAACACCATATTCTTATAACTTTTGAAGCTGTACTTCGGCTGCACGCACTGTGACGCCAAATTGTTTTGCTACTTCTTTTGCCGATAAGCCAATAATGAGGTAATTTGGGGCTAGAAGTTCACCGGCAAACACATCAGCCTGCCATTCTGGATCTTCGTATGGTTTTAAATGTTCACCAGGCTTTAGGCAACACAGCGACACGTTAGCTCCCGTATGGGTTAATAAGTGTCCAACCTCATGAGCGCATGAGAGTCGTGCAAATCCATCACCTTTGATCGCTTTCACATAAATGTCTTCATTAAGAATGATTCTGTGCTCATTCGGAAATGTTTCGCCACATTTGTCTGGCATCTCACAATTTGGTCTTATCTCTAATTCAAATAGGTGATCAATTTGTGGAAGAATGAGTTCGATGAATTCGATTATCGGAAAATACGGTTTTTTCTCATAATTTAATGAATGACGAATTTCTTTTGTGAGTTCACGGATGGACTTGCGAGCTAACGGTCTTGCTTTATACAGAATATGATTCGTACTGAATTTTAATGATTCATTCATTAAGCATCTCCTTTAAGAAGTGAACGCAGCTTTTCGAGCTGCCGTTCATCGAAATCAGAAAACTTGCGCGCAAAAGCAACAGCCAATGAATTAGCTTCGGAATTTGTATTCTCGAAAGACAGTTCAATACTCGATTCGGTTAACGCGATGGCTTTTGCAAAAGCATCCTGACTGGAATCGTCAAGCTCATAGAGGTCACAAATCTGACGATTCCAGGTTGCCGGCATTCGCTTTTTGCCATTTTCGACGGCAGATAAAAACGATACAGTCACCTCTAAGTGATCGGCCATGTCTTTCATGACTTCATTGCGATCTATTCTGAGTTTTCTCAAAAATTTTCCTAAGTCTGTAAGCATCGTTTTCTCCTTCATTATATATAAGTATGCCATCTGCCTGCTGACAGGATGGCGTTATTCTTTGTGTGTTAATCATGAGATAAATTTTGTCAACTGTTTGGTTGAAAATATTTTTAAATATGCGATTTATTGTGTGTGAACATGATTTTACGATGTTAATGCGGAGCCGTATACCGCAGGCATAGTGTGCCATGGATCAGTTTTCCTCTTGATGGTTGCGGCAGCAATAGGCAATATTGTCTGGTGAATTTCAATTATTTTCTGTTAAAATCGCAAGGCTTTACTCTTTTCTAAGTGGAGTCTCCTTATGAATAAAAATATGAATAAAAAGAGGATATGTTTACAGGAACAGGGCTTTCGGAAGAGAATATATGTAAAATGGCCGAGCATGAACAATGGAAAAAGGTGTTGGGTGATTTATCCTGCAAATAGATTCGGGCCTCGGCAGCTCCCTGTGAGGCGTTTTTCCAAAAAAAAGAGACGTGTTGCGCGTCTCTTTTTTTGGGGGCAGGGAGCGGAACTGCACGTTTTCTGGTGCGGAAACGATGTGTCGCATTTGACGGCGAATATTATTTGGTGAAATAGCAATGCTTTTCTGCTAAAATAAGTAAGTGTCAACTCTTTTTCTATTTGGAGTATCAACATGGCTAACAAAGGGATTGTCTTGAGTGTGCTTTTTTCATTGGTTATGGGCTGCTCAATGGATGATGGCAATGATGGCGATCGATGCAGTGGTTGGCAGAAAATTTATGATCAGGGAAATGTCAAATGTGAAGGCAAGATTTGCAGAACCGCATTTCCAGAAGAGACAAGGAAAGGGTTTTGTCCGGATGAATATCCGGTTTGTACATACGACATCGATAAACAAAAAATATGTCGATCAAATTGTGCAGAAGAAGAGCTGACCTATCTCATCAATAATCGTTGTTTGAGTGAGGATGATGCAAAAAAGTGGACATGCCATGATATTGCAGGCGACGGCATTCTGTTTTGTGAACAAAAGGGTTGCCCCGAAACATGCATAAATGGCTGTGAAGAGGACGGCGTGACATGTCGTGAGATTGAAAAGAAATGCCCCGAAATATGCGAAAATGGCTGTGAAGAAGACGGCGTGACATGTCGTGAGATTGTATGCCCCAGTGAATGTGCTGACTGGTGCGATGACAAAGGCAAATGCCTTTCCGATGTTTATGAAATTCATGTCGATGAAAAAGAAATAACACTCTATCAGGGAAATATAATTGATTTGAATGCCGAATATCGAAAAAATAATAAATTCGTCGGCAATAAATCTCTCTATGTGACCATCGAGGATGAGCATTGTGCTGCGATTGAAGTGATTGAGAGTTCACAGCATATTGTCATTACCGGTGTTTCAGAAAACGATTGTACGACAGATGTTACAATTTCAGATGACAATCTTTTGGCAGAACCGGTCAAAATTTTGGTTCATGTGAATGAGCTTGATGTCAATCACAATTATATGCGCGATGATAAAGAAAATCTGTCATTCAATGAAAAAACATGTCGAAAATATTCGGATTGCGATAGTGAAGAAGGCAAAGGGGATGGATTTTGTGACAGTTTTATCGGTTATAAATGTTCGACTAAATGCACGAGCGATGATCAATGCGTGCCCGACCAGACGATAGATGGCATGGATTATCACTTTGTCTGTCGAGGGGATGGTCGATGTGCGCCGGATGCGTTTGTGACGGTATGGACGGTGACGGATAAGCAGAAAACAATCGTTCTTCCGATGATAGACAAGGGAACGTGTGATTTTGATGTCGAATGGGGAGATGGAAAAAGTGAACACATATCTCAATGTTTGAACGATGGCCTTTCACATGATTATGATAAATCAGGAGAATATACGGTAAAAATCAAAGGCGTATATGACAATTGGTGTGCAACCGGCCAATTAAATAAGATAATCGCCCGGTCACTGACAGATGTGAAATCATTTGGGCCTGTCGGATTGGGACAATTGGCTTTTTACAGTTCGGGGTTGACGACGATTTCTGCCGTTGACATTCCCGATGCCTCTAAATTGACATCGACAGATGGGATGTTTTTTAATGCTGATAAATTTATTTCTAATATTAATCATTGGGACATGTCCAATGTAACAGTCATAAGTTCAATGTTTTCCGGTGCGACGTCGTTTAATCAGCCGATTGGCGATTGGGATACATCGAATGTTGCGGTCATGAGTTCGATGTTTTCCGATGCGACGTCGTTTAACCAGGATATCGGAGGTTGGGATACATCAAGTGCGACGGATATGCGTTCGATGTTTTCCGGTGCGGCGTCGTTTGATCAGCCGATTGGCGGTTGGAAAACATCAAAAGTGACGGATATGAATTCTATGTTTTATCATGCCGAAACATTTAATCAGGATATTAGTAAATGGGACACATCGAGTGTGACGGGCATGGCTTCGATGTTTTGTGGTGCGACGTCGTTTGATCAGCCGATTGGAAATTGGAAAACAGCTAATGTTCAGAATATGAGCAGTATGTTTAGGGAGGCAGCTTCTTTTAATCAGGATATTGGAAATTGGGACACATCGAGTGTGAAATATATGGAGGAAATGTTTTTGCTTGCGACGTCATTTAATCAGCCGATTGGCGGTTGGAAAACGGGTAATGTTCAGGGAATGGTCAGAATGTTTTATGGTTCTGTCGTATTTAATCAGAATATTGGAACCTGGAACACAGCAAATGTGAAGAATATGAGTTCGATGTTTTTCGAAGCGACTTCATTTAATCAGGATATTGGATCTTGGAACACATCGAAAGTGACGAATATGTCCGAAATGTTTAAGGAGGCATTGGCATTTAATCAGGATATTAGTAAATGGAACACATCGAAAGTGACGTCCATGTCCGAAATGTTTATGGATGCAGAAGCCTTTGATCAGGATTTGAGTTCATGGAAGATTGATAACCTTAAATATTATGATTGTATGTTTTCCGGATCGGGAATTTCGGTTGAAAATTTAGATAAAATGATAAAAGCAAATAATAAGTGGGAAAAAATATTGATGGAACTATGCAGCATGACCAGTATTTTACCAAAAACTTAAGGAAGGTTTGAACAAAACGATATTTTAAGGCAGAAAATGATGAGAGCCGGGAGTGGGGCACGGATGTGTCTGCGATTTTGTATGTATTGCAATGGATGAATGGAAATAATATAGGGAAATGAGAGGGATAATATCCCATAAAAAATGGCCGGGTGTATCGGCGTTGCCGATAGCCCGGCCTGATGCGAGACGTATGCGCCAAAGGCGCATAGGCTCGCCCCCAAATAAGGAAAAACATGAGAGAAATACAGCCAATCGAACCGCGTACGCTTTATATCGTTGCAACTCCTATCGGGAATTTGAGCGATATGACGCAAAGGGCACTGGATGTCCTTGAACAGGTCGATTTTATACTTTGTGAAGACACGCGTCACAGCAGCATTTTGCTGGAACATTTCGGGATTCACAAACGCGTGGTGAGTTATTTTGCGCATAATGAGGCGCTTCGGACCGATCAGTTTATGCCGAAGCTTGTCGAGGGACAGTCGGCGGCATTGATTACCGATGCGGGGACGCCCGGTGTTTCCGATCCGGGAAGCCGTCTCGTCGATGCGTGTCTGAGTGCCGGTATTCGCGTTTGCCCGCTGCCCGGTGCCTGTGCGGTTCCGACGGCAATTAGTGCCAGCGGATTTTTCCAGTTTACAGGATTTGAATTTGTGGCGTTTTTTCCTCGAAAAGCGTCGGAAAGAAAGGAGATGTTTGAGGCGTTTGCCGATCGAAGCACGCTGCTTGTCGGTTACGAATCGCCGCAGAGAATCGTGTCTCTTCTCGAGGATTTGATCGCCGTGGTGGGGCGTGAAAGACGCGTTTGTCTCTGCCGAGAACTGACGAAAAAGTTTGAGTCGATTGAACGCACGACGGCTGGTGAGCTTTATGATCGCCTGAGTGAAACGCCGTGTAAAGGTGAACTTTGCCTCGTGATAGAAGGCGTTTTGCCGAAAGAAAACGAGGATGAAGGTCTTTCATCGGATGATATTCGCCTGATTGGACTGCTCAAGGCACGAGGAATTTCTGCTCGCGACATTCGCGACATCGTGTCGTCATATACGGGGGCGCGCGCAAAAGATGTGTATCAGTACGTGATTTCGAATGATGAGAAAGACAAGTCATAGAGCATAAAGGTGTGCAATCGCGGGGAATGCGCGATATAAGGCGCGGCCGGGCTGTCTGGCGGATGGCCTGTTCCTGTTTTTTATGGAGTAAAATTGTCATGACACACAACTATATTCGCCTTCAGAATCGGGTTTGGGATGAGATACGTCCTGTGAGCATTTTGCCGAATTTTATCACGTCGGCGGCCGGGTCATGTCTGATTGCGTGCGGGAATACGCGCGTGATTTGTACGGCCAGTGTTGAAGAAAAAGTGCCGCCGTTTCTGGAGAATGCAGGGATGGGCTGGCTGACTGCGGAATACAGTATGCTTCCGGCCTCGGCTTCATCGAGAATGACGAGAGAAAAGGTGTCCGGAAGCGGCCGCACGTATGAGATACAGCGATTAATCGGCCGCAGTTTGAGGGCGGCTGTCGATCGCAGGAAACTGGGATGCCGCACGATCACGATCGACTGTGACGTCATTCAGGCGGACGGCGGAACCCGAACTGCTTCCGTGACAGGGGGATTTGTCGCCCTGTCACTCGCGGTTCATAAATTGTTGAAAATGGGATTATTATCTGACAGTCCGATCGTTCAGGAAGTAGCGGCCATCAGTCTTGGCAAGGTAACGGGAGAGCTTCTGCTCGATCTGAATTTTGTCGAGGATTCATCGGCCGATATCGATGCGAATCTCGTGGCGACGCCGAATGGCGATGTCATTGAATGGCAGACGACGGCCGAGAAGGCACTTCTTCCGATGGCAGAGCTTCCGGGGATGGTTGAACTCGGCATGAAAGGCATTCGAGAACTGAATGCACTCCAGAAACAGGCCATTGCGGACGGCATCAAGGCATTAGAACGATAAACGGGGCTTGATTGAGTTATAAGTTGTTAAAGAAGACGCAGGTCATTGTGCTGATGACCGTGATGATTGTGTGGATGCTGATGAGCAGTGCGGCTGAGGCTGCACCTCGCGATGCATTTGGTCTGGATGCACAGTCGTCATCCCGGGCAATGGCCGTCACAGCGTCAGCTGAACCGGTGGCTGCGGCATCGACGAATCCGGCACGTCTCGTCGATGCCGCAGCTATCGAGACATCGATTGGGATCGTCGTTGCCGATGATCAGCTGAAAGTCAATCGAAGTGATGCCGATCTCGACACTTATGTCGGATATGAAATCGGTATTGCAGCAGTGCTGCCGCTGGGGTCGATACGCGACAGGCTCTTTATCGGCGCCAATGTCCATCTGCCGCACGGCCGGCTTTATGATGTCCAAAACAGTGCCGTTGCCGAACCCGTCATCCTTTCCACAGGCGCCGACGCCAGGCGTCTTACCCTGGACGCAGCACTCGCTGTTCGCATTTGGGAGCGCATCTGCGTCGGCGCCGGTGTTCATCTCATTCCCGATGTCACGGCAAACGTCAATATCGACTTTTCCGGGAACAGTGACCTGAGTTCCAGCCATGTTTCGGTCAATTACAGACTGCTTCCGGTCATTGGGCTTTATGCCGAACCCGTTGAAGGACTTCATGTCGGGTTTTCATATCATGCGGCAGGACGCCTTTCTCTCGATGTGCCCGCCAAAACTTATCTGAGTGAATCTATCGGAAATATCAATGCACGCCTGAAGGGATATGCGTATTCGGAGCCGCATCTGTTCAGTTTCGGAGCGCGATATGATTTTTCGGGACTGGTTGAAGACCATCTTGCCCATTTTGCGGCGGATCTCGATTTTGAATATCGGTATTACAACCGCATTATTGCGGCCTCGGCCGAAGTGACACTGGTCGATGACGAGGGCGGTGTGCTCAATTCGAGTCCCGTAGCGAGTCTGAAATTTGACGATGCATGGAGCCTGAGGGCGGCTGTTTCCTGGATGCCTGTGGATGAAGTTGCCGTGTCGTTTGGGTATGCATTTGAAAAAACGGCCATTCCGGCGCAGAGAAAGCAGTTCAATGTTCTGGACAGCGACCGAAATCAGATCGCGTTTGGCGTGACGGGATGGCTTCCGGAGTATATGCTCGGAACATTTGGTTTGGGGCTGAGTACGGGGATGCAGTTTGATTTTTATGCCCCGAGAGAGATGGAAAAATACGAGTATCTTCCTGGAAATGCGGGGTTTCCTGCCATAAGGTTTGAAGGTTTTGCATTTGCGTGGCATGGCGCCATTCTCATGAGGTTTGAGTGATGAAACGCGCAGGTTTTCTTTGGCTTCTGGCGGCATGCATTCTGGGGTGTACATCGGAAACAGCAGGGATAGATTCCGATGGCGACGGCTTGAGTGATGAACAGGAAAGGCGTTTTGGAACCGATCCGTTTCAGGCGGACACGGACGGCGACACGATACTCGATGGCGTAGATTTGGATCCATGTGAACTTCCCAGAATATTTTTGACGCCAAAGGTTTTGGATGTGACTGCGACGACAGAAAGTGCCGAAGTGTCGATACAAATCAGCATAAAAGACGGGAAACAGCAGTGGATTCAGAGTGTGGATATCGGAGCCTCGACGACGTTTGGTGAATTGTCGGAAATTCAGGCCATTGGGACGGGATTTTATGAAGTCAAACTTCGGGCGACGGAAAACGGGACGGCCATCGTGACGATTTATTCGCAGAAAGAAGGCCAGGCCGATGGCCGTGCAAGCGAATCGATACGCGTTGAATTGAAGCTTTTGGAGGAACAGACGCAGCCGGTGGAACCGAAGGAGCCGGAAGACCCGGTCGATGTCGATCCGAAAGACCCGCAGAAACCCAAGGATCCACTGGATGAACCCAAGAAGCCGGAAGTGGATGACGATCCGTTGATCAATCCGTCTCATGTCGTTTTGGAGGAGCCGGGAGTCAATCCCGGACGGTATGCTGAAGCAGGCGGTCTTGACGGTGATCTGTGGGTTATGGCCATTGATGGCAACACACTCGAATGGGTCGGGGAGACGATGAAAGGTTATCCGGAGGCCTTTGTGCAGGTTGATTTCCCGGACGGGACGCATTTGACTGGGACGACGAATGAAGCTGGATGGGTTCATTTTGTGGATGAACGTCTCGATGGTCCTGTGACGGTAACGGTCGGTGCAAAAGGCGCGCGTTATGTGACATGGGTGGATGTGAATGCGCGCGTGATTTCGGCGGGAATTCACGAACGGGATGTGACAGAGGCCGAAGCCGCGACAAAAGGAAGTTCAATTACGGGAACCGTTCGCGGCTTCTGGGGAGAAACGGGATTGCCGTCGTTTCCGAGAGAAAATGTGAATGTCTTTGGGACGTTCAATATCGCGATTGTCCAGGTCGGGATTCGCAATGAGCCACTCAGTTCGATGAACACGGGGGCGATTTTGCTTCCGCCGGACAGCACTTCGGCAACGGCAGAGTATTTTGAAGTGCCGCCGAATCTCGTTCTGGCCAATGCCGGCGATCCGAATCTGGCGCGTTTTCATCTCAGAGGTCTGAACCCGGGGAAATATGTCGTATTTGCGTTGGCGGGAGCCGGTTCCAACATCATAGCGGCGTCGCAAAATCCATACGAGCTGAAATTTACGCCGATGGCCCTTGGATTTTCGGAAATCGAGGTCAAGGCAGGAGAGACGCGCGATATCGATCTCAAGCTGACGGTTGATTTGCGAACGGATGACGTCGATAAGGTCGATTTGCATTTTGGTCAGCTGCCGGATGATCCGAAAACGGGAGAGCCTCTGCCGATGGGATTGCTTTTGCCGTTGATGAATACAGGCAAGGGATATGTATTTTTGGATGTGAATTCATCGTGGAATTTTGAAGATTTTAAGAATCCGATGGTGACGAAATATCCGCGATCCGTGCATGAGACGATGGTTAAGTTTGGTCTCGATGTCCATCCGATGGCGTGTGGTCTGGCGGCGCGAAAAGCAGTCAACGGGTTTGATCAGCCGGGGATATCGACGTTTATTCTGCATCCCGGGAAGGATGACGGCAGTTTTGAGACGGTGTTTATGAACGATGGCCGGAAATGGCCGAAACTGCCGACGTTTGTTGAGCCGAAGCCGCCGAGTGATGCGGCCATGGATGCCGTAGGCGGATCACTTTCGCCGTCGCGGCGCATTTCGTGGCATTGCCCCGGGGATATCGATATGACGGTGCTCCGGTTTAATTACATGACGCCGCCGATTCACAACAAGATACTGGGGAGTGATATCGGGGCTTCTCGATCGCATTTATTGTGGGAAGTGTACGTTCCATCGGGACGAAATGAGATTGTGCTGCCCGATCTCGATGCCTTGGCACCGGATTATCCGGTGTTGAGAAATTATGAACCGACGAAGGCGGGGGCGGCCTATCAATATTCGGAAGACACGATCGAGCTTGAAATCAATGCCTATTATATGGGGCCAAAGCCGTTTGATTATCATTCGAATTTTTTGATCGACGATGTGAACATGAATGCGTGGGGCGTGTCGCAGGATTCGTATTTGATCAAAAGATAAAAAGCCGCGTATCCCGTTCGGGATAGCGGCTTTGGCGCGGCGTATTGCGAACGCAATAGACGCGGCGTGCATTTGCGTATCGGCCGAAGGCCGATAGCAATGCCCAAAGATATATTATTTATTAATCATATATTTATTCATCCATGCGTCATATCGATCGGAAGAGGGGCTGGGGCATCCGAGGTAGAGATCGTCGGCCATATCGAGGATGAGGTCGTGATGTTCGAGGTTGGGTTTCCATTTGTCGTCGATTGCGTCGTAGCCTAGCCATGCGCCGAGAATGTTTCCTGTGATGGCACCGGTCGAGTCACTGTCGCCGTTGTGATTGACGGCAGCGATGATGGCTTTTGAGAAATCGTCGCGGTGTTTGAGAGCGCAGTAAATGGCGATAGCGAGTGTTTCTTCTGCGACCCATCCGAGTCCGAGTGCGTGAATGTTGTCGAGATCGGGGGCATTATTTTTAGTGAGTTCAACGGCGAGATGGACGAGATGGTAGAGCCGGTTGAGATTTTTGTCGTTATGAAAGAGCTTTTCAGTTGAAGAGAGAGCTTCGAGAACGATGTTTGCGAGTGAGTCTCGATCGAGTGAAATGGAACGCGAAATGATGTGATTGAGCACGGCGGATGGCATATAGCCGAGGGAATGGCTGTGAGTGATAGCGGCGAGTTGTGCGGCTTCGTAATCGAGTGAGGAGATGTCGTCACATGGATTGAAGCGAAAAGCGAGTGCCAGAGGCGCGGTACGCATGACGCCGCCGCAGCCTTTGCTGTCGTTTCGGATGTCGGCGATGAAGTCGGGGGTATCGACATTGAGTTCAGAGATGGCGTCGACACAGGTGTTTCCCGGCGCGCGTTGTGAAAACAGACCGGGAACTTTTAAAAGGCGTGAAACATGTGCGTTTAATTCGTTTTGAATGGCCTCAAAAGAAGAGAACTGCGTTGTGAGCCAGTCGACGTAGTGTCGTGCGACACAGGTTCGTATTTTTGAGAGGTCGTTTGGCGCGAGTGTCTGGGCATAGAGAATGCCGTTCGCGGTGAAGAGCGACATCTGTGTGTCGTCGGAGATGATGGCTTTTCCGACTTTCGGGTTGATGTAAAAGGACGTGATTCCGGTGTTTGAAAAGCGTTCAAAGATTTCGGGTTCGTGGCAGAATTCAACGGTATAGCCGAGTGCATCGCCGATGGCACCGCCGACAAGGCAGCCGCGTATCTGGTTGCGAAGGCGAGGATTATCAGTGTCGAGACCGTGAGAATGGACGTCTGTATTCATGAATTAAAACTCCTGAAAACCGGATATAGGCATTTGCCTGGAATGGTTGCTATTTATTTCGCCGGGTCTCCCCGGCTCTCATCAATTTTTGCCTTAAAATTGCGTAAATTTCCATCTTTTATCAATTTCTGCTCATATATCAGTCGATTTGTGAGTCTCTGCAGAACAGTAAGCTGGAATATTAGCGTTGATGTTGGTGATTTTCTTTACTTATGATAAAGAAAGCGCCGCCTGACGAGGCGTATTTTAACGGAATGAAGGATTATGAAGGAAGCAAAGATTATATTTTGGGCAGTTATTTTTTCGGGATTGTTTGGATGTGAAGCGTCTGTGGGGGATAAATGCACGACATCGAATGATTGTCCGACGGGAACGGTATGTGACACGGATTCACCGGGAGGGTATTGTCTGGTGAGCAATTGTGAGTCAGATGAGGAGTGCCCGGAAGAGGCTGTGTGTGTGGCATTTACGGGATCGATAAGTTACTGTTTGAAGAAGTGTAAGAAAAATAGTGACTGCCGCAGCAAATACACGTGCCGGAATGACATAGGCGAGAAGAAATTCTGCTACATTGCACCGGATTATAAATATGGCCGGGATGAGGATAGCAAGATCGACTTTGTTGCGCCGGAAAGTGAAATGCCGTCGGATGAAGAAAACGCACAATAGGGAAAGAATTACGCGTTTGTGGTGATGGTGTGATAGAATCGGGCGTGGGAATCGATGGTTCGACATAAAAGTCGGCGTTCCGGAGGTTGAGATGTTCGTCATAAAGATTATTGCGGTCCTCGGCATATTGCTTGGCGGTGTTTCTTTTGCCGTTGAAAGGCGCAGCAAGACGAAGAGTTCCAGAGTTATCTATGTTGCACTCATCGTTACTGCGGCGTTTTTATTGGGATTTACGTTTCTGTGGGATGTACAGCAGTCGAAGATATCGGCCCAGGCAGGCGTGCAGGCGGTTGAACAGACAGTGGAAGTGCCGGCAGAAAACAATGATTTCGATTTGACGAACTTGGATGAAGAAGTCGCGGTCGATGACGGCGATGAAAAGCCGGCGGATGGCGACGAAGTCGCGGTCGATGACGGCGATGAAAAGCCGGCGGATGGCGACGAAGTTGCAGTCGATGACGGCGATGAAAAGCCGGCGGATGGCGACGAAGTTGCAGTCGATGACGGCGATGAAAAGCCGGCGGATGGCGACGAAGTTGCAGTCGATGA
>JAZRVP010000296.1:0-12770 GCA_045599245.1 Myxococcota bacterium
AGACCGGAGATTTGCTTACACCTTCCTTCAGATTCCACCTCGCGATGGACACCCTTGGTGTTCAGCTATATCCTTCCCACTACCGGGCGGATTCGGGACTTTCACCCGTTAGAACGTGCGCTCGCCGAGCGCACTAAAAAGCCGTGCCGTATGCCTGAAAGGCATAGGCACGGCCAAAACTGCGCCGTATGTCTGAAAGGCATAGGCGCAGACTTCCCCAAAAAAAGGAAATCAGATGGCGTCAAAGCGCAGGAAATGCATAGAGAAATTGCCGCGACCATGGGTAATAGTGCGCAGTTTCATCGAATATCCGAACATGTTTCGCAGGGGGACGATGGCGTGAATGACACTTCTCAAGGGGTCGTTGTCGAGGTTTTCGACGATGCCCTTTCGGAGAGTGAGATCGGAGATGAGGTCGCCGATATTTTCGTCAGCGGCAATGATGTCGACACCCATGAGTGGCTCGAGCGTTTTGGTGCCGGCTTTTTTGTATGCACAACGTACGGCTTCGCCGGCGGCAATGCGGGAACCGATGAGGTTGATTGTGCCTTTTGCATCCTGTGAGATAGCCGTGATACGGACTTCTGCATCGACCATTTCGAAACCGTTTGGCCCGTAGAGCATGGCGTCTTTTGCTGCGCCCACGATGGCGTCAGCGACTTCGGGACGGACGTATGGATGGCCTTGAGGTAGGTCGAGTTTGCACGAAATGCCTTTGTCGCGGTCGAGGGGCGTAACTTCGACACTGACCTGTCCAAAGATGATATCGCCATCGTGATCGCGTTCGAAGGTGGAGGTTTCCGAAGCAGAGCCGAGCAGGGCTTCTTTGCAGACGACGTTGGGATTGCCTTTTCGAACGAGGACGTTGAATTCTCGTTTGAGTCTTTCGCAGGCGATTTCGAGGTGAAGCTCGCCCATTCCGCGCAGAATGAGTTCGCCGGTGTCTTCATTTTCTTCGAAGATGATGGTTGGATCTTCCTCGTGAATGGAGGTGAGGGCTTCGACGAGTCTGTCTTTGTCCTTGATGGATTCGGGCTCGATGGAGATGGACATGACAGGGTCATTGGCTTCGATTTTTTCGAGCAGAATCTGGTGAGAGGGATCGCAAAGGGTATCGCCTGTGGCCATTCCCTTGACTTTGACCATGGCGACGAGAGAGCCGGCGCCGGCTGATTCGACGCGGTCAACGCGGTTTGCGTAGAGCCGGAAGATGTGTTTGATTTTGAAGGACTGTTTCTGTGTGGCATTGAAGACGGTGTCGCCTTCTTTGAGAACACCGGAGTAAATTCGCACGAAAGCGAGTCTTTTGGCTTCGATTTGCTGAATTTTGAAGATGAGTCCGCAGAAGGATGCGGATTCGCTTCTGGAATGAACGACAGGATTGGATTTGAAGTCGGTACCTTCGAGATGCGGGAGATCGGAGGGGGCGGGAAGGAAATCGACAATGCCATCCATGAGAGGCTGAATGCCTTTATTTTTGAGTCCGGAGCCGCAGAAAACGGGAACAGCTTTGAGTGCGATGGTGGCGCGTCTGAGGGCTGTGCGTATTTGTTCCTCAGAGATTTCGGAGCCTTCGAGATAAGCCTCGGCAATTTCGTCGTCTTCATCGGCGAGTTTTTCGATCATGTTGTCACGGGCTGTTTCCATTTCGTCGAGCATGGAGGATGGAACGGGCATTTCTTCGACGGAAGAGCCCTGATCAGCGTCGTTAAAACGGAACGCTTTGCGCGAGATGAGATCGATGACACCGACGAAAGTCTGGGCATCAAAAATGGGTCTTTGAAGAGGGATGGGATGACCGCCGAGGATGTCGTGAATCTGTTTAATGCAGCGATCGAAATCGGCGCCCGGACGGTCCATTTTGTTGACGAATGCGATACGGGCGACTTTGTGACGGTTGGCCTGATACCAGACGGTTTCGCTTTGAGGCTCGACGCCGGCGACGGCGTCATAAAGGGCGACGACTCCATCGAGGACGCGCAGGCTTCGTTCGACTTCAACGGTGAAATCGACGTGTCCCGGAGTGTCGATGAGATAGATGTCGGTGTCTTTCCATTGGATTTCATTGACGGCACTGCTGATGGTGATGCCGCGTTCACGTTCCTGATCCATGAAATCCATGGTGGCCTGTCCATCGTGAACTTCTGCGATGCGATAGGTTCGTCCAGAATAGAAAAGAATGCGTTCACTGACGGTGGTTTTACCGGCATCAATGTGTGCCATAATACCGATATTTCTGACGCTTTCCGTGCGTTTGGGTGCCATGTAAGTAGAACTCCTTGAAGAGGGAAAAGAGTGAACAGAATCCATGATCAGAGATTCTGAAACAGATTAAATCAGAACATGAACAAGTGAGAATTATTTAGGTTTTTTAGGGGGGCCGACGGGGACACTGCCGAAGATATTGGGTCCGGCAGGCCGCTGGTGATGGGCCGGAGGCGGAGGAAGGCGTGTATTGAGGACCTGACTGGAAAGTGCAGGGGAGGCAGGGGGGTTAGGTGCTGGATTGATCGTTTTGGGGGCGGCCGGAGACTGGTCAGGGAGGCTCTGTGAGAGTGGCTTGACAGGGGAGTAGGCTGGAATATTTGCAGGTCTTTGGATTGGCGGAAGTCGGACGGTTGACGGTTGTGAAGGAATTTGAAGGTTGGGTTTTGGAATCGGCACAAGCTGCGGCGGCGCGGGAATGGCATGAGTCAGTTTGAGCGTATGCGGGGGCTGTTCTGGAGAATCAGATACTTCCGAAGACTGAATTCTTTCGGCTTCCGAGGGAAGTGGTGCATCGGGAATGGCTTCTTTTGGGACAGCAGACTGAACTGCAGTTGCCTTTGTGAGAAGAGATATTTTTGAAATCGAGATACTTTCGCGAATGTTGCTGCTGGCCGGAATGTCGGAAATTTGTTTTGAAGCGTTGACGAGTGACGCAAGTGATGGGGCGTCTTCGTTTAAGGTGTGGCTGGTTTCAGCGAGGAATAATTTGAGAGATTGAATGCGCTCTTCAAAACAGGTTTGTAGGAAATTGACGAGCTGTGTGCCGGCGTTTGATTGACCGGTTTGTTTGATAAAAGTTCGCAGTTCAGAGGCAAAACGGGCATCTGATGGATAACGGTTTGCTGGATCGCGTTCGAGTTCATGCATGATGATGTCGGAGAGGCGTTCCGGCGTTCCAGGGAGACGTTCCTTTGGGGGAATGATGGGATCATTGATGACGGCATTGAGTGTTTGAATCTCATTGTCTCTGTCAAAAAGAGAGCATCCTGTGACCATTTCATAGAGGACGACGGCCATTGAAAACGTGTCACTTTTTCCGTCAAGAGAGATATTTTGGCACTGTTCAGGGCTCATATAGGCGGGTTTACCGACGATCATTCCCCGTTGAATGTCATCTTTTTCAGAGCCAATTCGTGAGACACCGAAATCGAAAAGACGGCACTGGCCGTCGAAGCAGACGAAGATATTTTGTGGGTTGACGTCCCTGTGAATGAGGTTGAGTGGGGTTCCGTCATCGTCTTCGAGCTGATGAAAATACTGGAGGCCGTCGAGGAGTTTTGCTGCGATAAGTGCAGCGGCGACGGGCGGCATCGTTTGTTTTGTCTCTCGCATTCGTACGAGAAGTTCGTCCACAGTGACGCCTTTGAGGAACTCCATGACCATGACATGCCGCCCTTCAATTAAAGTGCATTCCCAGGTCTGGATGATGTCAGGGTGTTGAAGTCTTAGCGCGATGCCGGCTTCATGATAGAAGAGGCGGACGTAGTCCGGGACGTCGTTGCAGGCAGGCAGGATACATTTAAGAACGACATATTTGTGGACATTCGGAGCAATTGATCGCGCCGCGAGCCAGGTTTCGGCCATGCCGCCGCAACCTATGCGTTTAAGCATTATGTAGGGGCCAAATCGATCGTTCATTGCTTTTGTTTAGTCGTAAAAATGCTGCAGATAGTCGACAATGCCGATAAAACCGTTTCCTTTCAGGAAAAAACCATGAAGTTTCATCGACCGGCAGTATTCTTCGAGCGCTTTGGGCTCTCCAGTTCCGATAAGAACGATAACCATGCGTTTTATATGACTGGATGCGGAAATTGTCAGAAGAAGAGCATCGGCGTCAAGTCCGACCATGTCTGGATTAAAAAGAAGAATGTCCGGCTTTTCATAATCTATTTTGGCTAGAACGCCATAAGGACCGGTCAGTGTGCAGACATCGTATCCTGCGGACACGAGTTTGTTCTCAAGTGCAATGACATCCGTAAGTTCACTGTCGAGTATCATTGCTTTTGGCATATCCAATTCTCCTTGTATCATGACCCAAACTGGGGTCGGCAAAATATGCGATTTTGTCTTATAAGGCAAACGACTTTACCATGATGTGGTTCAGGAATTGGTTTCCACTCGTCACATAGGAGAAAAAGGGGATGATTAAAAGCCCGGGAAAAAACAATAATCAGACCTTCTCTTAGGAATAAAGAAAAGTGAGGGCGCATTAATAGGGAATATGAACCGACAGATGGTCGGAATACGATGATTTCCCAAATGTGCAAGGGAAAAGGAGTGAATTCAATGAAACGCAATCAGATAATTTTAATGGCATTGACGGTAATATTTTTCCTCATGACAGGGATGACGGCATTTGGTCAGGAGGGGCGTCCCCGTCTTGGTCTCGGCGTATCGCCGCTTCAGGCTTCCCCGCTTCTTCTTCAGCATCTTCGTCTGTCAGAAGGCGAGGGGCTGATGGTCAATAACGTAGCCGTTGGCAGTGAAATTGAAGCAGCCGGGCTGTCTCAGGGGGATATTGTGTTGGCCATCGATGGTCATTCTCTTTCCAGACCGTCGGATTTGACGTCATATCTGTCACAGCTTCCATCGGGCAAACAAGTAACACTTGATGTCATTCAGAAAGGGGAACATCGTCAGATCTATTTGAAATTGGATAATCTTCCGGATGAAATCGTATGGAAGTATGTACAGCCGGTGACGGGACCGGGGCGATCTGGCCTTGGCATTAATCAGCGGCAGCCACGAGTCCAGTTGAAACAAATTCAGCCGCAGGGCGGAAATCAGATCATGGGGTCTCAGCATTCGACGATTCACTCGATGATGTCAACTCCGGATGGCATTAAGACGTATTCCGTCACGGTAAATGGATCGCCCGATGATCCCGATACTGAACTTGAGATTACCATCGGTTCGGATACCTATAAATCGACAATTAAAGACCTTTCGCAGCTTCCGGAAGATGCCCGGAATGCTGCAAAAAATGCCATCGATCAGATGGGCAGCTTTTCTTTCGGGTTTGGCAGTATGCCTTCCGGAAGCAGTTTTATGGATGAAATGATGAAACGTCATCAGGAGCAGATGCGAATGATGGACGAAATGATGGACGAAATGTTTCGCGATCCGTCGAATCCCGGCACTGAACCGCGTGAACAGCCGAAGAACAATGGCGTTCTCAGACCGGTTGAACCCGACAGGTCTGATATTCGGAGCTGATCGATGCATTGAGTCGGTGTTTCACGACATATCTGGTTTCAAAACTTCGATAGAATGAGAATTGATACAACGAAAATTTGAATAGAATGGGATGTCGTGCGTAAAATTAGCCCGCATTCGGGTGAGATTTCGCCAATGCCTGTCGAAAAAATGAGGCTTGATATGAAACGTGGGATATTTGTAAGTGCATTATTGGCTTTGTGGCTGACTGCAGTTCCGGCTTTGGCTGAAAATGTGGATACGGTGACCTGGCTTAAAGGTGATTATATCGGAGTGGGTGGCATAGATATGTCCAAACTCGCTCAGAGACGGATATATACGTATCTCATGAATTTTTTTGATACCGATAAGGGCGTTCATCAGGGATTGGAAGAGATGAAGGCTGCCGGGATTGTGCTGGAAAAGGTTCTGACTCGAGTCGTCGTCGGAGTCCCATCTGATGTCGAACGTTCCGAACACATCGTCCTTTGGGAAACGTCCGAAGATTTGACAAAGTACAAGCCGGTTTTGTCCAATCATAAACAGGCTATCGTGACGCGGCATTATCAGGATGTCGAGTACTTTGCGACTATGAGAGAGAATGAATGTCTCCTCATTCTCGACAATGTCTTGATCCTTGGCAGTGAACTTCGCGTTAAAGAAATCATCGAGGCGCATAACGAAAAATATACGCAGGGGCCAAAAAATCAGGGGCTTGTTGCCGAACTTAAACGCGTCAACAAATCGCGTGATGCCTGGTTTGTTTTCTCTCTTTCGGAAAAAGAAAGAAAACTCATTGGGCGTGGTGATCCCGTTATCGACATGACTTCTTCCGGTTTGGGCGTTCTCAAACTCGGTGATTTGATGAAGGGAAATTTGTCATTAGATTTTTCAGACGGCATGAATTTCGAGTCGTCAATTGAAATGGCTTCGGCGGAATCGGCGTCTCAGACGGCAAAATTGATGACCTCTGTGATTTCTGATGCTGCTAAAGATATGGATGTCAAAGAACTTGGCTTTGACAAGCTGCTCGGCGGTTTGAAATTTCAGTCGAAAAAGTCGGATGTGCTTCTGAACATCGTGTTTAATCAGGCTCAGTTTGATGACTTGATCTCACTTGTGACACAGTATGCCAAGAGTGTTCGCGTTCAGCCGATGAAGATTGGCGATAAGTCGCAGGCGCCTGTCATTAAACAGGAGCCTGCTCCTGCACCTGTCAAGCCCGAGACTTCGTCAAAATCGGCAGTTCAAAATTGATCATTCAACAAAGATATTAGATAATAGAGCGCCTTGATTGGCGCTTTTTTTGTTTTTTAACCCACTCGGAATCATGTTCAGTAAACAGCAGCTTTTTGATCTCATCTTCGTTCTTTTGCTATCAGCCGTTGTTTTCTTGAGCTGTATTTCTCAAATGGATGTGGGGCTTTGGGAACCCTGGGAGACTTCGACGCTTCTCGCCGTTCAGCAGATGAATCAGGCCAATATCGCCGAAGCATCGTTCTGGATTCCTCAGGTTGAAGGTGCTTTTGTCTCTCAGCCGTGTCTCGAATTATGGCTTCTGATGACCATCCTTCATGCTTTTCCGGTGCCGGATGGGATGCTTTTGCGACTGCCCGGAGCTTTCGTCGGCATTTTCCTCATCCTTTTGACATTTTGGGCTGTTCGTCAGGCTTCAACTCGTAGAACGGCATGGATGACAACCGCTATTTTGCTCACCATGCCCATGTTTGTTCTTTCCGGAAAGTTCATTCATGGCGATATCTGGCTCATTTTTGCCGTCGCAGTCCCCAATCTCTTTTTTCTCCTGGCCTGCTATGCCTCATCTTCGAGAATGAACCGGGCCATGCTCAGTCTCACAGGCATTTCGGTCTTCTTTTCTTTCCTTTCCGGCGGCCTGTATGCCTTTTCCTTGCTCTTCCTTGAAGCTCTCATTACAGGGGGGCTCCTCAGAAAACATCCGGCACGAAAAGATATATTTATTCCAATCTTCTCGAGGTATTTTCTCGTTCCCCTCTACATTTCTTTTATCCTTTCGGGATGCGTTTTCGGGATATATGTTAATCAGGCGCGATATGCCCTTGAAGGCCGCACTCAGATTACGCTTTCCGAACTCAATGACGCTCTCGTCGATGATCGCGTCATCTCTATCGAACGCCGCCAAAATCAGATCATCGGCACCCTTCGCTCCGTCGGCGGGAATCTCGATGAACAGCACGCTTTTATCCTCGTCGAATCCGCCGAAAATTGGAATTCAAACGCGACTGAAATCTTTAATCTCAATGAATCGGAAAAACGCGCTTTTGAGAATTATCTGATGTGGCGTTTCCAGAAGAAATCCCCAACGAAGACTTCCCAGACAGTTCCTCCTGTCGATGATGCCTTTGTCATGGCTTTTCGCTATTTCTGGTATCATACCAATACGCCGTACAGACAGTCCACCATGCCGCTGGCCCGCGTGAGTCGTACTGCTCTCAAAAATTCCCCGGAAAAGGCCTGGATGCGCGTCGAAACCTCTTCCCTGAACAGTGAGCATGAGGCGGGTAGTGAACTCTCCGTTCCGCTTCATCCTCATGAACTTCTCAGAATTCTTAATGATGAGCCCGATATGGCATGGGTCGAGGTTCAGAACGGAAATGGCCAGCACGGATTTGTTTCTCGCGATATTCTGACTGATATTCAGGAACCTAAAAACATTCGCTGGGCATCCTGGCTCGATGTCCTTCTCTTTGGTCTGATGCCCTGGGGGTGCTTCTTCCCAATCGTCTTTGTCTGCGCCCTGATTTCCGGACAGAAACTTTGCATTGCTCGTTCGGAATTCAAAGGTGAGTTCGTTTCCGTTGGCGCAGATGCAGCCTATAACGGACGATCGTCCCTCCAAAGTATCCTCCTGAGCTGGGTGATAATTTCAATCGTCGGTCTTTTCTTCGGCATCAATCAGAGTCGTCACGATATCTTTGTCGGCGTCATTCCTGTTGCCATTTTGCTTGCGGTTGCCCTGACTTCATCGCGGTTTTGGACGGCTCTTCGCGAAAGTCTTGAAGCTCGTCTTGGGCTCATTATCGCTGCTTTTGCCGTTTTCGGTATCGCCGTTTATGAACTTCACGGCGAGCCGTTCCGACTCGTTCGATATCTGCTGACCGATCCTAAGATGCTTTGGGATTTGGCAACGGTTTCTGCTTTTGAACAGTATCGTGCCAATATCGTGTATTTCAGCATTGCATTTGGCATTCTTACGCTCGTGTCTTTCACTGGTGCGGCCGAGGCAATTCAGGAGAAAATTGTCGATTTCCGTGCACAGTTCCTCTCACCGGGCCGTGATTCAAGAAACAGTTCAAGTACCACATTGATGCGGGTTTCGCGCGGTGAAAACGAGCCGATTCCTTATGCTCCGGCCATCTCGCTCGTGATTTTGGGAATGCTCTGTGCCGGTTTTATCTACTACTCTTACATACCTTTCGTTTCCGATCACGTCACCGAGACTGCCATTATTAAGCGTTACTTCGAACTCGCGAATAAATCCGAGCCGGTCTATTTGCTGTCCGGGGAAAATTCTCAGCTCTGTCTGACATATCATGATTGTGAACCTGGCTACGTCTGCCAGAATTCGCACTGCCGCATTTCGACATTTGCCTCTTATTCACTCAGTGTGGCGCGTCACATCACACGCCAGGGAATGTTGGATGAGCTCACGCAGGAGGGCGGCAATGACGCGTTTTATATCATTCCGAAGGATGCTCTCTTCGGCATGAATCAGGCATTTCGTGAACGTTTTCCCATCGGAACAAGAAAAAATCTGCGCGTTTTGGATGCACAGTCCTCGAGGCTTTATCTCATCGGCAGTTCCGAGACGATTGAATCCCTGAATCCGTTCGATGAGAAGCTTCCGGCTCAGCTTCCCGATGATGCAACGCCGCTCACAATTGATTTGAATGAGTTTGTGACGGTCATCGGTTTCAGAGTGGACAAGTTCGAGCATCAGCCCCGTAAAAGACTTCAGCTCACGGTTTATTATCACCTGAAAAAGGCGATCAACGGGCGGCAGCAGTTCGGGTTCAGTTTCGAATTTGCGAGCAGAAACCTCTCGTTTGAACGTCCGGTTTTTGATGAAGCATACGATGCCAGGCAGCTTCTCGTCGGAGATTTGGTGGCATCCACGCAGACGTTTGAACTGGCAACGATTCCGGAACATGGCTATATCGATGTGAATATTGCGATCAAAGAACCAAATGCTTCGACAAATACATTCCGGCTTACAACGATAGGATATTGATAGGGGATGAGAGGTGCGGACCCTATTCTGACGAATACGGGCCGCGCTGCGCGTCTATGCCCTTCGGGCATACGCCGCGCATGACAAAAGGGGGCCGCTTCGCGGCCGTTGCACACGGGAGTGATATGCAGACGATTGCACTGATTCTGGCTTATGACGGAACAAATTTTGCCGGCTGGCAGCGCCAGGACGGACAGCGCACTGTTCAGGGATGTCTCGAAGAGGCCATTTCCAGGATGAACAACGTGCCAACTGATGTGCGCGGAGCCAGCCGCACCGATGCCGGAGTTCACGCCGAATGGCAGATCGCTGCTTTCGACACCGAACGCAATTATGACCCAGGACGTTTTAAAATTGCACTCAACGCTCTGACTCCTCCCGAAATCACAGTGCGCCACGCATGCATCGCTCCGGACGGCTTTCAGCCGCGTTTTGAAAGTCGCGGAAAACATTATCGTTACTGGATGTATCAGGGAAAATACCTGCCGCCTTTCCTTCTCAATCGCGCGGCTCATGTTCGCCCATTGGATGTCCAAAATATGCAGAAAGCCGCACAGTATCTCGTCGGTGAACACGATTTTTCTGCTTTCCGTGCCATTGATTGTCAGGCCAAAAGCCCCGTTCGCACCATTACTCGAATTCATGTCACCCAAATCAATGGGCCTTATGTTTATGACTGCATGGATGAAGGCGCCATGATTCAAATCGACGTCGAGGGAACTGCTTTTTTAAAACAGATGGTGCGCATCATTGCGGGAACGCTTATCAGCTTTGGGCTTGGTCGCGATCCCGCACAAATGCTTCAGATCCTCAATTCAAAACAACGCGTGATGGCAGGTGAAACGGCTCCGGCATGCGGGCTCACGCTCGTCAAATCGTTCAGTTCCCTTCAATTCTGATCATTTGGAACGGGTCGACTTAAATGTGTATTTCTCGATAAATAATACGTAATTGTCCGTCAGATCGATGGTTCTCATGGCGACATCTTTGGCGTCGATCTGTTTGGCTTGATAAACCGGCGTCAAAAAGTCACGTTCTCTGATTTCCCACGTCGAATTTTGGGCGGCTTCATACGCTTGTTTGTTGGCAAAAATCGTATAGGTCGTCATTTGAAGTCCATTTTGTTTCATCAGCTGTGTCTGCATGTGTTTCGTGTAATCATTATAATTATAGGCGATATTATCTTTTGTGACGGGATATTCTTTTGCAAGTTGAGCAACGAATAATTCAGGTCCTTTGGCGTGCTCAATGTCTGCATCCGTCGAGACTGCCGCCGGATAAATTGGAAATAGTTCCGGGCTGTCAACATTCGTAAAATCATAGCCTTCATCTTTAAAATATTGATCAGTGCGATTGAAATATTGATAGGAAACATATTCAAATTTCTTTCTCGAACGCGTTTTGACCTGAACATGGCTTCCTGTGAGGTCAACATTATATGATTTTCCGTCAATGATGATGACATTCCAGGCATGCGTTCCGGTATCAGGGGTTCCGTCTTGTAAATAGTCTGTTCTGTAACCCGAAAGATAATAGGTCGGAACTCCGAGTCTTCGCATGATCAGCTGAAATGCTTTGGCAAATCCTGCACATACCGTTTCATGATTGATGAGCGCTCCGTAAATCGTCTGACTTTCTTCACTGTCGTCAACATACTGAATGGTATTGGTCAGATAATCGTAAACATAGAGTTCCTGATCGATGGGGCGTTTCAATTTCCGTGCACCTGCGGCAACCTTTTCGGCTTCTTTTTCGATGAGATCGCGGTAGTAGGGCAGATTTTCCGCAAATTGATTGTAGTTGAATTCAAAGGAGATACTCTGTCCATGCAGGCTGCTTGAATGAAGCCAGCATGTCGTATTCTTGTGCCAGAAAATTTCTGGGTGATCGTAATCAATGGCATCAAGAATTTTTCCGTATGCTTCGACCGCTGTATCGTAATCATCAATCGTGATTTCTTTCTTAAGATGAATAATGGCATCATAAAACTGTTTATATATATTTTTCTCTTTATCATTGAGTGATGCATAATACGGTGAATAAAGGGGATCATAAATTCTGTCTTTTGAAATGGTTGTTTTGGATGGAATGGTGATTGCAGTCGGTGTTTGATTATCTTTTTCAATGTAAAATACTGAGCTTTTGGGCGTATCCTCCTTGAGTGAATTGTCATTGATACCGAGATCGTCGACTTTCCATCCACCTCTTTGATGTCTATATCTCTGCCCTCTGCCTTCGCGGATGTTTTCATCATTTTGAAGTGATCCGTCATTGATAACGAGATCGTCGGAAGACCGCTGATTTCTTCGTTGTCTGAGGCGGGGATTGTCAGCTCTTTGGAGGTCGTCATCCCCGATATTAAGAACAGGGGCTGAGGCGTCAGAAGAAGGCACATTGCTGTCCGCACCGGAGTGCGGTTCGGATACGGTGATTTGAATTTGGCTTTGTTGTGCAAAGGCTGATGAAATCATGCAGGGAATAACAAATAATGAACCTGAAACAGCAATGATTATGGATGATAGAAGATGTATTTTCATATCAGTTGCCTTTTGAAAAAAAAGGATGGATGTGGCTCAAAACGAGCCGATTGGGTAAAGAATAGCATGATATGTGCCATGATGAACAGATGCCATGATGGATGTGTGTTAAGCAATTATATTTATTGATGCTTTTTACAAATACAGACGCAAAGTTGGGGTTGCTCACTTCAGACATTAATTCCATTGAGGTATGGTTAAAAAAGGCGTGTCGCATAAAACTTGGCTTTTACCCGAAGATCGATTAGAGCCGGGGGACTCTGTGGTTTTCGCCATCCTGTGAATGGCGAAAACCACAGATCCCTGTGAGCAAATGAAATGAACGAGTTGGAGAGCCGACAGGCTCGGGAAACGAAGTGCATTTCATATTGCGAACTGAGGACAGGGACAGAGCCCCAGAAAAAACAATTAATCAGAGTTCACTTTTTTTGTGTGTTGGTTGTGTATATAAAGGCTGGTATTGAATGAAATTAGAAGAGAATGAAAGCGTCAAACCGACT